>JAUQOZ010000148.1:0-18466 GCA_030550625.1 Chloroflexota bacterium | reverse complement strand
GCAAAGCAAGCAAAGGCGCAGAGGTTTTTAACGCAAAGGCGCAAAGGACGCAACAGTAGAGACGGACGGCTGTCCGTCTCCATACCACAACGCGAAGGTTTTTAACGCAAAGGCGCAGAGGTTTTTAACGCAAAGGCGCAGAGAACGCGAAGATCGCAAAGGTTTTAATGGGCAGGGCACAAGTGCAGATGGTTTCCATCTCATACCGGTACAGCGACCCATATCATCGTAGCCCCACCAAGCGTCCTCCCATCCCCCATCCCAAAACCTTTGCGCCCTCTGCGATCTTCGCGTCTTTGCGTTTCCCGGTCTTGGCGTCTGGAGATGGACAGCCGTCCGTCGCTACATTTTTTGTCGCAACACCCATTTCGCCGCTTCCAACACCGGCACGACGGTTAGCGCCACCAGCACGATAATCAGCCAATCATTCAGCGAGAGCGGGAAGGTGCCGAATGGTTCGTGCAGGAAGGGCAGGTAGACGACTCCCGCCAGCAACAACAGCTCCCAGAGGATAGCGAGGTTGAGCCAGCGGTTGGCGAAGGGGCGGTGGAAGACCGAGAGGTGATCGGAGCGGAAGTTGTAGGCTTTGAAGAATTGGATGAGCACCAACGAGACGAAGGTCATGGTCATCGCCTCAACCATGCCGCGCCCGCTCTGCAAGGCCCAAACGAAGAGCGATAGATTGACCAGCGCCGACCAGAAGCCGCCGATCATCATGAGGCCGACTACCGGGCGGGTGAAGATGCTGCGGCGCGGGTCGCGCGGCGGTTGGCGCATGAGGTCGTCGTCGGGCGGATCGACGGCGAGCGCCAGCGCTGGCAGGCCGTCGGTGGCGAGGTTGACGTAGAGGATTTGTACTGCGGTGAGTGGCAGCGGCAAGCCAGCTAGGGTTGCGCCGGCCATTAGCGTGATCTCGCCGATGTTCGACGAGAGCAAGTACATCAGGTATTTCTTGATGTTGCCGAACACGCGCCGTCCCTCTTCGACCGCCGCCACGATCGAGGCGAAGTTGTCGTCGGTGATGGTCATCGCCGCCGCTTCTTTGGTGACATCGGTGCCGGTGATGCCCATAGCAATGCCAATGTCGGCCTTCTTGAGCGCCGGCGCGTCATTGACGCCATCGCCGGTCATGGCGACGACGTAGCCTTTGCGTTGCAGCGCCGCAACGACGCGCAGCTTGTGCGCCGGGGCAACGCGGGCATAGACATCCACCGTTTCGACGATGCGGGCAAAGTCGTCGTCGTTGAGCGCATCGAGTTCGCTGCCGGTCATGACCCTGCCGTGGCGCAGCAAGCCCAATTCGCGGGCGATGGCGGTCGCGGTTAAGGGGTGATCGCCGGTGATCATCACCACCCGGATGCCGGCCTGTTGGCAGGTGGCGATGGCGGTCTTCGCTTCGGGACGGGGCGGATCAATCATCCCCACTAGACCGAGCAGGGTCAGATCATGTTCGGCATCGTCTAGGGTGGCTGGGGTTTTGGTGGCGATGGCCAGCACGCGCAGGGCAGCGCCGGCCATCTCTTGCGCCGCGTTGAGCACTCTTGCCCGATCGGATGGGGTGAGCGGGGCGGGGCCGGTTGGCGCTAGCCAGTGGCTGCACGCCGGCACAAGCACCTCCGGCGCCCCCTTCGCATACGCTACCGTGACGCCACCCATATCGTGGAGCGTCGTCATGCGCTTGGTTTCGGAGGAGAACGGGATTTCGGCCACCCGCGGCGCTTGGGAGACCAGTTCATCAACCGCTAAGCCGGCCTTGGCCGCTGCTACCACCAAAGCCGCTTCGGTCGGATCACCCTGCGCCTGCCAGCGTTCGTCGCGAAAGACGACGCGGGCGTCGGACGCGAGCGCCGCGCCGCGCAAGAGCTGGCGAACGGCTTCATCAGGCGGCGTAGGCCGGTCAGCCAGCCGGAACTCTCCCACCGGTGCGTACCCCGACCCGGTGATGTCCCACCACTGGCCGGCGACAAACAACCGGCGCGCTGTCATCTCGTCTTTGGTCAAGGTGCCGGTCTTGTCGGTGCAGATCACCGACGTGCTGCCGAGCGTCTCGACGGCGGGCAAGCGCCGCATCAGCGCATTGCGCTTGACCATGCGCTGCACGCCAATCGCCAGCGAGATAGTGACGACGGCGGGCAACGCTTCGGGCACTACCGCCACCGCCAGCGCAATCCCAAAGATGATCATCTCGACCAGCGGCTGGCCGCGCCAGAGACCGAGCACGGTAATCACGGCGACAATCGCTAGCGCCGCGCGCGCCAGCGTATGCCCCACCCGGTCGAGATTCTCTTGCAATGGGGTGCGACCAGTCTCAATCGTCTGCAACATGGTCGCAATCGTGCCGAACTCGGTCTGCATGCCGGTCGCGACCACCATCCCGCGCCCGCGGCCATAACTCACCGACGTGCCGGCATAGACCATATTCCGCCGGTCGCCGACCGACGCCATAGCCGGCACGAGCAGATCAACCGTCTTCTCGACCGGCAGCGACTCACCGGTCAGCGCGGCCTCTTCGATCTGGAGATTCACCGCCTCGATCAGGCGCAGGTCGGCGGGCACCCGATCGCCGGCGCGCAACAGCACTACATCGCCGGGAACGAGATCGCGCGCCGGAATTGCTTGCTCGACGCCATCGCGCAATACCGTTGCGTTGGGCGCAGCCAAGCGGCGCAGCGCCTCAATCGCTCGTTCGGCGCGGTATTCTTGGATAAAACCGAGCAGCACGGCAAAGAGCACAATGACGACAATCGCGATCGACTCGATGCCGTGGCCGAGCAACAACGAGAGACCGGTCGCGATGAGCAGGATGATGATCAGCACATTCTGGAACTGGGCCAGCAAGATTGACCAAGGCGACACCCGCGCCGCCGCTTGCAACTCGTTGGGGCCGTACTGGGCCAAACGACGGGCTGCTTCGGCGCTGGTCAAACCGGTGGGTGAACTTTCCAACTCGGCATAGACTTCGGCGAGGTCACGGCTGTGCCACGGCAAGCGTGCCTCGGTGCGAGGCGGGGCAATGATGGCCATAGCGGACGCTCCTTCGGCAAACGCAAAGGCGCCTGAGGTGAGGATAGCACATTGTTGCAAGCAAAACAATGATGAGAGGGTAGAAGAAGGTTGATGGACTGATCTCGCTTTGTGGAGTGATCACCCACCCCAAGCCTTCCCCCGCTGGGGGAAGCGGCCCCCACCCCCAACCCCTCCCCCAGCGGGAGAGGGGGGAGGTTGTTGACCGCAGAGAGCGCAGAGGACGCAGGGGGATGAGAGTCAGTTCAAACCGCTTTGCGCGCTCTGCGGAGCCGGACAGCCGTCCGGCTCTCCTGCGCCTGTGCTGGCTTGGCGGCTGCATGTTAGCCCTCACCCCCCGGTCCCCTCTCCCCCCTGACGTTGGGAGAGGGGGAGCCGCGTGCTCACCGTATGAGGCATTGTGGGAGCGGAACATCGGAGCGCCCCTCGCTCACGCCAGTAGGAGCGGGGACGGGGGTGAGGGCACACCCCTCCCTCAGCGGGGGAGGGGCAGGGGTGGGGGCAACCAAAACCGCTTTGCGCGCTCTGCGGTCTTGGCGTCTTGGCGTTTACATCCTTTGCGCCTTGGCGTTCACTCTCTCTGCGCCCTTTGCGATTGCAAGCGCGCTCGAAAATGACGTTGCGCGCGAGAAGCTACACCAAGTCATACATCTACTAAAACGGCAACCAACCCTACAATGCTTCAGTTCCCTCATTCAATACATCCAAGTATGCCTGATACGCAAAAATGCGGTTACGCTGCCGGCCAGTGATCTCGCGGGTGATGCCAACCTGTTGCAAGGCCTGCATCGCCTTATTAACGGTTGGAAAAGACAAGCCAGTCGACGCGCACACCTGCGGCAAGGTCATTAATGGCCGCTCACATAGCGCGCGAAACACGCGCAAGGCGTTCGCCGAAACCCTGCCCGTTTGCTGGATGGTTTGCTCATGTTGCCGGAATAGCGCAAGGAGTCGTCTGGCCGTGTCGACAGCATTCGTTGCGGTCTGTTCAACGCCTTCGAGAAAAAAATCGATCCATGCCTCCCAATCGCCTTGCAGGCGCACGAGATCGAGCAATCGATAGTACTCGGCCCGATGTTGCTTGAGGTACAGGCTGAGGTAGAGCAGCGGTCGCGATAAGAGCTGGTCGTGGTGGAGGATAAACGCAATCAACAAGCGACCAATACGCCCATTGCCGTCGAGAAAGGGATGGATCGTTTCAAATTGCACATGGGCCAAGGCTGCTTTTATCAGCGTAGGATAGGGATTACGCTCGCCGTGTAGAAACCGCTCTAGCGCTGCCATGCAATCTGGCACCTCTTCCGGCGGCGGTGGCACAAACACCGCATTGCCCGGTCGCGTTCCGCCGATCCAATTTTGCGACCGGCGAAATTCACCGGGTTGCCGTTCACTGCCACGGCCTTGCTGCAAGAGGATCGCGTGCATTTCTCGAATAAGCCGATTCGAGAAGGGAAAGCCGTCTTGTAATCGCTTCAGACCATAATCGAGTGCAGCAACATAATTAGACACTTCGATCACATCATCAATAGGCGCGCCGGGAGCTTCATCTAACTCGAAAAGGAGCAGTTGCGCCAATGACGACTGGGTGCCTTCGATTTGCGATGAAAGCACAGCTTCGCGTCGCACATAAGCGTACAGAAAGATGTCTGGATCCGGTAACAATAAGGTGATGCTGTCAAGCCGGCCTAACGCCAAGGTAGCGCGCTCCAACAACTGCTGGCGCTGAGCGGTCAGTTCGAGCGGCGGTTCAGGTGGCAGTGGATGCGGAATGAACGCGCGCACAGTCTCGCCGCCAAAGTTCGTGATGTGATAGCGTCCAGTCGGGCCTCGCAGCAAGCAGAACCTCCTTGTGATCTGATCCTTTAATAACGGTGAGCGTTATTAAAGAAAATGGCCGGATCGTTTAATAAACATCTTACTGGGTAAAAGTATCGATCGTCAAATTCCCTATGCTCTGCGGCTGCATGTTGTCCCTCACCCCCCGGCCCCTGCTCCCCCCTGACGTTGGGAGAGGGGGAGCCGCGTGCTAACCGTATGAGGCATTGTGGGAGCGGAACATCGGAGCGCCCCTCGCTCACGCCAGTAGGAGCGGGGACGGGGGTGAGGGCACACCCCTCCCCCAGCGGGGGAGGGGCAGGGGGTGGGGGCAACCAAAAATCTCTTTGCGTCCTCTGCGGTCTTGGCGTCTTTGCGTTAAGAATCTCTGCGCCTTGGCCCGCTTTGCGGCTTGGGGTTGGCAGGAGATGAGCAATAGGGCGTGGCGAGGCCCTAATCAGCGAACGCGCCCTGTTGGGCGGCGGTGCGGCGAGCAGCGCGCCGATCGGCGACAAGCCGGCGGGCGCGGCGCGGCAGGGGTGCGCGTAGCGGCAAGGCTGGTACGGCCAGCAACATGATGGCGGCACCCACCCGCAGATCGAAGGCGGGAACGGAGATGGTTGGGAAGGGGTAATAGACCAGTGCGGCTGGTTCGAGCAGGCGCAGCGCGGCGACGGCGATCAATGCTATGCCGGCGGCGATGCAGGCGATGGTGTCGTGGCGATGCCAGCGTTCGCGCCGGTAGGTGGTGCGCGGCACGCTCCGGCTGAGCTGGCGGGCGGCCCAGCCGGTGAGTAGCAGTCCGGCGCCGGCGAGTGGCGCCATCAGCGGAAACGCTGCCGGGCCGGCCCAGAGCCAGCCGATCAGCGCACCGGCCAGACTACTGAGGCCGGCCAGCAGCATGAGCATCCGTCCAGTGTCTGGGGTTGCAGAGAGTGTGCGCCCATAACCGCGCGCCTCCAACGCTTCGGCCAATTGCAGCGCCCGTTCGAGACTGCCGGCCAGCAACGGCCCAGCCAGCGCCCACCAACTGCGCAGGCCGCCAAAGCGGTGGCCGCGCGCGCGTTGGGCAGCGGTGATGGTTTGGATGGAGCGCACTAATCCCGGCGCAAAGGCAATCGCGATCGTAACGGCCAACCCGGCGTGAAAGAGTGAGCGCGGCGCCAATCGCAACAGCCGGTGGTGATCGACCAGTGCATTAAATGCGCCAAAGATCAGCAGCAACGCCCACAACCCCAACCCGCGGGTCGCCCCCCACGCCAGCGCTTCGGCAGTGATCGGCCCACCCAGCACAATCCCGCCCAACCAGACCGGCAGTTGCAAAGCGGGTAAGGTAATGAGCGCCGTCGCGCCGCGCGGCCCGCCCACCGTCACCACGGCGAAGATGACATAACCGAGCCAGATGATCGCACCGGCGCTAGCAAAGAGCGCGAAGCTGCGCGCCAGCGGGCGATCGTCGCGCCGGGCCGCAAAGACATACGTCACCGCCAGCATCAACAAGATATGGTAGAGCGGGTGGGGGGCCAGCGTCGCAATTGTAGCGGCGGCGACCAGCCACCAGAGCCATGTGCGGGTGTGCATAGCGAGCCTTTCTGCCACGCCAAGGCGCAACGCGGTTGGTTGAGAAAGCTCGACGAGGCTGTGACTCAACCGTGTGTTTTAATTCCCATTTACATCCTGATCGTCAGCGCCGCTAGTGCTACAACTTCGCCAATCTCGCACAGCGCGCCGTAGGTATCGCCGGTCAGACCACCGAGATCATGCACCCACCAGCGCGCCAGCAGATGCGCGATCGCAAGCACCAACGCCGCCGCGATGATCCCGGCCAGACCGGCGATCAGCCATGCGCTGCCCAGCATCAGCACCGACGAGAGCCAGAGATCGCGTTGCTGGACGTGTGAGTTAAACATCCGGCCCAAGCCGCCCTCGCGAGCGGGAGGGAAGCGATAGATGCCGTAGCAATCGGCCCAGCGGCCAAGCATCGGCGCTAACAGCAATGCCGGCCATGCCACGGTTGCGCTGGCAATGAACGCCACCTTCAGCAAGATGATCATAATCAGCGCAATCGCTCCCATCGCGCCGATCCGGCTGTCTTTCATAATCTCGAGCTTGCGCTCACGCGAACGCCAGCTCATCACCGCATCAAACGTATCGCTGACGCCATCGAGGTGCAATCCGCCGGTGACAATCCCCCACGTCGCGACAACCAACACTGCCGCCACCAGATCGCCCCACAGCGGGCGGGCAACCGCATCAACAGCGACCATTGCGCCACCAATGACCAACCCGGCAGCCGGGAACCACGGGATCGCCCGCGCTACGCTCTGCTCGTTCATTGGCGGCAGACCGGGCAGCGGGATAATGGTGAGAAAGCGGATAGCTTCAAGCAGACCATTAGCAGATCGAGCCGGCGATTCGCTCATAGTCATCCTCCGAGGGGAGGTACGGTATTCACCGTGCGGATAATGATTGACGCACCGTAGACATCAAGCGCAGTGATGCTGCCCAAATCGATCCGCCAGCGCCAATGTTCGGCGATCGGGGTATTGCAGCACAAACAGAGCACGAGTTGAATAGGCGTCGCATGCGTCGCCACCAGAATCCTGCCGCCGCGATAGGTTGCTAACAGCTCCTGCCACGCTGCCGCCACCCGCGCCGCCGCCTCGGCCAGACTCTCGCCGCCGGTAGGCCGCCCGTCTACCCCCAACGCCCAACGCGCTTGGGCATCGGCTGGGAAGCGTTGCATTACCTCGCGGTAGGTGAGTCCTTCCCACAAACCCTGATCAACCTCAAGCCAGCGCGGGTCTTCCCGCAACGGGATGGAACGATGCTGCAGCAGGGCCTCAGCCAACGCGCGCGTGCGCTGGGTAGGGCTGGCAATGGCGTGCGTAAAGGGCAAGGCGCGCAGGCGGTTGGCTGCCGCTGCGTGCTGACGCAGGCCGTACTCGGTCAGCGGGCTATCGCCGCGGCCCAGATACCGGCGCGCGCGGTTGGCTTCGGTTTGGCCATGGCGAACGAGCCAGATACTGGTGCGCATAGTGGTGTTAACTCCCTATCCTCGCCTGATGCCTAGAGCCGCACCGCCGTGCGGCGCTACACCCGACCGGCCCATCGCCGCTGACCTGCCGACTGGCGCCTATCGCATGGCTCCCGCTACTGTGGGAGCCGCACCGCCGTGCGGCGCTACTGTTGTGCATCGGGATGGCGTCGCCTGACCGCCACAACAATACCGCCGATCAACAACGCCGCCAGTGCCGCAAAGCCGAGCCATTGCCCGGCATTACCATTGCCGGTCGCCGCCGGTGGATTGGAAGCTGCTCCGCCCGCTGGTGCTGCCGTCATCGTCGGTGCTGCTGTCAAGGTAGGTGTTGCCATCACTGCGGGTGCCGAAGTTTCCGTTGGTGGCACTGTCGTGGTAGGCGCTACCGTCGCCGTGGGCACTGCCGTCGCTTCCGGCAATAGCGTTGCGGTAGGTACTGCCGTCGCTGTTGGCACTGGCGTTGCGGTAGGTACTGCCGTCGCTGTTGGCACTGGCGTTGCGGTAGGTACTGCCGTCGCGACCGGTTCCGCCGCTTCACTCCGGCATACCTCGGCAAGTTCTAGATTGGGCGGCACTGCACCACTACTGGCATCACCCGGCCCCCATGCCCAGCCGTGCAGATCGCCATCGCTGACCCGCACGCTGCTCGCGCCGAGGTTAGAGTAGCGCCACGCACCCGCTTCGCGCCGGTAGAAAGCCCAATACACCGCTCGGCCCTGCTGATCGCGAGCGCAGAAGCAACTGGTGGCTGGATAATCACACCCTTCGCGCCCAATTTTGCACACCGCCGCGCCGATACTGCTTTGCTGGCTAATGACCGGCAGACCACTGCGTTCAAGTAGTTCCAACCCGCTGATTGACGGCTCGCTAAACTCGACGCACGCAGTGACGACTTCACCATCACCAAAGCGCACGACCACTCCGGCGCGGTTTACCGCCGGTTGGGCGGCAGCCACGCCGGAGAGGAGCGCGATCGCGACCAAGACAATCAGTTGAAAAATCTGCTTATTCATCGCTGTACGGTACGGGCACAGCGCCGCTGTGCCCGTACAGCGCCGCTGTGCCCGTACAGCGCCGCTGTGCCCGTACAGCGCCGCTGTGTCCTCAGCAACGCTGTGCCCTGCAAGCCATCTTCTTATGATCCCGCCTGCGCCCGCCGCACCGCGACCCCTGCCGCGAGCGCCAGCAAGCCGGCCAGCGCCAGCAGCGGCAACAGCGACTGCGCTTCGCCTGCGGTGCGCGGCAACGTCGTCGCCGGCGCAATCAGACTCTGCGCTGCCGGGATCGAGGTGGTCGCCACCGGCAACGCCTTCCCGGCCAGCGCCGGAATGGCCTGATACGTCGCGAGCGCATTGTCATCAGGCATCGCATCCTGATAGCGGAACGCGCCGCTGCTGTTTTGGA
Source organism: Chloroflexota bacterium (assembly GCA_030550625.1). Taxonomy (GTDB): domain Bacteria; phylum Chloroflexota; class Chloroflexia; order Chloroflexales; family Chloroflexaceae; genus Chloroflexus. Next base: position 9,183 of record JAUQOZ010000148.1, on the reverse strand, counting down.
AGGCGGCCAAGGCGCTCAGCGGCGTCGCATCGCCTTGCTTCCACGCTGCGCCACTGGGATCTTCGCCGAGAGCAATGATCGCCATAACCACCGCTGCCGTCGAGTTGGCATCGCTGGCATTGCCAAACGGCGAGGTCTGCGAGTAGGGGAAGCCGCCATCGGGGTTTTGCTGGCCGCGCAGGTAGGCGCGCGCCGCGTTCAGCGCATCAGCGGCGCGGGCCCGGCCAGCCAGCGCCATCACTGCTAAGGCAGTGGTATTTGTATCACTGCCGGTCGCCGCCGCGCCATCGAAGCTCCAGCCGCCATCGCGCAGTTGCAACGCGATCAGCCGGTCAATCGCCGCCGCCGGCGGCTGCACTCCCATCGCCTTGATCGCCAGCAACGCCAGTGCATGGCCGTAGACATCGCTGCCGTACTGGCCGGTGGCTGGGTTGTAATTAAAACCGAGCTGCTGGGCCAGATTGCTCCCGCCAAAGTTGAGCGGATCGCTCTGCGCGGCGACGGCGGCTAAAATCAGCTTAGCCGCTGCGCCGGCGGTTGACATGCCGTAAGTAGCTGACTGCCCGGCAAGGTAGCTCACGGCATTGGCTGGCGGTTGCTGGCCGCCGGCGACAAACGCGACGATCGCGTCAGCGGTATCACCCGGCCCAAAACCGGCAAAGCTGCCGTCAGCCTGCTGTTGGCTGGCTACCCACTTCAGCGCCGATTCGACCGCCGTGCCCTGCGCGGCGACCGGCAGCCAAGCGGCGATGCTCAATACTGTAGCAAGGAATAGTGCAAGAACCCGGCGCATCATGCAGATCCCTTTCGTTCAAAACAACACCACCAAGACGACAGTTTGATGATCCCAACAACAAAAACCCCTTCCACGGCTGTGGAAGGGTGTAACGACGAAAGCAAGACGGATGCCGATCTTGCGTGCGCCTCACCCCCTTTCCAGCGCGGGTGTGACAGCGAACAAGCAGGGACGGGCATTCTGGCTCGTCGCCAACGGCGACCTACAGTAGCGTGGACTGCGCCGGCCTTTGACCGGACTTCCCCCAATTAAGCCCTTCGCTTCCTCCGGGCTCCCTACCGGCGGGGTTGTTACCCCGCAATTGCTTATATTCAATTGCGGCGATAGTACCACAATTGCTGCTGTGCGTCAATGAAGGTGGGGAGTAGGGAGCGGGGAGTAGGGATTGAGAATTGTCAATCTCCCCATCTCCCTACCTCCCCATCATCGCAATTGCGCCAGCACCTCGGCCAACACCGCAATCGCTCGATCATATTCAGCTAATTCAACATGCTCGTCGGGGGTGTGGTCGAGGCGCGAATCGCCCGGCCCATAGGCGACGATCGGGCACTGCCACGCCGGCCCAACCACGTTCATATCGGCGGTGCCGGTCTTGTGCAAGAAGGCGGGTTGGCCGCCGTGTTGGCGAATCGCGCGCACAAAGGCGCTGGCTAGCGGCGTGGTGCGCGGGCTTTGGAAGGCGGGGCAGGCCCCTTCAAACGTCACCTCAGCCGGGCCAGCTAGCTCGCGCAGCGTCCCGGCTAGCGCATCCGGATCGACGCCGGGCGGCAGGCGCAGACCAACCGTCGCTTCGACCCATTCGGTAATGCCATCGCTGCCACTCTGCACCCGGCGTAACGAGGGGATCAATTGCTCGAACAACCGCTCGCGTCCGGCATTGATCGTTTGGCAATGGTGTTCAACCGCGCGCCAAAAGTCTACCATCTGTTCCGGCGCGGCCCGCTGCTCGCCGGCGCTGTGGGCTGCCGGCTGGGCATAGCGGTAGTGGGCAAGCAGGCGGCCCTTGTAGCCAAGCGTAATCCGATCCCAGCCGCTCGGCTCGCCAATCACGCAGAACGCCGGACGATAGCGGTCACGGGCCGCGTGCGCGCCACGCGAACTAGCCGCCTCTTCCTCGGTTGCACCGATGATTGCCAGCCGGCAGTTAAGCGTGCCGGCCAATTCGGCCCGCCGCGCCGCCCACACAAACGTCGCCAGCGGCCCCTTGGCATCAACTGCGCCTCGCCCGTACAGTTTACCATCCTCGATCCGCACCGGCACCTCGCCCGGCACGGTATCAATATGGCCGAGCAGCACCACCAGCGGCCCGCTTGTGCCCACATGCCCAACCGCGCTGCCCGACTCATCGACGAACGCTTCCCACCCGAATGCTGCCATCTGCTCGACCATCACCTGCACCGCCGCCGCTTCGTGGCCCGATAACGACGGCGTGCGCAAGAGGCGAATGAGAAATTCCACTGATTCTTGCATTATTTAGAACTCCTAAAGAATTTCACGTTGAGACACGCCGCTTCCTACTCCCTATTCATTACTCCCTCACCCTATGGTATCATGCACGATGTGTTTGCCGAATCCCCACCTACACTGGAGATAGTATGTCCGCATCATTCGCCTTTAACGCCGACTTACGTACTCTCAAGCAGATCCGGCGTTTCATCACTGATGCGGCCAGCAATATCGGTGCTCGCCGGGATAGTATCGACGATATTGTGTATGCGGCCAACGAGCTGATTTCCAATGCGATCACCTACGGCTACGGCGGCCAAGCTGGCCCGATTTGGGTCGATGTCTGGAACGATGGTGATACGCTGTGTGTGCGCATTTGTGATGCCGCGCCGGCTTTCAACCCGCTTAATGTGCCGCTGCCGCGCAATTTGATCGGGCGCGGCCAGCAACGCGCCGGCGGTTTGGGGCTGTTTTTGTCGCGCCATCTGCTCGATGATTTACAATATCGAGTATTGCCTCAGGGCGGAAATGAATTAATCTTGGTGAAGTGGAATGCCTTTTAGCGGTAACTGGCCATGATTATCGAGAGCACTATTAGCCAGCGCGAGTTTACGCGCCATGCACTGAGCCGTTATTTTCGCCGGCCAATTTTCTACGTGTTTGCGTTTGTCGCCGCAATCCTCACTGCATTCGTGATCTACGATCCGAGCATCCCGCAAGCGCCGGCGCTGCTCGGCGGCTGGATTCCGTTTTTGGTCTACGCTATCACCGGTTTTGTGATCATCCACCGCCAGAGCCGTAACCGCGATCTGCCGATTTACCAGCCAACGCGCTACGAATTGGGCCGCGAGACGTTGATCGTCAGCGCGCGCAGCGGGCGCAGCGAGATCCCGTGGTCGAAGGTGCGCGCATGGCGCAAGCTCGGCGGCGTTTATGAGCTGCAACTGATCAATGGGCAGGTGTTGCTCATCTCGGCTCGCGCGATCGGCCCGCGTCAAGTAGGCGCCTTCGAGCGCATGCTGCGTAACCGGATTGAGCCCAAGCCAGAGCCGGGGGTGTTCGATGAACCGGCGGCTTGAGACGATCGACGATTACCTGCCGCCATTGGCGCTTGATCCGGCCCAACCGCAGGCGATTTCTCCCACCGACCTTGCCCAGTATCTGCGGCTTGATCAGTGCCGGCGCTATCTGCGCTTGCGCTTGCACGAACGCCGGAAGGAGCTGAATTGGCTGCCCCGCTATGGTATGTCGCTTCAGCCCATTCCGCCGATGCTGACCATCGCTGGACGCCGGTTTGAACAGGCGATCGAGGCGCAGGTGCGCGCGCGGTTTCCACAGGCGATTCACTGCGCGCAGCGCCGCCAGCAGGGTGATCCGGCGTTTATGACTGATGATCACAATCACATCGTGCTGGCCCACATCCAGCAGCTCGCGCCGAACACCGCCCAAGTGCTGTTTCAACCGCGGTTAGCTTCCCAGTTGCACGGTTGGGCCATGAGCGGCGATGTCGATCTGCTGTTGCTATCCTGCGATGATGCCGGCGCTTGCCATGCCGTCATTATTGACACCAAAAGTTCGGCGGCGGCCAAGATCGAGCACCGCTTGCAGTTGGCATGTTACCAGCGCCTGCTCGAACAGATCACCAGCGCTGCCGGCGTGACGCTGGCGTCCATCCGGCTTGGCGTGCTCTACCGCGGCGAGTTGCCGTCACCGCAACAACCTCCTGCCGAACGGCGGCGGATCGAATGCGAACGGCAACAGGCGTTCGATCTGCTCGGCGTGACGACGGCCCAGCTTGAGTTGATTGCCGATCCCGCACCCTATTTGGCCGAGATCGAGACTCTGCTGGCTGGGCCAGATTCGATCTTGGCCGCGACCGCCGCCGCGCCGTTTGCCGAGTTGCCGTTTCATCTCACCGCCAAGTGCGATGGCTGTCTCTATAACGAGGTCTGTATGCGCTGGGCCGCCGCCCACGATGACCTCTCGCTTATCCCCTCGCTCACCGAGCCGGAGAAGTCAGCTTTACGCGCGCACGGCATTACCACCGCGAACCAACTGGCTCTGCTCAAAGAGTTCGATGGCGAGCGGTTGATCACGCCGGAAAGCCATCGTTCCCCAATCAAACAACTGCTCAGCCATCCTACGCTGGCCCCGCGTCTCGATGAGTTGATCCACCGCGCTCGCGCGTTTCGCCGCTGGCGTGGCGACCAGCTCGCCGCCACCTCCTATCTGCCCTACAAAGGCCACAGCTCGCTGCCCGCGGTAAGCGCCGAGCTCCATCCCAACCTAATCGCCGTCTATCTCGACCCGCTTTACGACCATACGCAGGGCATGCTGGTGTTGCTCGGCGCGCTGGTGGTGGGGTATGAGAATGGCGCGCCGGCCCGGCGCGAAACAGTGATCAAGCTGCTCGATCAGCCGCCGCAGTCGCCGGCTGATGAGGGGCGCTTGCTGGCAGAGTGGATTAGCGCGCTGTTGCAGGCAATTGTCGCGGTGGCCGCTCCTGATGCCGAAGGGTCTTTGCGCGCGCCCATCCATCTGATCGTGCCCGATTCGTTCAGCCTGCAAAACCTGCTCGACGGGCTGGCTCGCCAGCCGCACGTCTTTGGCTCGACCCCGCTCTACGATCTGGCAGCGCAGAGCGCCGGTTTTGAAGCGCCCATGGTCACGGTGTTGATCAGCGAGCGTCGCCGGTTCCGCAACGACCCGCTGGCCTACGATTCGCTGGCGCGGCTGGCGCAGATGCAGCGGTTTGATTGGGGCGAGTATCGCCGGCTCTTTTACCGGCGCGTCTTCGATGATCTGAGCAATGACAAGGATTTGGGCTGGTATACGCGGCGGGTGCGCTTCAACAACCAGATTCCGCTCGAGTATCTCTACGCGGCGTGGCAGGCGCTGCCGCCGCCGCCCGATCGCGGCGATGACGAGTTGATCGATTACCGGCAGGTCAAACGCACGCACGTGATCGGTTTTGTCGAGAAGCGGCTGCACGCGCTCGAGCTGCTGGCTGATAAGTTGCCGCGCAACTCGCGCACCACCAAGCCGCCGTTCGATCTGTCGGGCATTGTCAATTATGTGCGCCAAGCGCGCACGCTGGCCGATGCGCTGGCCGAGTTTCTGCTTATCGAGCGGTACGTGGCGCTGGTGACGTGGGGCCAGCAGCATCTGCCGCCTCCCGAACAGCGGGTGCTGGCCGGCGCGAGTTTGATCGTGCGCTATGAGTTGGCCGATCAAGACCCCGCCCTGCTTGAGACGCTGGCCGAAAACGAGCGCCGGCAGGCGTTGAAGGCAGAACTGACCGGCGGAAGGAAAGGGGTGCGGTTAAAGGCCGAGCAGAAAAAGCAGGTCGAGCCGCTGCCGCTGCCTGATGTGCCGCTGCGCCTGCGGATTGATCTCAGCGAGGTTGAGTGCGACTTGGAAACGGCGTTGCGCCTGACCAGCCTCTCGCCCGGCGATAAGGTCATTCTCGCCCCGCGCTGGAGCGTTGATGAACGGTTGCCGCCCGACCAGCGCGAACCGTTCACCACCACGGCTCGCCAACTGCTCTATCAGCCGCGGGCGACGCTGGTGGCGATTGAACCGGACGGATTGGTGTTGCTGAAGCCAGACACCCGCTACAGTAAAGGCGACCGGCGGTTCACCTTCGACAGCAATTGGCGATGGCCGCAACCCGGCGAACAGTACACAATCGAGGCCGATCCCAACGACATCTATGGCCAGCGCTGTATGGAGGTGGTGCAGGAATTGCGCCACGGGGCCGCCAATGCGCTCTATGTGCGCTTGACCGATCCCGCTGGGGTGCAGGTCGCGCTGCCGGCAGCGACGCAGGCTGGGCATGCCCAGTTCGTCGCGGGATTGCGCGCGCTGGCCGATGCCGGCGTGTTGCACCCGTTCGATGAACACCAGATGGATTACATCGCCAACTATGGCGATGCCCCCACGTTGTTGGTGCAAGGCCCTCCCGGCACCGGCAAGAGCTACACCTCGGCCTTTGCCCTGCTGGCCCGCATGCAAGGCTTGCTGGCCGCCGGCCAACCCTGCCGGGTGCTGCTCAGTTGCAAGACCCACGCCGCCACCGATGTGCTCTTGCGCAAGATTGCCGAGGTGCAAGCCAAACTGGCCGCCATCCGCGCCCAGCAGCCCGATCTCTTCGCAACCTATTTTGACGAACGATTGCTGGCCGTCCCGCTTTTCCGCGCCCGGCCCAAAGAGCGCGCCGATGTGCCGCCAGCGGTGCAGGTAATCGACACCATCGGCCCAATTGCCGACGCGCCGGCCTGCTTCGTCGCCGCTACGCCCTTCGCTATCGCGTCATTACTCAAACGCGAGCAACACTACCACACCGAACCCTTCGCCGATCTGTTGCTGCTCGATGAAGCATCGCAGATGAACCTGCCCGAAGCCTGTATGGCGGCGATCGCGCTCACCCCCGGCGGCAGGCTGATCGTGGTCGGCGATCACCGCCAGATGCCGCCGATCGTGCAGCACGAATGGCGCGGCGAACGCCGGCGCACTTTCCAAGCCTACCGCGTCTACGCCTCGCTGTTCGAGACGCTACTCAACCTCGATCCGCCGCCGCCGCTGGCGCGGTTGGCCGAGAGTTTCCGCCTGCACCGCGATCTGGCCGCGTTTCTGCGCCGCGCCATCTACGAACAAGACGGCATTCCCTACTTCTCGCGCCGCAACACTACCTTGGCCGCCGCGCCGATTAGCGACCCCATGGTCGCCGCTGCGCTCGACCCGCGCCACCCGCTGGTGGTCATCGTCCACGACGAAGCGCAAAGCCAAGACAGCAATCCGTTTGAGGCCGGTCTGATCCGGCCCTTGATCGAGACGCTGGTGGGTCAGCTCGGCCTCGATGCCGCCACCGGCATCGGCATTGTGGTGCCGCACCGCGCCCAACGGCTGGCATTGCGCGAACAACTGCCCGAGATCATGCAGGCGCTCTTGATCGAGCACGATGGCGCGACCGTTGATACCGTCGAGCGCTTTCAAGGCGATGAACGCGACGTGATTATCGTCTCGGCCACCGAAAGCGATCCCGACTACCTGCGCGCCGCCAGCGGCTTCTTGCTCGATCCGCGCCGGCTCAATGTCGCTCTCAGCCGCGCGCGCCACAAGCTGATCTTAATCGCTGCCCGCACTGTCTTCCAGCTCTTCGCCACCGACGAAGAGGTCTTCCAGCACGCCCAACTCTGGAAACGGCTGCTGCGCGACACCTGCCGCGTGCTGCTTTGGAAAGGCCAACGTGACGGTATTGCGGTTGAAGTGTGGGGGAACGAAGAGGAAGCGTGATGAGGATAGGGAATAGCCACGAAAAGACGCAAGAAAGTTAACGGCGCATTGAATGGTGTTCCATCGAGTTTTGTGCCGTTTGGGTCGTTTTGAGGCTATTCCGAACAACTATGATGAGGGGGCAACACGCAACCGGTTTTGCTCCTGCAATCTTTACCGTCGAGGACGTCGAGAGCGCAGAGGGGCAGCGCACTCCGCCACGTCCTCGGCGTCTTTAGCGGTGAGACTTGCGCTGACCAACCACTTTCCATGCACCATACCGGTTGCGCACCGGGTATGATGGTGCGCAACCGGCGAGGAACGGGGTCGTCCCGGGCATGCTCGGTATTGTGGCAGAGGTGATGATGTTGCCATCGTGCGACGCTCTCGGTACAATACCACCAGCACGTGGTGGCAATGGATAAGGAGGCGACCGATGACAACGAGCGTCGAGCAAGTTCTTCAAGCGGCGCAGCAATTGTCGCCTGTCGACCAGTTGATCGTGATCCAAGCGCTGTCACAATCGTTGATGCACCATTATCGCACGCTAGCGGCAGTGCCGGCGCTCCCGCCATCAGTCCGGCGCACCGCGCCGGTGCAAGACCTTGCAACGCTGGCGGCTGATTTTTGGCCAGAAGATGAAACGGCTGATGCAGTCATCGCATATTTGGCCCAACAACGGCACGCTGATCGATCCGATCCGATGGACGAACGATGGTGATGGTGCTGCTCGACACCAATATCGTGTCTTACTTGTTCAAACGCGATAGCCGGGTGGCACTCTACGCGCCGCACCTGCTCAATCGCGAGCTCGCCATTTCCCTGATGACGGTGGCTGAATTGTTCCAATGGGCAGCGGTGCGGCATTGGGGTGACAATCGGATCCAGCAGCTTGAACAGGCAATGGAGCGCTATACCATCATCCCTATCGATATGCCGTTATGCCGGGTATGGGCCACGATCCGCGCGATGCGCAGCCAAGCAGGAATGCCGATCGCGCCCCAAGATGCGTGGATTGCTGCCACGGCGCTGTATTACCAGCTCCCGCTCATCACCCACAATCCGGTAGATTATCAGGCTATTCCGGGTCTGACCATCATCAGTGAAACCGAGTAAGGGACTGGTTGTTCTTCGGCTTGCACCCAACTTCCACCATACCCTCCTCGCGTTCGCCGCGGGTGCGCATGCGACCAGAGGCGAGAATACGTCAATCATGCTGGTGGTGCTGTCCACGACCGCGGAACAAGGTATCTCAGCGGCAGTACAATGTTGCACGGATACTACTCGTCCGGATGACCTGTTACGCTGGCTGCACGGCGGGTACAATGCTGCGGAACCGGCCAAGGACGAGGAAGTTGGTTTGATTTACCGCCGAGAGCGCAGAGAACGCGGAGGGGAAGCGCACTCCTCTGCGTGTTCCGCGGTACACAACCGGACGAGCCGGTGAATAGCTACAAAAAGATACAAAATAGGTTTTGCTCCAGCAACCTTTATGCGTTTTGCGTCTTATTGCGGCGATGCTACCTCTGTACCTGCTGCTCTTTGGAGTGCGGCAGTCAAACTGCCGCACTCCAGAGCCTCTCGTTACGGCTATCCCTAAACCTCCCAACAATTCGCTGCTACGACGAACCCTCGTTATAACCCGATTGGCAACGCAACATTTTTGC
>JAUQOZ010000229.1 GCA_030550625.1 Chloroflexota bacterium | reverse complement strand
TAACCACAAAGGTGGCGCGCGGGCCGCTGGCTCGCCGGGTGGCGGGAAGAGGGCGCGCGGGCCGCTGGCCCGCCCGACGGCGGTTGAGGTACGGACAGCATATTTGATTGATTGCAATGGTTGATCGCTGTACGATGCCGCAAAGGCCGGTTCTGCGCTCCCCATCCCCCTCCCCCAGCGGGGGAGGGGAAAGGGGTGGGGGCAACAGCCCGCGCAGCGGGCTTCGTACCCCTAGCCCAGCCCTTCAGGGCCGGGTTCTGGACGGATGTTCTGTCCGCCCTTGAACCCGCGCCAGTGGGAGAGGGGCTGGGGGTGAGGGTGAACCGCCGCATCGCAACGCCTTTAACCACAAAGGTGGCGCGCGGGCCGCTGGCTCGCCCTCCGGCGGGAACGGTGATAACGAGGATGCGGTGCAACCGCCAAGAAGCGTCCGGCAGCAGCTTCCAGATGTCATTGCGAGCCGCGCGGAGCGCGGCGAAGCAATCTCCTGCGCGAGCGAGAGCACTCCTGTGCATGATCGAATATTGCGCTCGGCTATGTTTGCCAACGCACTGCACCGGCCCCTAATGGTACACTAGAGACGGAAACTGCTCGTTGTGCGCTTGCCGGTCTGCATTGTCTCATCTGAACTATGCCACATCTCGTATTGGTCATCTTGCTCATCATCGTAAGCTGGTTGCCTAGCACACCGCCAACTCAAGCCACGCCAATCCGCACCGTTGAAATTGGCCGCTCGGCTGAGGGCCGCCCCATCGAGGCGGTCATCTTTGGCGATGGCCCGCGGAAGTTGGTGGTGGTGGGGGCGACCCACGGCGCCCCCGAAGCCAATACCTACCGGCTGGCCTTGGCGCTGATCGAGCATTTTCGCGCCAATCCGGCTGAGGTGCCGCCTGAGGTACGGCTCGTGATCATTCCGCTGCTCAATCCTGATGGCATGGCGCGGGGCTGGCGGTTTGACGCCGCTGGCGTCGATCTCAATCGCAATATGGATACCAGCCACGATGCCTGCCCCGAAAACGACTGGCGGCAACGGGTGCAAGGCGCGCGCGGGATTGTTTCGGATACCGGTGGCCCTTATCCTGACTCGCAAGTGGAATCGCGTCTTATCCGGGCCTTTTTGCTCGATGCCGCCGGCGCGATCTTTCTCCACTCGAACGCCGGGCTAGTCTTTCCGGCCAGTTGCGAACACCAGCCCTCTATTGCCATGGCCCAAATCTACGCTGCTGCTGCCGGTTACGAGTATGTTCGCTTCTGGGATCGGTACGCGATCACCGGTGGTATGCACGACTGGGCCGGCGGTCTTGGTATTGCCGCCATTACCCCTGAACTCGTCACTGGCGATCAGCCTGAAGTGGCTGAGAATCTCGCCGGTCTGCGCGCGGTGCTCGCTAATTCGGCCGAAGTGTTGCCGCTGCCTGCGCCGGGGATCATCAACGAAACGCCGGTGCCGGCAGTTATCCATCGCTTCTGGCGCGCACTTGGCGGTATGGAACGCTTTGGCGCACCGCTTGCGCCAGCCGAAATTTCACCTGCCGGCATGCGCCAACGCTTCGCCCGCGCCGTGATCGTGGTTGATGAAACCTTGCGCGATACCATCGCCTACGTGCAGATGGCCCCGTTGGGGGCTGAGGCAGCGGCGGCGCAAGCGTATGGCGGCGGCGAAGCAATGGGCCGGCCCGCTGATTGGCCGTCTGGCCCTTTTGCCGTGTACTGGCAGCGCAATGGCGGCCAGATGCTCTTCGGCGATCCGCTGAGCGCACCGTTGACTATGACCTTGCCCGATGGCAGCCAGCGCTTAGCCCAGTACTTTGAACGAGCTGTCCTGCTGCTCGATCCGGCCACTAACCAAATCGAACTAGCCCCGCTTGGAGAGTGGGAGATGGCGCGCGCGCAACTTGCGCTCCCGCTCGCTCCACACACTATTCGCTAATGCCCGCCACCCTATGCCCTCCTCACTCCTCCCCGCTCCCTACCAACGTCACCCTCCCGCACATCGGGCACGTGCGCGCCTCCGTCGTTGGCGCCGGCCCTCCCGGCAAGCGCGCCCCGCACGGGCAAACATACCCAACCAGCCGGGCCGGGTTGCCCATCACCAACCCGTAATCGGGCACATCGCGCGTCACTACCGCGCCAGCAGCCACCATCGCAAATCGGCCAATCGTGATCCCGCACACGATCGTCGCATTCGCGCCAATGCTCGCCCCATACCGCACCAGCGTCGGCGTCACCGTCCAGTCATCTGCCCCTTTCAACGTGCCGTCGGGGTTGATCGCTCGCGGTGTCTTGTCGTTAGTAAAGCAAGCATGCGGCCCGACGAACACCCCATCTTCAATCGTGACCCCGCGAAAAACCGAGACATTACTCTGAATCTTGACCCGGCTGCCAATTGTGACCCCGGCATCAAAATAGCAACCCTTCCCAATGATCGACTCGCGGCCAATGGTGACTTCTTCGCGGATCTGCGTCCAATGCCAGACGCGGGTCTCTTCGCCAATGCGGGCGCGCGGATCGACGGTGGCGGTGGGATGGATGATGGCCTGACCCATGGGTTATTTCTCCTTTAATTATAGTTAGAACTTCTAAATTGCAACAAGACCCCCTCACTCCCTACTCCCTAATTGGGAAGCCACCCACTGAATGATCGCATTCAAGTTAACCTGTTCTGGATCGGTTGTATCCACCGTCAACAGCGAGCCTCCGATTGGCAAAGGAACAATATCGCCGCGGGTGCGTACGACTTCCAAATCCGCCGGCGACATATCATCGCAGTGACCGGGATGGCGCTGGCCGAGCGCCACGCGGCGAATAATGCGTTCGGCCAGCACATGGCCGTTGGCGACGCAGCGGATCTGAACCGGACGAAAGGGGGCCATTGTTTGCAGGCGTTGCATACGCGCTGTGTCGAGATCGACGCGAAAATTGCTCTCCATAATGAGTGATTGGCCGCTGGCCAAAATTGTTGCCGCTGTGTGGTAGAGCATCGCAATCGCAGTTGCCCCTACTTGCCGCGACCATTCCCGATCCGACCAACCAAGCCCATCGAACATGAGTTCTTTAAAGGCGTCTTTACTCAATAGCGGTAGGCGCAGGCTAGCGGCCAGCGCTTGCGAGAGGGTGGTTTTGCCGGTTGCCGGATGTCCGGTGACGATGATCAAGGTTGGAATTTGCACGCTTGTTATTATACATCGCGTTGGATCTCCTTGCCGGGGGGAGCGGTGAGGGTCAGTCCCTCTCCCGTATCGTGGGCGAGGAAGAACACGTACGCCCTCCCCCAGCGAGGGAGGGATTATGTCATTGCGAGGGCGCACAGCGCCCGAAGCAATCTCTTGCTTCAGCGAATCACATGCCTGAGCGGATTCCTCGCGCTAGTGGGGGAGATTGCTTCGCCTCGCTCCGCTCGGCTCGCAATGACAACAGGGGGGGCGGCTCTTTCCCAAAAACCTCTGCGTTCTCTGCGCCCTTTGCGTTTGCATCCTCTGTGCCTTGGCTTGCTTTGCGCCTTCGCAATACAACAAAACCCCTCTCCTGCACTGCGGGAGAGGGGCGAGGGGTGCGGAGCCAACCCCCTAACGGGGAGGTAAGCCTAATGGAACTGCTCTTCCTCGGTGCTGCCGGTCAGCGCCGTGGTGCTGATATCACCGCCGGCGATCACCTGCGCCACTTCATCGAAGTAGCCAGTGCCCACCTCGCGCTGGTGGCGAGTCGCCGTATAGCCGTAAGCTTCGGCGGCGAACTCGGCCTGTTGCAATTCGCTATAGGCGGCCATCCCGCGGTCGCGGTAGTTGCGCGCCAGCTCAAACATGCTGTAGTTGAGCGCGTGGAAGCCGGCCAGCGTCACAAACTGGAACTTGTAGCCCATCGCGCCCAATTCGCGCTGGAAGGCGGCGATTGTCGCATCGTCGAGCTTCTTCTTCCAGTTGAACGAAGGCGAGCAGTTGTAGGCCAGCAGCTTGCCGGGGAACTGAGCGTGGATCGCCTCGGCGAAGCGGCGCGCCTCTTCGAGGTTCGGCTCGCTCGTTTCGCACCAGATCAGGTCGGCATAGGGCGCATAGGCCAAGCCGCGCGCGATCGCCTGATCGAGACCGGCCCGCACCCGGTAGAAGCCCTCGCTGGTGCGCTCGCCAGTGCAGAAGGGCCGGTCGCGCTCATCAATGTCGCTGGTCAGCAGCGTTGCCGCATTGGCGTCGGTGCGGGCGACGATGATCGTCGGCACCCCCATCACATCGGCGGCCAGCCGGGCCGCCACCAAATTGCGGATTGCGGCCTGCGTCGGGATGAGCACCTTGCCACCCATGTGACCGCACTTCTTCTCGGAAGCAAGCTGATCCTCAAAATGCACACCCGCCGCGCCGGCCTCGATATAGGCCTTCATAATCTCAAACACGTTGAGCGGGCCGCCAAAACCGGCTTCGGCATCGGCCACAATCGGCGCAAACCAATAAATATCGTTGCGCCCTTCACTGTGATAAATCTGGTCGGCGCGCCGTAAAGCATTATTAATGTTGCGCACCAACTGCGGCCCCGAATTCGCTGGATAGAGGCTCTGATCGGGGTACATCTGTCCGGCAAGGTTAGCGTCAGCCGCCACTTGCCATCCGCTCAGATAGATCGCTTTCAACCCGGCCTTCACCTGCTGCATCGCCTGATTGCCCGTCAACGCGCCTAGCGCGTTGATGTACGGCTCAGTATGCAACAAGTCCCACAAACGTTCGGCCCCCATCCGCGCCAGCGTGTACTCGATCTGCACTGACCCGCGCAGCCGGTAAACGTCTTCCGGCGTGTACGGGCGCACAATGCCGGCAAAACGCGGCGAGTTCCAACTGTCGGCAATTTGCTTGATCTGTGCGGCACGATCCATGTGCGTTTCTCCGGTTTCCTCGTTGAACGTGACGAGCACGGTCTGATATTTGACAGGTGGAATGCATTATAACACCCGCCGTTACGTCACGGTTACACGCTTGTGAAAGAGGGTGCGAACAACCGTTACCCCTCCCATGTGCGGCCATAGTTCTCGGCTAGCTTGGCGAGAATCGCCTGTTCGAGATCAATATCGAGCAGGTAGGCGAGTTGGAAGAGATAGTTGGCGACATCGGCCAGCTCACCGGCGAGCGCCTCGCGGTTGCGCGGCTCATCTTGAAACTGAAAATGTTCGAGGATCTCGGCTGCTTCTACCGCCACCGAAATCGCAATGTTGCGCGGCGTCTGCGGGAAGACGCTATCCGGTGCGTACCAGCCTTTGTCGGTCACAAACTGGTTGATCGCATCGGTCAGCTCGGCAATGCTCATTGGCATCGAGGGCGCTCCTTTCAGTATGGGGAGTAGTGAGCGAGGAGATGGTGACATAGGGATAAGATCAAGCGAGTACTGCTCTCTTCCCCAGAACGTTCTACTTCTTCCCTACTCGCTATTCCCTGTTCCCTATTCCCTACTCGCTATTCCCTGTTCGCTATTTCCTGCCAATGGTACAATGACAGCCAAGCAAGGCGCAAGGGAACAAGGAGGTTTGCGATGCTGACAATCGATCAAATCGTCCACTATTGCGAGCAAGAGCTGGCTCGCTTACAATTGGCCGGCGACCGCGAAGAGTTGCGCCGGTTGCAGTTGGCGCTTGGCGTGCTCATGCGCGCCGCCGAACAAGCGCGCGACCGCGAGACGGCAATGCGCTTCCGTGTGCTGGCGGCGCGGGCGGCCAATGCCCAAGAAATCATTGCCGGCGAGGATTAAGCGGGTCATTGGGAAACCTTTTTGTCGCTGCGAGTATGCAGAGCAATGCTATACTGTTGTTCCTGTGTACTCGAAGCCGCTGAAGCTAGATTCTTGACTTTTCATGATTTACATGCCGGCTCGTGACTCGAAGAGTTGGCATCATGTGGCAGTGTGTCACGCGACTTTATGAGCTGCTCGCGTCTATGTTGTATCAGGGTTGTCTGTATGTCAAAATTTACCTTTATTGATCTCTTTTGTGGTGCAGGCGGTTTTTCACTTGGCTTCATAGAAACTGGATTTACATGTGTGCTAGCTGCTGATCATGATCAGCATGCTGTTAGAACCTATCAATTGAATTTAGGTGATTATGTTCGTTGCATGAATATTACTAACCAAATGGATCTACCATATGCAGATGTTGTGATCGGTGGGCCGCCTTGTCAAGGCTTCTCTTCGGCTGGTTTACGCCGATTACATGATCAGAGGAACTCCTTGATCAGAGTGTTTGCAAGTTTGGTTGCCAGAATAAAACCAAAAGCTTTTGTGTTTGAGAACGTTGAAGGTTTTTTAACGATAGATAATGGTAGTTTATTGGTTGATCTATTAGATCCGCTAATTGACTCCGGTTATCGTATTCATGTGCGTAAGGTAAATGTAGCTAATTATGGTGTGCCTCAGAATCGTAAGCGAATTATTGTGATCGGCGGATTGGGATGGGATCCAACCTTCCCGTTGCCAACGTATCAGGCCTTTGGTGCGCCGGGTGCAGCCAATGCGTTTCGTCACTTACCGCTTTGTCCCACATTGGCAGACGCGCTTGCAGATTTACCGCCGCCGGCGCTTGTGCCACCGGGTGAGCCACAGGGCCACGTGGTGCGTGAGCTGTCTCTATTGGATCAACAACGAATTATTCTTTTACAACCCGGCCAATCAATGAAGGACTTGCCAACATCGTTATGGCACGAAAGCTATCGCCGGCGCGCCTTCCGGCGGGTGCGCGACGGGATTCCTTCCGAACGGCGTGGCGGTGCGCCATTTGGTTTGCGCCGTTTACGCTTTGATCAGCCCGCTAGTACCATCACTTCGGGAGCCTTGACGGAATTCGTTCATCCAATAGAACATCGATTTCTGACACTGCGTGAATGTGCGCGCATTCAGTCTTTTCCTGATCAGTTTGTCTTTGTTGGTTCAAATCATGCTTGTATGCTCCAGATCGCCAATGCTGTTCCACCCTTGCTTAGTAAGGTTGTGGCTTCCACATTATGGCAAGACCTTCAATCCGGACGCCATCTCCAAACCGTCCCTTCAGGTGCGTTGCTTTCCTTCGTTCCAACCATCGCTTCAGGGATGAGTCCAGTATTGCAACGAGTCGACATGCTAATCCGAAATCGTTATTTTCAGTCGCATCGTGTGCAGGAGCAGTTATCACTATGGCTTTGACTCAAGCGCAAAAAGCGCTCATTGCCCGTGTACGGGCGGCAGGTGGCGGTACACTTGGAGTTGAGTTAAGTGATCCGGTCTGTAGTTTTCTGGTTGCTACTATCATTCGCGATTTAGGAGTCCTCGATAAATTTCCGGAACTAGAAGCGCTGTCAATACCTGAGTTTTTCTCTGATCCGGATCTTGAACGTCTTTCCCTGCCTCAGATAGAGTTCATACCCTTATTCGAGCGTCTTGTCTCTCTGATACCCGACGCCGATACCTACTTTGTGTGCCTTGCTGCCTTGCACAAGAGTCGTCTCAAATATGCGCGTATTGTCTCGTCTCAGCCACTTCCTACTCTTGATCAGATAGGGCCGCGTGCATTGTTGCAATACGGTCAAATGGCTCCTTCTGCGTTAGCTGCTTTCTTACTTTGGCGAAAATGGTTATATGACCTTGATAATCGTGCTGCGCAAGAGACAGGCTATCTATTTGAGCCAATTATCGCCAACGCTATTGGCGGTGTCTCGTTAAGCGCCGCAAAGAGTCCGATTAGGCGCCATCGTGATCCTTCACGAGGACGCCAAGTCGATTGTATTCGTGATCAGTTTGCCTATGAGATCAAAATGCGGGTGACAATCGCAGCTTCCGGACAAGGAAGATGGCAAGAAGAGCTCGATTTCCCGCTAGATTGCCGGATGAGCGGATACGTTCCGGTTCTCATCGTGTTTGATTCGACGCCTAATCCTAGGCTTGAAGATTTGACCAAAGCCTTTCAGCGCGAACAAGGCATGGTGTATATTGGTGAAGCAGCTTGGCAACATCTTGCGCAAGCTGCCGGTGATATCATGAGTCGGTTTATTGAGAAGTATGTTAAGATGCCAATACTTCATGTGTTAAATGATGTACCAATATCGTTACCTCCCATCAAGTTTGCAATGACTGATGAACATTTCTGCATGACCATCGATGATACACCAATGTACTTCAAGCGTAATCCCCATGGGAGTCTTGAGCTTGAATAAATGATGATGGCGCCAATGAGGACGCTTGAACGCAAAAGGAGCAACGACGTTCCATGAGCCGATTTGCAATTGAGTTGGCCGATATTCAGGCCGCGCGGCGCGCGCTGCGCAATATCATTTTGCCCACGCCGGTGTTGCCGGCGACCCGTCTCAGCGCCGAGTTGGGCGGGCCGATCTTTTACAAGGCCGAAAATACCCAACAGAGCGGTTCGTTTAAGATCCGCGGCGCCTACAACACCATTGTCCATCTGTCTCCCGCAGAGCAGGCTCGCGGGGTGATAGCCCCTTCTGCCGGCAACCATGCCCAAGGCGTGGCGCAGGCGGCCCAGTTGTTAGGGGTGAAGGCCACGATTGTCATGCCCGAACGCGCCCCCTTGACCAAGGTGGTCGCTACCCGTCGCCTCGGCGCCGAGGTTATTTTGCATGGGCCTACGTTCGATGACGCAGTGGCGTATGCCCACGCGCTTAAGGAAGAGCGTGGCTTGACCTATGTCCATGCCTTCGATCATCCGCGCGTGATCGCTGGTCAAGGTACGATTGGCCTTGAGCTGGTCGAAGCGTTGCCCGATTTGCACCAGTTGGTGGTGCCAATCGGCGGCGGCGGTCTGATTAGCGGGATTGCGCTCGCTGTCAAGACCCTTCTGCCCCACGTGCGAATCGTCGGCGTGCAAGCCGCTGGCTGCGCACCGGTGCCCGCTTCCCTCGCCGCCGGCCATCCGGTCACGGCGCCGTCCGCTCATACCATCGCCGATGGCATTGCCGTCAAGCGTCCCGGTGAGTTGACTCTGCCTATGATTCAGGCGTTGGTCGATGAGGTAGTGACGGTTGACGATGAAGAGATTGTGATGGCGATTGCCCATGTGCTGCAACATAGCCGGCTGGTCGTCGAGGGCGCCGGCGCAGCCGGTGTGGCGGCCCTGCTCAGCGGCAAGGTGCCGGTGCAGCCCAATCAAGTCACTGCGACTGTGCTCTGCGGCGGTAATATTGATGCCAACCTACTTATGCGCGTGATCGAGTTTGCGTTGGTGCGACAGGGCCGCTATCTCTTGTTGCGCACCAGCGTTGATGACCGTCCGGGTGGCTTGGCGGCGCTGGTGAACCATGTCGCTTCCACTGGCGCTAGTGTGATGGATCTCTTCCACCGCCGCGGGATGTGGCGGGTGCCGATCGATCGCGCCGGCGTCGAGCTGATCCTTGAGGTGCGCGATGAAGACCATGCCCAAGCGGTGATCGAGTCGCTCGAACGGGCCGGTTTCCATTGCGAGCGTGAGTCGAATTGGCCAATTTGATATAAAATCGAGGCGCCATTCTGTTGACTCAGGATTATCTATGGCAACCTTACGCGCTGCCTTTACCCAGCTCCGCCGTTTACGCACCGTCGAATTGCAATTGCTGGCGACGGTGCTGCTCTTCTTTGCCGCCGGCTATCTGCTGGTGGTAGTTGCTACCGGCCAGAGCGAGTTGCAGACCACTCTCAGCGGGTTGGCGAGCATCCTCTGGCCCTCTAGCCTGCCGTTGCTGCTCTTTGTCGCGATTTCACTCGGTCTATCGTGGCGTAGTCCGACCGCTGACCAGTTGATTTTGCCGCTGGTTGCTTTGCTCGCCGGTCTGAGCCTCATGATGACGGCGCGGCTCGAGCCGGGGTTGAACCAGATCGCCTTTTGCAGCAATGCCGCCGGCGAGCGGTTTCCTTGCTACGAAGGGATTGCCGCTAAGCAGACGTTGTGGGTGACGCTAGGGGCGGTGATTATGGCAGCGATCCTCTTCACGCCGCTCGATCGCATCTGTATCAGGCTGTTCCGCCTCTCGTTCATTGATGTGCTCGATCACTACCGCTATCTCTGGCTGTCGCTCGGCCTGCTGCTGATTTTGGCGACGTTCGTGTTTGGTGTTGATCCAAACGCTAGTGGGGTGCGGGTCTGGTTCAATTTGGGTTTCTTCTATTTTCAACCTTCGGAATTGCTCAAAATCATTCTGGTCATCTTCATGGCTTCCTACCTCAACGAATACCGCGAGGTGGTGCAGTCAAATTACCGGCTTGGCCCGCTGAAACTGCCGCCGTTGCCCTACTTAGCGCCACTGGTCGGGATGTGGGGCATCGCGATGCTGACCATTGTCTTCCAGCGCGACTTGGGTGCTGCGTTGTTGCTCTTCGGCGTCTTTTTGGCCATGCTGTACGTGGCTACCGGCAGCGGTCTGTATGTGACGGTGGGCATGGCCGCCTTTGCCGGCGGCGCTTACCTGCTCTACCGTTTCTTGCCGATCGTTGGCTTGCGCGTGTCGGTCTGGCTCGATCCGTGGGCAACGGCCCAAGGATCGGGCTATCAGATCGTGCAAGCTATCTACGCGCTGGCTTCAGGGGGAATCTTTGGCGCCGGCTTGGGGCGCGGCGTGCCTGAATATGTACCTGCCGTGCATACCGACTTTATCTTTGTGGCCATCGGTGAGGAAATGGGCTTAGCCGGTACGCTGGCCGTCTTGATTGCCTATCTGTTGCTTATCTTTCGCGGCTACCATCTGGCGCTCGCTATTCCCGGTCGCTTTCGCGGCTTTGAGCAGTTGTTAGTGGTGGGTCTGACCTCGATTATTGCCGTGCAGTCGTTGATCATCTTGGGCGGCAATCTCCGTCTGATCCCGCTCACCGGCATTACGCTCCCGTTTATCTCGTATGGCGGCTCGTCAATTATCATCAACTTTTTGATCGTTGGCCTGCTCTTGCGCATTTCGGTCAGCGATCAACGGTATTGAATCGCGTAGAGACGGCCCATAAGGCCGTCTCTACGCTTGGGGAGGGAGGAGACCCGGAAAATATCCTCGATCTTACCTGTACGGGCACAGCGCGCTGTGCTTATCCGAGGGCACAGCGCGCTCTGTCGGTTTACATCCGTCCGCGCAACATGCCGTTCCAATACATCGCCGGCAAGCCATAGGCCTTCAGCGCATACATGCTGTAGCGCTCTTGCGATTGGTCGAACGGGAAGCTCTCTTTGGGCTGGTTGGTATAGTCGAACTCGGCCAAGATCAAGCTGCCGTAACCGGTTACCAGCGGGCACGAGGTGTAGCCGTCGTAGGTGGCGGGCAGCGTTTCGTGCGCAATTGCCGCCATCAGATTCGCCACGACGACCGGCGCTTGCTTGCGAATTGCAGCCCCTGTCTTCGATGTAGGCAGGCTCGAGCAATCGCCAAGGCTAAAGACGTTGGGGTAGCGCTTGTGCTGAAGCGTATACTGATCAACATCAACCCAGCCGCCGCTATTGGCCAAGGCGCTGCTCTTGATCACATCCGGCGCGCTCTGTGGCGGCGAGACATGCAGCATATCAAAGTTCACCGTCACTGTCTCGCGGGTAGCTAGATTGAGGAAGACCGCTTCCCGCGCCTCGCCACGCACCTCAATCAGATCATGCTGGAAGTGAACGTTGATCCCCTTCCGCGCCACGACCCGGTTCAGCGCATCGGCATATTTCTTCACTGCGAAGATGGCCGCGCCGGCGTGATAGAAGTTGAGCTGGCTTTGCTGGCGTACACCTGACCGGCGGAAATAGTCGTCGGCCAGATAGACGATCTTCTGCGGCGCACCACCACACTTGATCGGCGTGCTAGGGTGAGTGAAGACGGCGTTGCCGCCGCGGAAGGTGCGGATATTCTGCCACGTGTACTCGACTGTGTCGTATGAATAGTTCGAGCAGACGCCATTCTTGCCCAACGTCTCTGGCAAGCCTTTCACTTTACCCCAGTCGATCTGAATGCCCAGCGCCACTACTAAGAAGTCGTAGGTGATCGTCTCGCCGTTGCTGAGGGTCAGGCTGTTATTATCGGGATCAAACGCCGTGACCTTCTCTTTGATCCACGTTACTCCCGGCGGGATGTAATCGGCTTCGGGCCGGGCCGATTGCTCACGCGGGAAGACCCCGCCGCCGACCAGTGTCCACAATGGCTGATAGTAGTGAACGGTTGATGGTTCGATCAGCGCGATCTCCGGCGGTTTCGGTTGATCCATCAGTTGGGCGGCAACGGTCAAACCAGCAGTGCCGCCACCGGCGATAACGACTTGATAGTGGCTCTTGGCCATAGCAGTTCCCTCTTTCTGTAGTATCAGCGGCATACTAGCCGCATGCTAATAGCTCGATGCAAACGGTGAATTCTGCTTATCCCGGCAATTTCTGCCCAAACCGTTCGGCGAAGTTAAGCGCAAAGCCGAGCGAGCGTTGCACATCGCGGTTGAAGAGTGCGCCGAATAGCGCCATTGGTCCGGCCCGGCGCGGCTCGCGTTGCGCGCTCACCAGTGCGTGCGCTGCAGCTCCCATCACTTGCAAGGTCTTCGGATCGAGCACGCCTGAGCTCATCAACGCCTTGACCTCTTCTGATTGCATCAAGGTCAGGAGGTTGCGCAGCGCGAGCAGCCCTTGCCGGACAGTACCTTCAATATCCACACCCTGCTTGTTCACTGCGGCGTATAGCTCGTCGATCATGTCAACCGTCATTGCCGCAAAGCCGGGGGCTTGGCGCGCCAACTGCTCAAGGGTGACCAATTGCTCGCTAAGACCGGCGAGCGCACGGAGTGTCGCCGGTTCGGTCAGCCGTTCAAGCGCATGCAATCCAACCTTCAACCGCTCGTCAATGTCGACGCCAGCGCTAGCAGCATCGCGGTACAACCCATCAACCGTATCGGTTGCCATGGCAAGGAGCGCCGGCGCTTCATCGGCCAGCGTGTTGACCTTCGCCAGATGCTGCTCGAGCCGGTCCATGCGCTCCATCATCTGGCTTAGCAGCTCAGCGATATGGCCGGTGTCCAATGTTTGCATCTCAGCGGATGTACCACCATCGGTTTGCGTGTATGTCATAGCTTTTCCTGCTGGTTGCGCCCGATCAGTGTGCGGGCAAGTCGTTGCTTATCATCTTATATCGCGGCGCCTCCACGGCAGTAATGGCCACTTCTGCCGTGGAGGTGATAAGGTGAGGATTAGACTGTCACCGATTCGACCAACTCTCGCCACGTGCCTTGCGGATCAACGAGGGTAGCAACGTTGGTGAAGCCGAAGCGGCGCAGTACGCTCGTGCCGACTTGCGAGCGATAGCCGGTAGCGCAGTGCGCAATGATCGGCTTGTCGCGCGGAATTTCATCCAACCGCCGCGGCAGATAGCCAACCGGAATGTGCAATGCGCCGGGCAGATGGATCTCGTCGTACTCAGTCTGATTGCGCATATCAAGGACGACCGCCGAGTGATCGGCTAGCGCTGCGCTCAGATCCTTCACCGTGGCAGTGGGCAATGTGGCCAGATTGTCACCGAGCGCCGAAGCCGGCAGGTAACCCGGAATGTTATCAACGCCAATCGCGCGCAAATCCTTCAAAATCTCGGCCATATTGGCGTCATCCGGCACTACGAGGTAGGTTGGCTTGGTGAAGTCTACGAACCAGCCCACATAGCTGCTGTACATCTTGCGGATCGGCACGCTGATGCTGCCCGGCACGTGACCAGCGACAAATTCGGCGGCGCTGCGCAGATCAAAAACGATCGCACCTTCCGCGATGGCCTTGTCAAGCACCGGACGCTCAATCTCTACCGGCGCCGCCAGATCGTGCAACAGCGCCGGCCCGACCTTGTTCACGTACTTCATGCGGGCGAAGTAGCGCGGCGGCTCAGGCTGGCCGTGCAACAGCCACTTCACAAATGCATCTTCGTCGTCAAATTGGAATGCGGGATTAAACCGCTTCTCGTAGCCAAGCGTGCTTGATGGGATCGCACCCAGCGCCTTGCCGCAGGCGCTGCCCGAACCGTGCGCCGGCCACACTTGCAAATAGTCAGGGAGAGCCTTAAATCGCTGCACTGAATGGAACTGCTTGCGCGCCCCCGGCTCTTTGGTGCCGGCAATGCCTGCCGCCTCTTCCAACAGGTCGGGCCGGCCTACGTCGCCAACGAAGAGAAAGTCACCGGTGAAAATGCCCATCGGCTGGTCAGCGCCCGCTGTGTCAGTGATCATGAATGCGATGTGCTCGGGGGTGTGGCCGGGGGTAGCAATGACTTGCACTTTGATGTTGCCGACCATCCAAGTATCGCCGTCTTTGACCAGAATAGCCTTGTCAATTTCGGGGTAGGCATATTTCCAATTCTCGTCGCCCATATCGCTCAGATACATCTGCGCGCCGGTGCGAGCCGCCAATTCGCGCACCCCGCTCACAAAGTCGGCATGAATGTGGGTTTCAGTAACGTGGGTGATCCGCAATCCTTCTTTCGCTGCTACCCGCAAGTACGGTTCGACATCGCGCATGGGATCAATGACCATTGCCTCACCGGTTTTGGCGCACCCGATGAGGTAGGAAGCCTGCGCTAGCATCTCATCGTAGAAGTACTTCAGCAACATCGCTCTTGTTCCCTTCCGTTTGTTGTCCTTGCGTCGCATTAAAGGGGGCGGCACTCCCTTTTACAGCGTTGGCGCCAACTGCTTGTCTGGAGTGTTGGGATTGTTTGTACGCAAGATAACAAAAATCACCCCTTGGCAGAAGCCGGATCTTGCTTATACTATCTCTTAGCAAAAACTTATAGCTGCTATACTGAATGATCATAGCGCAAAAGAATGAACGTGGCTGCCTCTTTAGCGGCGCACGGGGGCAACCACAGCGGGATCATCATTGTGAATGATAGCGACGGCGTTCGTGGCGTATCGCAAAGCAGCTTCAAACTGGGAGAGCAACGATGCTCGATCTGTACAAACTTGATATCTTTACGCGCGTGGTGGCTGCCGGCAGCCTCAGCAAAGCGGCTGAGCAGTTGCACATGACCCAATCAGGGGTGAGCCAGCATATCCGCGCCCTCGAAGATGCGCTGGGCACCGAGTTGTTTGCCCGTGGCCGGCGTGGCGTCGAATTAACACCCGCCGGTCAGCGGCTGCTATCGTATTGCGAGGGTATCTTTCGGCTCGTCGCCGAGGCCGAGCTTGCTGTCACTGATGTTGCCGGCTTGCGGGCCGGCCAGTTGACGATCGGCGTTACCCCCGGCGTCAGCGCCTATTTGCTGCCCGAATGGGTGCAGATGTTTGGTCAGCGTTATCCCAACCTCGCCGTGAGCGCCCAAACCGGCACTTCGCCGGCGATTGTGGCCGAATTACGCAGTGGCATGCTCGATTTGGGCGCGATTGAGGGGGAACTCGACGGCGCTGACACCGATATTCAGCAGCAGCCGTTACGCGAGTTTGATCAATACGTGATTGTGGGCCGGCGCCATCCGTGGTGGGGGCGGGCGGAGGTGCATTTGAGCGAGTTGGCCGGCCAGCCGATAGTGATGCGCCAGTCGAGCAGTCAAACCCGCGCATGGCTTGATCAGGCGTTGCGCGAGCAATCGCTTACGCCGCGCGTTATTGCCGAACTCGATAACCTTGAGTCGATCAAGCGGATGGTGATGATCGGTACGGGGCTGACGATTTTACCTCTCTATACAATTACCGCCGAGCAAGAGGTAGGGGCGTTGCATCCTATCCCGATCAGTGGCCGGCCTCTGCGCCGCACGTTGCGGTTGCTGTGGCGCGCGGCGCGCCCGCTCTCGCCGGTGGCGTATGCCTTTCGCCAGATGCTGGTAGCCCATTATGGACGCTAATGGCGTTTGGTTTGCAACTGTTGTTGCATCTGGCTGAGCAGCCGGTCTTCAAGGGCAGGCGGCAATGGCGGCGGCAGATCGTCGAGATGGTGCAGCCAGTCGACCGTTTGTTGCAACGACGCTAGCAACTCTTGGCATTCGGAGCATTGGCGCAAATGCTCTTCTAACTCGGCGCACGATGCAGCGCTGAGTTCGCCATCGAGATAGTCGTTCAAGCGATCGATTAGGTCGAGGCAGTGATCGTGATCGTGGCGTTCCATGGCATCCTCGCGGTTGGGCAACGTAGACGTTGCCGAGCTGATCCCAGCGCGATCGGGTCGCATGTGCAGGTTGGCGACGTGTGCGTCGCTCTTACCTGTCATTGCTTGACGCTTCGACATAGCGCGCTAGCGCTTCGCGCAACCGCAGGCGGGCGCGGTGCAGCCGCACCTTCACCGCGCCGGGGCTAATGCCGAGCCGCTCGGCGGTCTCTTCAGTGCTGAGTTGCTCGATGTCGCGCAGCACAATCACGGCCCGTAACGAATCGGGCAATTCGGCAATCGCCTGCGCAATCTCGCGCCGTAATTCGCCATCGAGCGCATTCCGCGCCGGATCGATCGCCCACGTTGTTTTGTGATGTAACGTGGTCTCATCCGGCGCAAGTTCGCCAACCGCATCGAGTGCGACTTGCGGTCGCTTCTGGCGCAGCAGCATTAATCCTTCGTTTGAGGCGATCCGGTAGAGCCAACTGCTCAAGCTGCCAGCGCCAGTATATTCCGGCAGCGCCGCGCACGCTTTGATGAACGTCGTCTGCAAGACGTTCTCGGCATCGTCGGCGTCGCCGAGCAGGTGCAGCGCGCGTGCGTAGACCAACGGCGCAAAGCGTTTGACAAAACAGGTGCAGGCATCAGGGTCGCCGCGGCGTAAGCCGGCAAGCAATGTCTGTTCATCGTCATACAGTGAGAGGTCAATAATTGGTCCCGGCACAACGGTTCCTCCATCGTAGACGTGATGGTATAGATTCAGTATATCACGTCTACGATGGCGGTTTTGTAGCGCCGTCTGACCCGGCTGCCAACGACGCTTTACGCCGCAGCGACAATCGCCTCGCGCAGTTTGTTCGCCATCATCCCCTCTGGCACTGCGCCTTCGATATGCACCAGATCGTCGATCACCGTCTTCGGTACGCCCATCACTGCATAGCGATCGCCAAGTTCAGGGAATTCGGTCACTTCGATGCCCTCGGCGGTAATGTACGGGTTGGCCAGCGCCAGCCGGTAGGCCATCACCACCGCCCGCGGGCAGTAGGGGCAGGTCGGCGTCACAAAGACCTGCAAGTGCATCGGCGCCTTGATTGTGTCCAGCAGCTCCATCGTCGCTGGCTGGAGATCAGGTTGGGTGGCGCCGCCGGCCAACCTGATCGCCTCGATCAGCGAGGCAAACTCGTAGCCGCTGGGCAAGCCGGCGAAGCGCAAGCCGTGATTCTTCCGCTCTTCCCCTGCCAAAAAGACGATCCCCGGCGCCTTGTCAACGCCTAGCTCGGCGGCATACGCACCGTCTTTGGCCAAATCATATACGCTCAAGCGCAGCAGCGGGTTGAGTTCCACCACCTCTTGCAGCAGCTCGTGGGTGACATCGCTGTATTCGCCGCTCTCTTCCGAGGTAAACAGTACAATCTCAACTGGACGGTTTAGCCCAGCGAACGCCTCTCGCACTGCCTTGCGATCTTTTTCCTGCATCAGAGCCATTGGTTTGTTTCCTTTCACGCCATCATCATTGCAATTGCTACCTATCAGATGCGCTCACGGTGGTGTTGGTTACACGGCATGTTCAGGCATCACCCTCCTTCATAAACAGCAATCCGATCCCAAACCCGATGAGCGCCAGAATGCCGGCAATCGTGCTGGTGAGAGCATAGCCGGCGGTGGCGCTGATCCATGGCCCGGCCAGTGAACCCACAATCCGCCCGCCGCCAATGCAAGCGGTCATCATCGCGAGCAGCGCGCCGCGTTGCTGTGCGCTGAGCCCGCTTATGAGCGGAAAGGTCGAGACGATCGCAAACTCGAAACACAGGTCAAATGCCAACAACAGGCCCAAAAAGACCGGCCATGATCCACTCTGCGGCAAGAGCAGCAACCAGACGCCGACGAGCAAAAATCCGCCTAACACTGCTCGTCGCTTGCCGATCCGGTCGGTGAAGAGCGTGGCGCTCAGCGAACCAATCAACTCAACTACGCCCAGCAATCCAAAGACGAACCCAAGTTCGGCGGTTGTGGCGCTGAATGCACTGCTCAGCCAGCCGGCGTAACTGACAAAGATCAATTCAACCGCAGCGAGTTGGATGAAGACAAATCCCAGCGCAGCTAGAATGCTCGGTTGCTGAAAGAGATGCCATCGATGATTTGTGGATGCTGGCTGGTGCGGTTGGCGGGATGGCGGTTGGTCATCGTTCGGTAACATGATATACGATATGAGCATCACGCCGCCAGCTATCGTCAGGCCGGCAAAGATCGGCGCGATTCCCCATCGTTCCGCGCCCCACGTGATCAGTGGTACGCCGAGCAGCGCCGAGAGCGCCCAGCTCAATTCGAGCACGCCGAGCATCCGCGCGCGGCGTTCGTAGCGGCTGCGCGCGCTCACGTAGCTTTGCAGCGCCGGCATTCCCACCGCGATGGCCAACCCAATGACCGCATACCCAACCAGAAACGGGACAAATGAAGCGCTCATCGCACAAATAGCGGCGCCGAGCGTAAAGATGATCCCGCCCCCAATCATCGTGGCCCGATCACCGATGCTATCACTGAGCACCCCGCCCAACGGGCTAAGCAGCGACGCCGCTACTTGGACCGTGATCAACAGGCTGGCGGTGGTCAGATCAACCGCAAAGACGGCGGCCAAAAACCCCAATAGCGGATAGACCATGCGGAAGGCGAGGCTGACGAGCCAGCGGCCCCAGACCAGCGCCAACAGTTGGGGCCATGTCAGTTCACGCGCATAATGAGCAGTTAGGGTTGTCATTGCCACTAAACCTTGTCAATCTTTATATTCACTTCTCACCATTACATTGACAGACCATTGCGCGCAGGCTATCATTTCACCCATTGTCATCGCCAATTTGAAATGCACACGTTTGGAATATGCAACGACAATACCATGCATGGCACAGCCCTGCCCTCAATCGAACGATGGAATTGCTCATATTTGGCCATGCCGGCGCGCCGGTGTTGGTCTTCCCCACCTCGCACGGACGCTTCTACGAGTACGAAGATCGCGGCATGGTGGCTGCGCTTGGCCATCATATAGAGCAAGGATGGATTCAACTCGTTTGCGTCGATAGTGTCTACAGTGAAAGTTGGTACAACTACACTGGCGATACCGATGCCCGCATGTGGCGGGAAGAGCAATACGAACACTATCTCATCACTGAAGTCTTGCCACTAGTGCGCCACCTCAATCCCAATCCGTTCTTGATGGCCACCGGTTGTTCGTTTGGCGCCAGCGAGGCGGTGATCTTCACCCTCCGCCATCCCGGTTTGGTGCGGCGGGTCATCGGTCTCTCAGGGTTGTACGATCTCAAGCGGTTTTTTACCAACTACACGCAGGGCGTCTACTTCCACAATCCGGTTGATTTCGTGCCCAATCTCAATGATCCGTGGACGATCGACCGCCTGCGCGAAACCGACATTATTCTCGTAACGGGGCGCGACGATCCGTCGGCGTGGTCAAATGAATTGCTGTCAAGCCAATTATGGGCCAAGGGGATCGGCAATGCCTTACGTATTTGGGATGGCTGGTATCACGACTGGCCATATTGGCAACGGATGATCGTGCAGTACATTGGCGGGCATGATTAAAGGCGCCCCCGCTAGGGGGCGCGTGTGCGGCAACTCCGGCGGCCAAACCGGCGGTTTGATCAAGCCGTTAGGTTGTTGCAATGCCAAAAGACGCTCATTGCAAAACCCGGTACCTTCGGACTATTCCGCGCCGCCAGCGCCCGTCATATACTAATAGCTAGAGCAAACGTGTTTACGGGAGCGCATGCCATGAAACCTAAATCCGGCCAATCAATCGTTGAAATGGCGCTCTTGCTGCCCGTCATGCTGATCGTGATATTCGGCATCATCGAGTTTGGCTATTTGATCTTTGCCTATTCGATGGTGTCGCAGGCGGCGCGCAATGGCGCCGAGGCGGCGGCGCAGTTGCCCCCCCATCAAACGTGGTTGGATCTGCGCAACAACCCGCCGGCCAACTATCCCGGCTTTACCGCCGATGCTTGCGTGCGCGGGATTATGGAAGCGATCCGTTCAGATGTGGTGTTGTTTGATGGCCAAGCTAACGAAGGTCGCCGCATCGAAGATTACGTGGTCATTCGTTATCCTAATGGCGGCCAGACCCGCAATTTAAATGATCGCGGGCCAATCGAGATTGAGATCAACTATCCGGTGCGTGGCATTACCCCATTGTTCGATATGATTGGGCTTGATGGTACGTTGAACCTGCGGGTTGTGCAGCGCCGGTCACTTGAAAATCTAGGCGTTGATCCAACCAGCCCGCGGGGAGTAGCTTGCGCCCGTGATGTAGCCGATTGGCAAGACATGCAACTGAGCCGACAGCCATAAGAGAGGGAACTATGCCAAAGAAACATCATCGCAGAACGGTCGGCCAAGCATTGGTTGAGTTTGCCCTCTCTGCTACAGTAATCTTTCTCTTACTGGCAGCCGCGGTCGATCTTGGCTTAATCTTCTTTACCCTGCAGGCGCTGCGCGTTGCTGCTCAAGAAGGTGCTACCTACGGCAGCTATCCGGTGGTTGTGACGAGTGGAGGGCAAGTGACCGCTGTGCGGCTGAACTACGAAGAGATCTATCGGCGTATTCGCTTTTCTGGCGGCGCTAACCCGTCAGGCGTAGCTAATCTCTTTGATCTTAATGGTGACGGGATTGATGATGTTAACCAGCCAGCGGTCTTCAATCCAAACAATCCGACGAACCCAAATGGGTTTGTGATTATTGAAAATCCAAAGGGTTCCAATCCATCTAATCTGAGCGGCACGTGCGCCACAACGACACCGCGGGTCGATATGCGTAATGCCGGCCAGAATTGTTGGATTCGGGTGACTGTACGGTACCGTTACCGGCTCTTCTTCCCGTTTGCACCGGCATTTGGGCGCGAGATTATCTTGCGCGTCACGCACACAATGCCTATTCGCAGTCAGTTTGTCGGTTAATGTTCTGCGGTCCGTCGCCGTATCATCAAAGCTCCAACACGAAAATGGCAACGCAGCAAATGGAGGAAATTAATGGCAACTAAACAAACAAAAGTGCAACGCCAGCTACGACGGGCACGCGGGCAGAGTATTCCACTGCTGGCCCTCATGATTGTCGTGCTCATCGGCATGGTTGCGTTGTCGGTCGACGTCGGGCGCACCTTCTCTGAAGAGCGCCGCGCCGTCGCTGCCGCGAACGCTGCTTCGCTATCGGCAATGAATACGTATGTACGCCGGCCAGCCGGTACGACGAATACCGTCATCTACGACTCGATCGTCAATTCATTGCGCTCGAATGGGATTGACATCGAAAACAACCCGAATATCCGCATGGAGGCCTATTACCTGAATGCGCGCGGCGAGCCGATCGAGGGTGGCGCGCGGATTACTCGCGACGGCACCGTGGCGCCGGATAATGTCGCGTACATTCAGGTTAATCTGGAAGGTGATGTTGACACCTTCTTCGCCCGTGTCGTCAATCAAGATCAGTTGCCAATTGCGGCGACCGCTTACGCCGGCACCTGCCCGCCCACCGATGGGGTGTATCCGATTGCCGTGAACAATGAATATATCAACGGCAACGAGTTTCGTAATCCGGGTGATGCCAACGGTGATGGCGTGCCTGATAACAACTGGCAGCGCATCACCAGCGGCACCTATCGTGGGTA
>JAUQOZ010000172.1 GCA_030550625.1 Chloroflexota bacterium | reverse complement strand
GCTCACGCCGCAACGCCGACGCCAGATCGGCTGCCGTCGCCACATCAGCCAGATCAACGCCAAGCGCCACCATGGTCTGCGCCACTTCAGGCCGCACCCCGACTAATGTGACCTCGGCGCCAAGCAAGCGAGCGGATTGCACTAGCTTAATGAGACCAGCCGCAACCGTCGTATCGACAAACGGCATACCGGTAATATCGAGCACCAAATGGCGCGCGCCAGTCTGATCGATCGCTTGCAGCGCCGTTGACTGCGCTAGCCGGATACGATCATCATCCAGCTCTCCCACCAGCGGCATCACCAACGTGGCGCGGCCTACCGGCAAAACCGGCATACTCAGGCCGCGGATCAACTCGCGCTGCCGTTCATTCTCGGCCAGCAACCGGCTCTGTTCAGCCATTTGCCGCTCAACTTCAGCCAGCGCCTGTTGCAATTCCGCCGTGCGTTCGGCAACCCGCTCTTGCAAACTAGCCCGTTCGCGCTGCAAATCTTCATTCACCTGTCGCAACTGTGTAATCACACCGATCAACCGCTCGTGAAACAGCCACAGTTGCAACAAGAGAATCGAGCTAATTCCTAAAACGCCGGCAAACCGAAACGGTATCTCTAACGCTTCAGGCACGGGTGGAAAGAGGTGAAGTTGCGAGCCAAGAATCAACGTGACGATGACCGCAATCCACGCAATGATTAATAAGCGCCTGAGTATCACGCCGCTGAGAAACGGCAACATCGCCACGATCGCGATAATGGGGCCAAACGCCATGAGGGCGGAAACATTCGGCAAAATAACTGCGCCAACTAAACCATACAACGTGAGCGCAATAAATGAGGTCGCCAACGCAACCCGCACCTGCCCGCTGCGCGCCTGCGACCATGCCTGCAATATGCCGACGACCAGCACCCAATCAAGGATCATCAGGGCAATAATTGTGGAAGTTTGCCAGATGAGCGCAGAGATGGTGGCTACAACGGCTACAACTCCCACAATGCCAGCCACTATCAGTAAAAATCGCTGGAGCTGGCGCACCTGCGCTGGCGACAGAGTTGCAATGAACGATTCGGGCATAGCGTCCCCAATTACGCTATTACTCACGATAACGCTGCCATCTTACCATATCTTAACAAACGAGCTGCCATCACGATTTTAATCCATCGTGATCCCGCCATCAACATCGAGCGTCTCGCCAGTGATGAACGCGGCTTCCGCTGAGGCGAGGAAGACCGCTGCTGCCGCCACCTCAACTGGTTGGGCAAAGCGGCCCAGCGGGATCATTGCCTGCGCCCGCTCGCGCTGCGCCGGCGTCATCGCGCCGAGCAGCGGCGTCTCGACTGGGCCGGGGCAGATGGCATTGGCGGTGATACCGTGTGGGGCCAGTTCTCGGGCCAGCGCCTTGGTCAAGCCAATCGCACCGGCTTTGGCCGCGCTGTAGGCAGCGCTGCCGAGAATGCCGCCGCCCCGTTTGCCAGCCACCGAGGCGATGGTGATCAGGCGGCCATAGCGATTGGCAATCATCACCGGCACGACGGCGCGGCACGTGTGATAGATTGCAGTCAGGTTGACCGCCAGCGTCCGTTCCCATTCGGCGGGGGCTAGTTCGAGGAACGGGGCTGAGCTGATGATCGCGGCGTTGTTGACCAGAATATCCACCTTGCCCCACTGGGCCAGCACATCGCCGATCACCGCCGCCACTGCGGCAGCATCGGCGACATCGACTGCGGCGCTCAGCGCAGCGGAGCCAAGCTGGGCCGCCGCTTCGGCGACCAGCGTTGCTTCGCGGTCGAGGAGGGCAACGCGCGCGCCGTGTTCGGCGAGAGCGGCAGCGATGGCGCGGCCAATTCCGCGCCCCGCGCCGGTGACAATCGCCGTGCGTCCGGTGAGATCAAACATACGACACCTCAAAGGTAAAGACGGTTAACACAAAGACGCAAAGGGAGCAAAGACGCGAAGTTTTTAACGCAAAGGCGCAAAGGGCGCAAAGGGCGCGAAGATTGTTAATAAGTAAGGCACAAAGTGAGCTGGGATATGTACATTTGGGATCTATCATACCTGTAATCGGCTGATCCGGCGAGGGGGTGCGTTTTTTTACCACCGAGGGCACAGCGGGAGAATAGCCACGAAAAGACGCAAAAGGCGCAAAAAATAAAAAACCTTTGCGTTCTCTGCGTCCTTCGCGCCTTTGCGTTTGAATCCTCTGCGTTCTCTGCGGAGCCAGACAGCCGTCCGGCTCTCCTGCGCCTTCGCGTTTGAACCCTTTGCGTTCTCTGCGGCTTGCCGGCAGACAAGTTGCCAGCATCGCCCAAGCCTGCTATACTTGACACACTTGTTCGGATAGTATTCGCGATGACCGGCGCTGACCGGTCATTGCGTTGTCAAGGGGGAACCCGCGATGCAATTGCTTTATCTCGATCCGCGCCAGCTCGACGTTGACCCGGCAGGGGTGCGCGAGGAGCCGGGGGATGTGGCGGGGTTGGCGGCGACGATTGCGGAATACGGTTTGTTGCAGCCGATTGGAGTAACGCCGGCAGGCGGCGGACGGTACCGGGTGGTCTACGGCGGGAGGCGGCGGGCAGCGGCGATCCAGCTTGGCTTGAGCAAGGTGCCCTGCATTGTGCTCGATAGCGATGACCCTGACCTGCTGCTGCGCCAGTTGATCGAGAATGTGCAGCGCCAAGACCTCAACGACCTCGAGCAGGCCCGCGCCTTCGCCCGGCTGCGCGAGCACATCATCGCCACGCGCGGCAAACTGCCTGACAACGAGCTTGACGAAGCGGTCGGGCAAGCGGTCGGTCTCGGCGCGCGCACGGTGCGCCGCTACCTCGGCCTGCTCGAACTGCCGGAAGAGGTGCAGCAGATGATCCGGCGCGGCGAGCTGAACGTGACCCAAGCCCAGCACTTGCGCCGCATCACCAACCCCAAAACCCAGATCGATCTAGCCCGCTTCGCGGTCGAAGAGGGGATGTCGGCAGCGGAACTGAGCCGGCTCACGACCTACTTTGCCGCCAATCCCAACCTGACCCTCGACGTCGCCTTGCAGGCGCTGGAGCAAGGCGCTGAGCTGCGCACCAAAGCTACCCCGGACAGCAGCAGCGGCGGCCCGCTCAGCCACACACCGGCGACGGCGGTCGATCTGCCTGAGCACGATGATGTGTGGGAAGATGAAGATGAGGCGGCGGACGGCGAGTATTTGACGGTGGTGGAAGAGACGGTTGAAAACCAACCCAAAAATAAATCCCGCGTCTTCCGCATCCGTTCGCTCGACCAAATGGTTGACGAGAGCGATCGCCTCGCGCGCGCCGTGCATGACGGCGACCTACTGAAGTGGATCGAACGCGACGAAGGAGCGGCATTCAAGGTCAGCCTGCTGTTGCGCCAGCTCGAAAGCCTCACCCGCGCCCTGCGCGACATCGC
The DNA here is from genome assembly GCA_030550625.1 of Chloroflexota bacterium. Classification (GTDB taxonomy): domain Bacteria; phylum Chloroflexota; class Chloroflexia; order Chloroflexales; family Chloroflexaceae; genus Chloroflexus. The sequence continues at coordinate 474 of JAUQOZ010000172.1, read as the reverse complement.
CCGCCAGCGCAACATTCCGATTGAACCGTAAGCGGGTTTCGTACCCCTCGCCCAGCCCTTCAGGGCCGGGGATACGATCGCTCCCGGCCCGCTGGTGAGACGCCCCCACCCCCACCCCCCTCCCCCGCTGGGGGAGGGGTAAAGCGAGCAAAGGCGCAGAGGGTCAAACGCAAAGGCGCAGAGAACGCCAAGAACGCAAAGGTGTTTGGGGGCAGCGCCACCGCTTCTGTTGTCATTGCGAGCCGCCAGAGGCGGCGAAGCAATCTCCTGCTTCCGCGGGAGCAATCCGCTCAGGCGTGGCATGCGCTGAAGGGGGAGATTGCTTCGGGCGCTGCGCGCCCTCGCAATGACAGGATGCCCTCCCCTCTCCGCGGCCTCCGCGTTCTCTGCGGTAAACCTCGTACCCTCACCCCCTCCCCCTCTCCCGCGTTGCGGGAGCGGGGCGCTGCGGCCTTCCGCTGCCAGCAATGGCTA
>JAUQOZ010000105.1 GCA_030550625.1 Chloroflexota bacterium | reverse complement strand
CATCGCCGCTCGCTCGTAGTCGCGGCGCGCCCCAGCTTCTTCCTCTTCGGCTTGCAGCCGCTTCAGCTCCTCTTCCTTCGCTTTCAGCTCAGGCGGCATCGAGAAGATGTCAATCCGCAACTTGGCGCTGGCTTCGTCAATCAGGTCAATCGCCTTATCGGGCAAGAACCGGTCGTTGATGTAGCGGCTCGACAGTTGCACTGCCGCCCGCAGCGCCTCGTCGCTAATTGTTAATTGGTGATGCTCTTCATACCGCTTGCGCAGGCCGCGCAACATCTCAACCGTCGTCTCCGGATCGGGCTCTTCGACAAACACCGGCGAGAAGCGCCGTTCGAGCGCCGCATCCTTCTCAATATGTTTGCGATACTCGTCGATGGTAGTGGCACCGATCACCTGAATCTCGCCGCGCGAGAGGGCCGGCTTGAGCATATTCGAGGCATCGATGCTGCCGGTCGCGGCGCCAGCGCCAACAACGGTGTGTAGCTCATCAATGAAGAGAATGATGCGCCCCTTCGCATTGCGCACCTCGTCCATCACCGCTTTCAGCCGCTCTTCAAACTCGCCGCGGAACTTCGATCCGGCCACCATGCCGGCCAGATCGAGCGCCAGCAACTTGCGATCGATCAATGTCGGCGGCACGTCGCCACGGGCAATGCGCTGGGCCAACCCCTCGACAATCGCCGTCTTGCCGACGCCGGTTTCACCAACCAACACCGGGTTGTTCTTGGTGCGGCGGGAAAGAATGCGAATGACGCGGGTGATCTCAGCTTCACGGCCAATCACCGGATCGAGCTTGTCTTCGCGGGCCAGCTCGGTCAGATCGGTGCTATACTTGGTCAGAATTTCATAGCGGCTCTCCGCCGAAGGGTCATCGCTGCGTTGGCTGCCACGAATTTCCATCAACACTTGATAGATTCGCTCCTGATCGATATGATAGCTCTGCAAAATCCGCGCTGAAGGGCCATCACGCTCGCTCGCCAAGCCGATGAGCAAGTGATCGAGGCCGACATACTGATCGCCTAGCCGGTTGGCTTCTTCCTCAGCGCGCTTAACCAACCGCTGCGTGCGCGGCGTAATGAAGACTTGACCACCAATGCCATGCGAATTCAACATCTTAGGGAGCTTTTCCAGCTCGCGCTCGATGCGCCGTTCCACCTCTTGCGGATCAACGTTCAAGCGCACTAGCGCCCGCGTGGCCAGACCATCGCGCTGGCGGAGCATCGCCAAAAAGAGATGCTCGACATCGAGCTGCGAATGCTGGTGATCCTGCATAATCTCTTGGGCAATATGGAAGGCGCTCTGCGCCTTTTCAGTAAATCGCTCCAGTCTCATTGCTATCCCTCGTGCGTGTCTGCCGCAAGGCAGATGGGCAGATCACAAGATTGACCTGCTTTGGTAGTATAGCACAGCACGCCGCTGAAAACAGGCTGAGTCTGTTGGATTTATGTTATCGTGCAGGGAGAACGTATGGGTAATCAACTGGCCAAATTGCGGCCTGATCTGTTCGTCGCGCTCGGCCTAGCGATATTAGGCATCGTCTGCGCTGGTCTCGCCAACTTGGTTCCGCCAGCGGGGCGGCTCGATATTGGCACCACCTACGCCCAACCCTACCTTACCGGCTTTTACGCTCTAGAACGCAACCAGCAATTCTCCTATTCCTTTACTAAAGCCGAGGCAAGCGTGTCGTTGCCCGGCATCGGCTCAAGCTGGACAACCGTCGTCTTCCGCGCCAACGGCTACCGGCCAGAGGGAGCGCCACCGGCTGAACTGACCATCGCGACTAACAAGCTAGCACCGGTACAGATCACGCTACGGAGTGATACGGCGCGCTACTACCTGCTCATGCCGCCGGGTGATGATGACCTGAGGCTGCACCTGACCAGCTCAACCTTCTCAACCACAACCGATCCGCGCCAATTGGGGGTAGCGATCGACTGGATCGAAGCGCATCAGGTAGAGTATGGCTGGCCTTTCTGGCAGGCACTCCATTTCGCGCTGATCAGCGTGCTTGGCTACTGGCTGGCGCGCCGGGTGGCAGTTCAACCGTTGCCAGCAGCGGTGATCACCGTCGCAGCCATTGCCACCCTTGCCGGCTTGCTGGCTGCCCATCGCATCTGGTGGGCGATTTTTACACCCATGCTTTGGGGTCTGTTAGCAGGGTTGCACCTCGCGCTAGGGCCGCTGCGCGCCTTTACCCGCTTCGCCTTTGCCCGCGGCGGCGAAACCTTGCCGCAACCCTACGAAACATGGCTCTGGCGGATCGTCTTGCTAGCGGCGTTGATCAAGATCGGCGGCGTGATCTATCCGCAAACCATTGTCTACGACGAACGCTGGCACGTGCCGCGCACTCAGATGGTGCTCGATGGCCGGTTTCTTGAATTGGTCGTGCCCAGCCGGGTCACTCTGCTCGGCGATACGGTCGGCTTCGAGGGCGGGCATTTTCCCTATTCGCCATTGTGGTACCTCATCACGGCCCCCTTTGGTCTGGTAGGGATTGATCTCGGATTGGCCTCGAATGTGCTGAATACGGCGCTTGATGTATCGCGCAGCTTGCTGATCGCTTATATCGCTCTTCGCCTGTTTGGGAGGCCGGAAATTGCCGTGGCCGCGGCTGGTTGTTACCATCTGCTGCTGATGCCCTACTTCTTGATCTCGTGGGGCAATTGGCCAACCCAACTGGGCTTGTGGGGCGCATTGGTCCTGATTGCGGTCGTGCTGGCCTCCTACGATCATCCCACCGATCGGCGCGCCCTCTGGGGGGTAGCAGCGGCAGCGATGCTTGCGATGCTCACCTATACCGTCGTCGGCATTATGGCGTTTACCATGATGGGTATCTACGCCCTCATCGAGCTGATCCGGCGCGAGAGCCAAACCATCCAGCGCGGCAGGCTAGCCCTGATCGGGCTGGTCATTGCTGAAACGGCAGCGTTCCTGATCTACCATATCTGGTACGTGCCGGTCGTCGTCGCCGAGACAGTGCCGGTCATCGCATCAGCGTTGGCGCGGCGGGCAAGCCGGGCCGAGACGCTGCCATTGCCTACCCCTGCGATTGATGGCGCATTTATGCTGAACCACCTCACGTGGGTTGGCATTGCGCTGATTGTAGGCGGCGCTGTGCTGGCTTGGTTTACGGCGCGACGGGGGCATAGCCTGCTGATCGGCTGGTGGGCGATCTTGATCCTTTACTCGCTGGTCAACTGGACAATCGCCGACATGATTCTCAAGCATGTTTTCTTTATGCTGCCGCTCGCCGCAATCTGCATGGCGCTGGCGCTGGATTGGCTGTGGAAACAGGGGATCATTGGCCGCGCGGTGGCCGGCTTGTCACTCCTGTACTTGGCGATGAGCGTAGCGGCGCGCTGGTATCATTTCATCATGGAGAAGCGACATATTCTGTAATTAGCCGCCGTGCCCAACCGATATGATCAGCATAGCATGGCGATCTTATTGCGTTCGGATCAGGCGCCGTCATGGAGAGCGCCAATCATGATACAATGGTTAAGGCTTACTATATTTATGATCTACTGAGGCTTGATGAAGCGACGCATCACCGGCTGCCGGCAAACCGGCAAATAATCTGACGTGAACATTCCTTGCTTTTAAAGCAACAACGTTGTATGATGCGTCAAAGATGGATCGTTTGCAACCCTAAGGGCTAGAAGGCAGGTTGCCATGATGCAACGGCTCGCGCAAGCGGCAAAGATCGGCATAGGCGTCTGGATGGCCGGCGTGATCATTGCTACCTTTCTAATTGTGCCGCAGTACGAAGGGCTGGGCGAAGCCGGGCGAATTGTGATTGTGCATGTGCCGACAGCTTGGGTCAGTGTGATTGCATTCACTGTCTCGGCAATTTTCAGCGGTTTATATCTTTGGCGGCGACGCGCGCAAGATGATCATATTGCGGTAGCGGCTGCCGAGGCCGGTCTGCTCTTTACGATTCTCGCCACCGTTACCGGTATGATCTTCTCGCAGGTAGCATGGGGTATCTTCTGGAATTGGGATCCACGCCAGACCTCGATCTTCGTCCTCTTGTTGATCTACGCCGCTCTGTTTGCACTGCGCGCCGCGATTGATGATGTTGACCGGCGGCGGCAACTGAGCGCCGTCTACTCACTCTTCGCCTTCGTCACCATGCCGTTCCTCTTCTTCGTCGCGCCGCGCATCGCCGATAGCACGCTGCACCCTAACTGCGCGTTCATCCAAGGCAGCAACTGCGATGGCGTGGTGCTTGAGGTGGGTAAAGTCGGGCTGATTGGCGACCAAAAGGTGCAACTGCTCGGCCTTGAACGGCAGGGCAATTTGATCGTCGCCGAAGTGAAGGTCAGCACGCCGGGCTTGCAGCAAGAAGCCATCCTGTATCCGAGCCTTGATCTCGTGGATGGCGGCATGGCGGCACGGCCTGAGTTCCCCGGTTCGCGGTTCCAATTGGGGCTTGAGGAATACGATGAAGCCACCGGCACCGTGCGACTCAATATGGAAGCGCCGGGCACCCAACTTTTGGAAAACCGGCGGACGTTGTACACCTTCCTTGCCGCTAACCTTGGCTTTACCGCTCTCTTCTTCTGGATGTTACAAGTGCGCTCATTGGTGTTAAATGTGCAATGGGCAGTGGCGCAACGTGGGAGGGCATAACTATGGATAATGCAGCGATTCTGGTTGCAACCGCCGCAGTGTTGTCCGTTTGGATTGCAATCTTTATTTACTTGTGGCGGATCGACGCCGCTGCGCGCGCGTTGCGCCGTGAATTGGAGCGTGAGCGCGAACGCAACGAAGCCGCAGCGCCTTCTGCAATTGTCAGCCGGGTGCGCGATTCCGGCGAACCGGTCGAGCGCCGGTAAACCGTAGGGTCAACGCTGGGCACTGGCCTAGACTTATGTAGATAAATGGAGTAAAAGGTGATCGTATGGCAGTCGCAACCACTCCAGTTCGCCGCGGACTGAATATCAAGCCGCTCCACATTGTCGGGCTTGGTATCATCCTGTTAGCTGTTGTGTACGGTTTTTTTGGCTTCCAAGACGGGTTCCGCGCCTATACCACCAGCGTTGATGAGGCGATGCGCAGCACGCGCAGCGTGCAACTGGCCGGCTTCCTCGGCAGCACCGGCGAGCTGGATGCCCAAGGCCGGTTTACCTTTATGCTGCAAGATGAAAACGGCAAGCTGATTAAGGTCATCTCTGACGATCCGCGCCCGGCTAATTTCGAGCAGGCGATTAGCATCGTGGCGATTGGGCGCTATGATCCGGCTGAGCAGGCGTTTATGGCCGATGATCTGCTTGTCAAGTGCCCGTCGAAATATCAAGAGGTGAATCAAGCGAAACCGTAAGCGCCGGCCAGCCAGTGCCACTGGCTACTCGGTCGGAGACAACGACCGCTGGAAAGAGTTGCTATGTATCTCTTCGGTACGTTTTTGCTCATGGCCAGCCTTGGTATGACCTTGCTGGCTGCAATTGGCTATGGCCTCGTGCTGCGCGGGCAGCGATCTGCACTTAGCTATGCCCGGTTTGGCGTGTACGCCGCACTGGCCGGTGTCCTGATGTCGTGGACGCTGCTGATCACCGTTTTTATTGCCCGCCGCTTCGATCTCGATTACGTGTACAACTATAGTTCACGTGATCTTGAGTTCTTCTTTACCATTGCCGCCAGTTGGGCCGGGCAGCCGGGCAGCTTTATGATCTGGCTGCTGTGGGGGGCAATTGCGAGTGTATTGCTGGTGCGCCGCACGAAACACTTTGAGCCGTATGTGCTCATGGTGGTGATGGCAATCCAAGCGGCGATCATCGGTTTTGTGCTGGTGCTCAACCCGTTCCAACCTCTGGTTGATCCTTCGACCGGCGTAGCCCTCACTCCCAGCGATGGGCGCGGACTCAACCCGCTGCTGCACAATTTCTGGATGATTATCCATCCGCCGGTCCTGTTTGTCGGCTATGCGCTGACCATGATTCCCTTCGCATTTGCGCTGGCGGCCCTGTGGCGGCGCGATTACGATACGTGGGTCAAGCGCGCGCTACCTTGGACATTGTCGGCGTGGGCGTTTTTGGGCTTGGCCCTGCTGCTCGGCGGCTATTGGGCCTACGAGACGCTCGGTTGGGGCGGCTACTGGGGCTGGGATCCGGTCGAAAACTCGTCGCTGGTGCCGTGGCTCATTCTGACGGCGCTGATCCACGGGATGCTGGTGCAACGCACCCATGGCGGCTTGCGCAAAACTAATTTGGTCTTAGGGGTTGCTACCTATATCACCGTCTTCTACGCCACGTTTATGACCCGCAGCGGCGTGTACGCCAACTTCTCGGTGCATTCGTTCGTTGCCGAAGGCATCTTCGAGGGCTTGGTCGGGTTTCAAATCCTCTTGCTTGCGATTGCGGTCATCTCGCTTATCATGCGCTGGAACGATATTCCCTCCCGCCCGCTGAGCGAGAAGTTCTTTTCACGCGATAGCTTCTTTGTGCTGGCCATCATCACGATTGTGATGACCGCGCTGGTGGTTGGGATCGGCACGTCGATGCCGGTCATTTCCGCCATTCCCGGCGTCGGCCACACCTTGCAAGAGTGGATGGGGCGCTACTTCGAGCTCGATGACGGCACCCTCATGAACCCGCAAGCTCAGCCGTTTGAAGACGGTCGCTTCTCGCTGGCGCCGAGCTTCTATCAGCGCACCGTGCCACCGCTGGGGGTCGTGGCGATTGCGCTCTTGATCATTGGCCCCTTGCTGGGCTGGCGCGATGCTAACCTGAGCCATTTGCTGCGCGCCTTGCGCTGGCCGGCGGCATTAGCCGTGATTGCAGCCATTGTCGCGATTATTATTGACGTACGCGATGTGCTGTCGCTGGCCTACGTCGCCGGCGGCGCGTTTGCCTTCGGTACCAATCTGCTGATGCTGGTGCGCACGCTCCGCGGTGGCTGGCTGCGCATTGGCGGCTACCTCGCTCACCTTGGCTTTACCGTGATGGCGATTGGTATGGTCGCCTCATCGGCCTACGCCACCCCCGATACGCGCCTGACCCTTGCCCCCGGTGAGTCGGCACGCCTGTTCGGCTACGAGTTTATTTTCAACGGCTACCAACTCGACGACCAGCAGCGCGGTGTGCTCGATCTGACCGTCAGCGACGGTTCGCGCACCTTCTCGGCCCAGCCCTACCTCTATTACAATCAGCGGATGGGCGCTACCATGCAGACGCCCTCGATCCACAGCTATCTCTGGCATGATCTCTATATCTCGCCAGCCGGCTACGATCCTGAGCGTGACCCAGCTCGCCCGGTGCTCGGTGTCGACCAGAATGTGCAGATGGGGCCTTACACGCTGATCTTCCGCGGCTTTAATATCGACCGCGATGCGATGATGCGCGGCGAAGCCAAGGTTGGGGCAAAAGTGGAGGTGCTCTACGAGGGGCAAACGATCGAGGTTGAGCCACGGGTCGAGGTGGTTGTCAATCCTGCCACCAACGAGAGCGAGCTGCAATTTATCCCGGTGACGCTCCCCGGCGGCCACACCCTCTATCTGCGCGAACTTGACCCCACTAACCGCATGGTGTTGCTAGAAGGCAGCGGTCCCGGTCTTGATGAGTTGCCGGTCGTGCCCGCAAAAGCGGTGATCGCTGTCAGTGTGAAACCTCTCGTGGTCTTGGTGTGGGTAGGCGTCATTCTGATGGTCATCGGCGGCGCCATCGCGCTGGTGCGGCGCTACCTCGAAGGCAACCTTGCCTTGGCCGGCGTCCGCGTGCGGCTGCCCAAGGCGCTGCCCGAATTGGCGGCGCAACTCGGTTGGCGTGGGATTGGACGTTAACCACGTACCATCGGTATACGTATGATGCTAGCCGGCCTTGCGGTCATGACGCCTTTCTGGATAGTCGATAGCAATAGATGATTATGGGGCGGTCGCGGTTGGGGTCAGCCTGATTGGCTACCGATCGCGACCGTTGTTGTAAGAGCGATGGCTGATTACTACGAGCTTCTGCAAGTTCACCCCAAAGCTGATGCTGAAGCGATTCGGGCTGCATACGAACGCTTACGCGAACGGTACGCGCCCGAACGGCTCGAGGGCGCGGCTGATGAGTTAGTGGAACTCGCGCGGCGACGGCGCGACGAGATCGAACGCGCCTATAGCGTCTTGAGCGATCCGCAGCGACGGGCCGAGTATGATCGGCAATTGCACGAAACGCTCCGTCCGGCTCCGCCAGCGACGAGCGCCAAAGCTGCGACGCCACCGCCGCCAATTGATGATGACGAGCTAATCGATTTTCGCCCGCTGCCGCCGGCTCGCCGGCAAGAACGTCCGCCGGGGTTTAATCCGCAACCATACCTGAGCACACAGCCGCGTCAAGACGCACCGCGCCGCGGGCGAACAGCGACGCAAGCCCAACCGGTCTGGCTGCTGCCATCGTTGATCGTGGCCGCTGCGACCTTTAGCATTGTGCTTGGCACGCTGATCAGTACGATGGTGGTAGCGCCGGTCGCCACTGTACCCAACGCGCCCACAGCCACTATCGTGCCGCCTACTCCTACATTGCGCGAAGTCTTGACCCAATTCGATGGGCAGGTGATTGCAGCGCAACAAGTGGTAGCGCAAGTGCCTGATAATCCCAATGCGTGGATCAACCTTGGCAATGCGCTGTTTGACAGCGTCGTCTATGTGCGTGAGCAACTTGCGACTGGCGATGCCGAAACGCAGCGCATCTATCAAGAGCGGCTGCCGCGCTGGCTTGAGGCGGTCGATGCCTACCGCAAGGCGCTGGAATTGCAACCGGGCAATGATGTCGTGCGCGCCGATATTGCCGCCAGCCTGTGTTATTACGGCCTCGATACCGGCAACCCACAGCGCGCCCAAGAGGGGTTAGCCGAGGCCGAACAAGCCTTGCGCGCTGCGCCGCAAGACGCCCGCGTCTTGCTCTCGCACGGCATCTGCTTGATCGCCGTTGATCCGCCCCAAACCGAACGCGCCCTGCAACAATGGCGACTGGTGCTTTCGATTCCGGGGGTGAATCCGGGTTTACAATTGCAAGCGCAAATATTAATCAACGAACACAGTCAATAAGACAACAAAACACATCACTAAGGATATGGTACAATGGCAAAGATGAACGGGCTCCATTATTATCGTCTGCTGGGGATCAACCCAGACGCCGATCAAGCAGCGATTGCGGCTGCTTACGAACAGCAGCGGCAGCGGTATACGCCCGATCGCCTTGCCGAGCTTGACGACGAACTGCAAGCGATTGCGCGCAACCGGTTGGCTGAACTCGAACGCGCCTATCAGGTGCTGAGCGACCCAGAACGCCGGCGACAGTACGATATCAGCCAAGGCTTGATCAGGCCAGCGAAACCGCCGGTGCGGCGTAGCCTCAGCCGGCGCGAAGCCACCAATGCCTTCATCTTTGCCTTTCTGGCTGTTGGTCTGGTAGCTGCCGTTTGGATGTTCACCAACCGCGACACCATCAGCGGTCAGGCCATGGGTGAGGTCAATCGCCCGGCGCCTAACTTTACAGCACCGGAGTTGCGCGGCGGCACCATTGAATTGGCCCAGTATCGCGGCAAGGTGGTCTTAATCAATTTCTGGGGCACGTGGTGCGAACCATGCAAACGCGAACTGCCGGCTTTGCAACAGGCCTACGAGCAGTTTGCAGAACAAGGGTTGATGGTCATCGGTGTGAATTTGACCGATAATGAGCGTGTGCAAGGCCAAACCGTCGAAGGAGTAGCTGCATTTTTAGCCCAATACGGCGTAACCTATCCGATCGCGCTTGATGTTGATGGCAAGATCACTGAAGCCTATCGAGTATTTCCATTGCCGACCAGCTTCTTCATCACGGCTGATGGCCAGATCCGTTACGTCCATATCGGTGAACTCACCTTTACCGATATTGCCGCCCGCTTTTCTGAGCTCCGGCCAGCCGGCGGCGGTCAATAACAATGGGTACAACAGACATCGGGGTAAACGCCATGGAGCAGCAGCAAACAATTTTGGTTGTCGATGATGACAACGGCTTGCAAGAATTGGTGCGCGTCCGGCTCGAGCAAGAAGGCTACCGGGTTCTGCAAACGATCAGCGGTCAAGAAGCGATCACAATGGTTCGCCAACAACGGCCCGACCTCGTGATCCTCGATATTATGCTGCCCGATCTTGATGGCTTGACCGTCTGCCAGCAGGTGCGCGAGTTTGCCGCTACGCCGATTCTGATGCTGACCGCCAAGACGATGCCCCAAGACATCATTACCGGCCTCGATCAGGGAGCCGATGATTATCTGACCAAGCCATTCAACTACGATGAATTGCTGGCCCGCGTGCGGGCACTGCTCCGGCGCGTACCGCCAGTCAATCGCTTGCTCACGGCCGGCAACGGCGTGCTGAGCATTGATCAGCGCAAGCGCGAGGTGCGGGTGCGTGGTGAGTTGATCGATCTGACCCCGACGGAGTATCAGTTGTTGCAAGTGCTCGCCGAACAGGCCGGCGCCGTCGTGACGCACGAACAACTCTTACGCGCTGTGTGGGGCAACGAACAGGCGCGCGACAACGATTATCTCAAAGTCTATATTTGGCATTTGCGGCGCAAGATCGAGCTTGATCCGCGCCAGCCGCAACTCTTGTTGACTGAATGGGGGGTAGGGTATCGCCTCGTTCCCTAATTGACAGCTAGCGGCGAGCATGCTATACTATCTCTCGCTAACAAGCGGGAGTAACTCAGTTGGTAGAGTGTGTGCTTCCCAAGCACAATGTCGCGGGTTCGAGTCCCGTCTCCCGCTCCATTACATCCCCTGACTTATCGGTCAGGGGATGTTCTTTTAATCACTCCGCACTATTCCATCCTCTGCTCGCTCAGCGGCGCGCTCGCCTCATGAAAACTGTTTACAACTTCCTCGTTACCGTCGCCCTTTTCGCGCAGTATTCATAGTAGAGACGAATCAATGGGTACCAGAGCAACGGCAGCCAGCAACCACACGAAGCACAGCAGCAGAGGAGCACAACGGTATGTCACAATGCGTCGACGATCAACTGGGCGGTTTAACCTACGCTATGATCGGCATAGCAATGGCAGTGCATAACGGGCTTGGCCCCGGCCACCGCGAAGCTGTCTATCACCGGGCTATGCACCAACAACTGCGCACGCGCGGGTTTGAATCTGAGTGCGAACCCCGCCTGCCAGTCACGGATCAGCACGGGAACCTTATCACCGTTTACCGGCCCGATCATCGTGTTGAACATGTGTTGCTCGTGGAATACAAAGCGCGCTTCTATCCCTTGACCAATGATGAGATCGCGCAATGCTTGACATACGTTGCCGCCTCAGAGTGTAACGTGTGTCTCCGGTTTAACGTTGGCCGGCACAGACTCGAATGGAAACGCCTGTTTCCTCCCCAAAAGATATTGCAACACCGTCATCGCCGGTCAAGATCATAATCTTTTTGCCGCTCATCTCCTCACCGCAAAATAGAACCATGCACGGCTAACCGTGCATGGTCATCCATTCGTTTATTCGTTCTCTGTTCGTTGTCCTTATTCCAAACCCAAATACGCTTTCTGCACCATTTCGTTATCGCGCAGATTGGCGGCAGTATCTTCAAGCACAATCTCGCCGCTCTGCAACACATACCCGCGATGAGCGATGGATAGCGCCTGCAACGCATTCTGCTCCACCAACAGCACGGTGGTGCCCTGCTGATTAATCGTCTGGATAATCTCAAAAATCTGCTCAACCAGCACCGGCGCCAACCCCATCGATGGTTCGTCAAGCAGCAACACTTGCGGGCGCGTCATCAAAGCGCGACCGATGGCGAGCATTTGCTGTTCGCCACCTGACAACGTACCGCCTTTTTGGCTCACCCGTTCGCGCAAGCGGGGAAACAGCGTCAGCACCCGATCAAGATCGGCCTGATACTCTGGACTGCGCGTATTGTACAGAAACGCCCCCATCTCAAGATTTTCCAGCACTGTTAGGCGAGGGAAAATCCGGCGCCCTTCCGGCGACTGCGCAATCCCCAATTTCACAATTTCGTGGGGCGGCAAGGTATCAATACGCTTCCCATTAAACAACACCTGCCCTTGGCGCGGTTTGAGCAAGCCGGAAATAGTGCGCAGCGTCGTGCTCTTGCCGGCGCCATTCGAGCCGATCAAGGTGACGATCTCACCTTTTTCGACCGTCATCGAGATGCCCTTGAGGGCATGAATTTTACCGTAATAGGTATGAACGTTCTGCAATTCAAGCAGTGCCATGCATATCCTCAATCTTCCACCGCAGCCATACGGCAGAATGGCTGCGGCACGACAACCGAAATGAAAGGAACAATCCAATCGATTTTCGGTCTCATCCTTATGCCGCGTGGCCGGCAGCACCCTTGCCAAGATACGCTTCGATCACGCGCGGATTGGTGCGGATCGCCTGCACATCGCCTTCAGCGATCTTGCTGCCATAATCGAGCACCGAAATCCGCTCGGAGATTGACATGACCAGCCGCATATCGTGCTCGATCAAGATCACAGTAATGCCGCGCTCATCACGCAAGCGCCGGATCAATTGCGTCGCTTCGGCGGTTTCGTGCGGGTTCATCCCGGCGGTTGGCTCGTCGAGCAAGATAATCTTCGGATCGCCAGCCATCGCGCGGGCAATCTCCAGCCGGCGCTGGTCGCCGTACGGCAAATTCTTGGCTAACTCATCGCGCTTATCGGCAATGCCGACAAAGCTCAGCAATTCAAGCGCCTTGTTACGGGCCTTCGCCTCTTCGCGCAACATCGTGCGGCCACGGAAGATAATGCTCCAGATCGACGCATGCAAATGGACATGCATTCCGATTAACACATTTTCCAGTACCGTCATATTGCCGAAGAGACGAATATTCTGGAACGTGCGCCGCATGCCAAGGGCCGCAATCTGATCCGACCGCCAACCGGTAATATCCTTCCCAGCAAAGACGACACGCCCCTTATCGGGCTTATAGATACCGGTCAACACATTAAAGAAGGTCGTCTTGCCGGCGCCATTGGGGCCAATCACACTCACAATGCTGCCCGGTTCGACCGTAAACGTCACATCATTGACAGCCACAAGGCCGCCGAAAATCTTGGTGATATTCGTAGCTTCGAGAAGCGCCATACTTAACTCCCTGAATCGGCGCCAGCCTGTTTGGCCGTCTTATCCGCTTCCAGTTCTTCATCAGTAATCTCAACCTCATGCTGTTCTTCGCGCCGGCGCTCATCAGGCCACAACCCTTCCGGGCGGAAGATCATCATGACCACCAACAGCAAGCCGAACAACAGACGCTGATACTGGGTCGGATCAAACTGGCGCGGAATCGGCGCCCCCGCTGCTTGCGCTTCGCGCAGCACTGCCGCAATGCGCGGCAAGATTTGCAAATCGAGCATGGTCACGATAATCGCGCCCAACATCGCGCCGGGGATGGAACCCATCCCGCCGAGGATCACCATAGCCAGAATATTGATCGAGCGCAACAAGTCGAAGGTTGGCGGGTTGATAAAGAGCTGCTTCGAGGCAAACACCACCCCCATCACCCCGGCAAACGACGCGCCGATTGCAAAGGCCAGCAGCTTCATGCGCACCCGTGGAATACCCTGCGCAACTGCCGCCACTTCATCTTCGCGGATCGCCTCCCATGCGCGGCCAATCCGGGAATGCTTGAGCCGGGCCACGACGATTACCGTCAGCAGCACAATAATCAGCACCAAATAGTAGAAGAAGAGCTGGTACAACCGGTTGTCATCGGCCACAATCCCCAGATTACGAATTTGATCAACGATGATCAGCGGCGGGCGCTCGATTGCGCGGATGCCCTGCGATCCATTTGTGATGTTGATCGGGCGATCAAGATTATTCGCCACAACCCGAATCACCTCGCCAAATCCTAACGTCACAATCGCCAAATAGTCGCCGCGCAGCCGCAGCACTGGCAAACCAAGCAAGACGCCAGTGATCAGACCGAGAATGAGACCGATAATGAGGAAGGGATAGAACATAACAGGATCAACCGGGCTCCACGCCGGATTGATCTCGGTAATTTGGGGAGTGCTAAAAATACCCCACGCATAAGCGCCGACTGCGAAGAAGGCCACATAGCCAAGATCGAGCAGGCCGGCAAAACCCACCACCACATTCAAGCCCAAGGCCAGCGCGGTAAAGATGCCCGCCTGCGTCGCCACATCGATATAAAACGGGTTAAGCGTGCCAAAGTAGGGCAAGACAACGCCGAGTGCAAACACCCCCAAGACCACCTTGAACCAAGCCGCCACCCGCGAGCGATAGGCAACCAACATCGACAGCAGAAAGAGCACGAAGACAACATCGGTGCTCAACTCAGTGCGCGGGTTGGTCACCAGCAGTATCGAGCAAGCGAGCACGTATAAGGCCAAAAACCCATACGCTATCGGCCCGCTGCTCAGAGGCGCCGTCACCCGTTGCCAAAGGCTTTGCGACGAAGTGCTCGTAGTCATAAGCTACACCTTCTGCGTGGTCGCCTCACCGAGCAGGCCGGAAGGCCGGAAGATCAACAGCAAGATCAGAATGCTAAACGCGGCCACATCGGCATAGGCTGCGCCAGAAAAATTACCGGCGGTGAAAATCGACAAATAGGCGGCCACGAACGCCTCAAGGAAGCCAAGCACCACCCCGCCGACCATCGCGCCGGTGATGTTGCCGATCCCGCCCAACACGGCGGCGGTAAATGCCTTGAGACCGGGGATCAAGCCCATATACGGATTCACCGTCCCGATGCGCAACCCAAACAGCGCGCCAGCCGCGCCGCCCAATGCGCCGCCGATCAAGAAGGTCAGCGCAATGATCCGGTTAACGTCAATCCCCATCAAGCTCGCCGTTGGCATATCTTGCGCTGTGGCCCGGATCGCCTTGCCCAACTTAGTGGCATTGACAACATAATTCAACACGACCAGCATAATGGTCGCGGCCACAATAAAGATCAGATCGCGCGGGCTCAGGATCACCGGCACACTGCGTTCACCGATCTGCATGGTAAACAGTTGAATTGGCTGGCCAAAATTGGGGGTCTGATAGCGGGCATTAAAACCCAGCGGCGTATTCGTCATCACCAAGCGGGCAAGGTCTTGCAAAATCAGCGACATCCCGATCGCCGAAATCAGCGGCACCAAACGCGGCGCACCACGCAACGGGCGATAGGCAACCCGTTCAACCGTCACCGCCAGCATACCGCAAAACGCCATTGCCACCAACACCACCAGCAAAATAAAGACCAACGGCGGAATACTCTCAAGCGCGCCGGCGCTTACCAGCAAAAAGCTCACGGTTGCGCCAACCACGCCGCCAATCATGAAGATTTCACCGTGGGCGAAATTGATAAACTCAAGCACGCCGTAGACCATCGTATAGCCAAGCGCGATGGTGGCGAAGAGGAACCCGCGCACCAGCCCGTCAATAATGACCTGCGGCAGGATAATAACCACCCGCTGCATAATATCGGGCTGAGCGGAAGAGAGGATAAGGGCGAGCACAACGACGATCAGTGATAGACTGGCGGCGCTCCCGACAATGAATGCCAGCAACTGACCGACCGGACCAAACACAACCCCAAGCACTTCACCGAGCGAGCGGCGAGCAGTCGTGGGGGCAACCGTTGCATCGACAGCCATGCATGCTCCGAACAGAGTAGTGGGCACATACGCGAGAGCCAGCCTCTCGCGTATGTGCGGTACGGACAACCGAACGCCTTATTGCGGCGGCGCAATATCGAGGCGGCTGATCAGCTCGTTCTGATTCCAGTCAGCCGCGTTGACACGCAACACAAAGTAGGTCGCAGTGGTCGGATCACCCTTCGCGTTGAACTTGAATGTGCCAGTAATGCCGGGGAAGGGCGGCAGGTTGCGGATCGCCTCGAGCACCTGCGCGCGGGTCGGTTTGCCGCCGGCGGTAATGGCCGCCGACAAAATGCCAGCCGCGCAGATGTTAGCCGCGTCGAAGGCCTGTGCCGAGAAGGGCGGCGCGCCTTCACCGTAAGCCGCCTGATAGTCTTGGGCATACTTCGCCGCCTTGGGGAACTGGCTCACCGGCGCGGCCACCGAGGTGTAGAACATCTTATCGACCGCATTGCCAGCCAGCTTCACCAGCTCATCCGAGTCAAGACCGTCAGGACCCATGAACTGGGCGGTAATGCCACGGTCGCGGGCCTGCCGGAAGAGCGGGCCAGCCTGATCGTAGATGCCGCCGAAGAAGATCAGGTCGGGGTTGGCCGCCAAGATCGGGGTCAGAATGGCCGAGAAGTCACTCTTCTCTTCGGTGCCCTCGAAGCCCAAGACCTGAAGCCCGTTGGCCTCAGCCGCCTTGCGGAAGAACTCGGCCACACCCTGCCCGTAGGCAGTGGTGTCGTGGATGATGTAAACCGACTTGATCTTCAGCTCTTCGCGGGCAAACTTCTCGGCCACCGAGCCCTGCACATCATCGCGACCGACCACGCGGAAGGCCACCTCGTAGCCGCCCTCGGTGATGTTCGGGTTGGTATTGGCCGGCGAGACCATCGCCAAGCGGGCATTCTTGTAATCAGGCAACGCCGCCAGCGCCACACCCGAATTCAGGTGCCCAACCACGCAGAGGATGTCCTGATCCGAGACGATATTCTTGGCGTTGGCCGAACCGACTTCCGGCTTCGCCTGATCATCGAACGGCACCACCTCGAACTTAATGCCCAGCGGCGACAATTGCGCATTGAGCTGCTCAATGGCCAACTCAACCGCATTCTTCATACCGGTGCCGAGCGCAGCTTGACCGCCCGACAGCGGGCCTTGGGTCGCAATCTTGACCGTCCCGAGCCGGCTGGCCACCGCGCCCAACTGGGCCGCCAGCGCCGCCAGATCGAACTCAGCCCCAGCGCCACCGGTCGTACCGCCAGCCGTCGCACCGGGAGGCGCGATCTCCAGCCGGCTAATCAGCGCATTCTGGTTCCAATCAGCCGCATTGACCTGCAACACAAAGTAGGTTGCAGTGGTCGGGTCACCCTTCTCATTGAAGGTATACGTACCGGTAATGCCCTTGTAACCCTTCAGCGCCTTGACTGCCGCCAGCACCTGCTCGCGGGTCGGCTTGCCGCCAGCCGCCTTCGCCGCATCGGCGATAGCCGTCAGACAGATGCCGGTCGCATCGTACGCTTGCGCCGAGAAGGGCGGTGCGCCTTCACCATACGCCGCCTGATAGTCAGAAGCAAACTTCGCCGCATCGGGGAACTGGCTCACCGGGGCGGCCACCGAGGTGTAGTACATCTTATCGACCGCATCGCCGGCCAGCTTCACCAGCTCATCCGAGTCAAGACCGTCGGGGCCCATGAACTGGGCGGTGATACCACGGTCGCGGGCCTGCCGGAAGAGCGGGCCAGCCTGATCGTAGATGCCGCCGAAGAAGATCAGGTCGGGATTGGCGGCCAAGATCGGGGTTAGAATGGCCGAGAAGTCACTCTTCTCTTCAGTGCCTTCAAATCCGAGCACCTGCAAACCGTTGGCGATAGCATTCTGCCGGAAGAACTCGGCCACACCCTGCCCATAGGCGGTGGTGTCGTGGATAATGTAGACCGACTTAACCTTCAGTTCTTCACGGGCAAACTTCTCGGCCACTGCACCCTGCACATCGTCGCGACCGACCACGCGGAAGGCTACTTCATAGCCGCCCTCGGTGATGTTCGGGTTGGTGTTGGCCGGCGAGACCATCGCCAAGCGGGCATTCTTGTAATCAGGCAACGCCGCCAGCGCCACACCCGAATTTAGGTGCCCAACCACGCAGAGGATGTCTTGATCCGACACAATGTTCTTAGCATTCGCCGAACCCACCTCTGGCTTCGCCTGATCGTCGAACGGAACCAGTTCGACCTTGAAACCAAGCTCTGCGAGCGGGCCCGACAGTTGCTGCACCGCCAACTCAGCGGCATTCTTCATACCGGTGCCAAGTGCAGCTTGACCACCCGACAGCGGGCCTTGGGTCGCAATCTTAATCACTTGCGCCGGAGCCGTCGTCGGCTGCGCAGCTTCCGTCGGCGCGGGGGCCGCAGTCGCCTGCGTCGCCGGCTGCGGCGTTGCGGTCGGCTGAGCCTGCTGGCCGCCGCCACAGGCAGCGAGCATTGAAGCCAGCATACCGACCAGCAACAAGAAACTGATCGAACGCTTCATAACCGATTTCTCCTTAACTTCAAACCGGTAATCTGCCGTCTCCAGCGGTTGTCTGAACGTAACGCAACGGTGCTGAATCGAGAGCGAGTCAGCGGAACGCATCATTGCGTTGCGAACAGTTAACCACAGTGGATGACAGTAGGCGAATATACGCGATCCGTGCCAGTTTGTCAAGCTTGCCGGCTAAAGCTACAATAAGGGGAGGATGACGCGGAGTAATTCCCCCGGTTGGATCAACGCATGGGCGGTTCCAACCGGAGCCAGCCAACATAATAGAGACGGCAAAGATGTACGACGATTCACCGCCCATTCCGTTTTGGGCAATTGGTCTTTTGGGCGCAATCTTTCTGATCGGTATTAGCATCTTTATGCAGCAATCGCGATCAGCGGCCTTGATCGAGCAATTCGCTCGCCAACCGACGCCGGTGCTGCCATTGCCCGCGCTCCCGCAACTCGAGGTGCAGAATCTGGCGCCGGAAGCACAGGCAGCGGCTCGCGCCATTTGGCAACAGATCGCGACCGGCAATCGCAGCCAGCCGATCGATCCGGTCGCGAGCAGCCAGCGGGTGCGAGTAGCGATTGACGTAATCGAACCGACCGCCGACGGGGTGCGGATTAAGGGGACGGTGACGAATCTGACCAATGCCGATCTACTGGTGCCGATTAGTGCGTTTGAGCTGCGCGACAGCACCGGCGAGAGCTACCGCTCACCCAGCTCGACGATGGCCAACTTGCCGCCGGGCGGTTCGACGCCGCTGGAATTGAGCGTACCCTTGCCGGAAGGTCGTGGCCTGCTGTTGATCACTCATTTGCCGCCTGACCCGCCGATCGAGCAACGCTTGCTGATCGATGTGCGAGGAGCGCGACCATGAATACCGAGTTGAGCCAACGACTAGCTGCGGTGCAGGCGCAGATTGCCGCCGCGGCGGCGGCGGCTGGACGCAGCGCGGCAGACGTGCAACTGATTGCGGTCAGCAAGACCCATCCGCCAGCGGTGGTGGCGGCAGCGGTAGCCGCCGGCGTGACCGATTTGGGTGAAAATCGGGTGCAAGAAGCGCACCAAAAGATCAGCGCGTTGCAGACTCTGCGCCCACGGCCACGCTGGCATTTGATCGGCCACCTCCAGCGCAATAAAGCCAAGCTGGCCGTCGAACTGTTCGATCTCATCCATTCCGTTGACAGTCTGCGGCTCGCCGAGACGCTCGACCGGCATGCCCGCGAGCGTGACCGGCGGTTGCCGATTCTGTTGCAGATCAATGTCAGCGGCGAAGCGAGTAAAGAAGGGTTCTGGGTACCGGGAGGGCTGAAGAATAGCGACGCCTATAGCGCATTACTGCGCGATATCGAAGCGATCTTGACGCTGCCGGCGCTTGAGGTGCGCGGTCTGATGACGATCGCGCCGATTGTGGCCCACCCTGATGAAGCGCGGCCTGTCTTTGCCGCGTTGCGCGAACTGCGCGACGATTTGGCGCGCCGCTACCCGCAGGCCAATTGGCGCGAGTTGTCGATGGGGATGAGCGATGATTTGGCGGCAGCGATCGCTGAAGGGGCGACCATGGTGCGGATCGGGCGCGCGATCTTTGGCGAGCGGCAGGCGGGATGAGATTTGCACCTGCGCGCGCGGCGGAAATGGCTGCGGATTAGTCAATCCACTGCCTTGCCCGAACCTGCCTGCGCGATGGCATTGGCTCGAAATGACGTGTATTATGGTAACTTACGAGTTCTAGGCATGAACCAGCTTCCAGACGACTTTACCATTTTGGCGCTTGAAACATCGTGTGACGAGACCGCAGCGGCGGTGGTACGCGGCGGGCGCACGGTGGTCAGCAATATTGTCGCGTCACAAATGGCGACGCACGAACGGTATGGCGGCGTGGTGCCCGAAATCGCTTCGCGCCAGCATATTCTCAGCTTGGCGCCAGTGGTGCGAGCGGCGCTCGCGGCCCTTCCAAACGGGTGGAACGACGTGCATGCAGTTGCGGCTACCCACGGCCCCGGTCTCAGCGGCGCGTTGCTGACTGGGCTGAATGCAGCTAAGGCAATGGCATGGCAGCGCGGGTTGCCGTTCGTGGCGGTCAACCATCTGGAAGCGCATTTGTATGCGGGCTGGCTGGGCAGCGATCCGCCACCGCCGTTCCCGCTAGTGGCACTGCTGGTCAGCGGCGGCCATACCCTGCTGGCGCTCATTCGCGACCACGGCCAGTATGTATTGTTAGGGCAGACTCGTGATGACGCCGCCGGCGAAGCGTTCGACAAGGTCGCGCGCATTTTGGGGCTAGGCTATCCGGGCGGGCCGGCGATACAGGCCGCGGCGGCGCAGGCGACTCCTAGCGGGGTGTTACCGCGGGCATGGCTGCGCGACAGCTACGACTTCTCGTTTAGCGGTCTCAAGACGGCGGTCTTGCACCGGGTGCAAGACCGGCTCGCGCAAGCGGCGCGACTCAGCGGGCGTAAAGGCGGCAACGAGCCGGCGCAGCTCGATGCGCCGTTTGTGGCCCAGATGGCCTACGCCTTCCAAGAGTCGGTAGTGGATGTGTTAGTCAGCAAAACGGTTGACGCTGCCCGCAGATACGGTGCGCAGGCGATCCTGCTGGCTGGCGGGGTAGCGGCCAACCGGCGCTTGCGCGAAGAGCTGATCCGGCGCGCGCATGTGCCGGTGCATCTCCCGGCGCTCGATCTTTGCACCGATAACGCGGCGATGGTGGCGGCAGCAGCGTTTTATCGTTTCCACGCCGGGGTGCAACACGGTTGGGATGTGGATGTGACGGCGAATTTGCCGTTGGGGGCGGGGTAGGGGCATAGCGTCGCTATGCCCCTACCCCGCCCCTACGCCAACGGCACCGCTAAGATCTGATTGGCAATGCGAGCAATTGCCTCGCCGTAGTTGTGGCCGGGGCTGGCCCAACCGGCCCCCTGCGCGCCCAGCGGGTTGTGGGCGCGGCCTAGTTGCTTGATCGTCTGCGCGCTGCCGCGAAACGCGCGCGGGAAGGGCCGGTAGCTCAACGCCTTGGCGATCAGCTCGCGCTGGGGCGGCGTTTCACTCCCTTCGCGCAGCGCATAAGCCAGCAACCGCCCAATCTGGGCCGGGATCGCATCATCAGCCCACGTCGCAAAACTCACCCCCGCCTCCCAACGTTGGCGCTGGGTATTGTAGGCCCAGCCGCTCGGATTGGCCGGCTGGTGCGTCTGCCACTGGCCAGTCACCCCGATCCCAGCGGGATTCCGCTGGGGGCGCTGGCTCCAGAAACTGGTCAAATTGCCGGTTTCGTGGATCATCTGCGCCACCGCCAGTACCGGATCAACCCCCACCGGCAGACAGATGCGCACATACGCCGGGATGATGACATCGGCAATATCCTTCTCGGTATACTCGCCGTGCGGGCGGCTAAGGATATAGCGGCTCATCTGATCCATCGCGGCGGTCTGTGGCCCAAGGATCGGGCTATCGGCAGTGTACATCACAGCCATACTCCTTTACACGCGAACTATCGGCGGCGCATAGTCAACCCGTGGGTGATAGATAGATTGTAACGTGTTTACAAATACCGTCTTAAT
>JAUQOZ010000383.1 GCA_030550625.1 Chloroflexota bacterium | reverse complement strand
TTGCTTCGGGGGTTGCGCCCCCTCGCAATGACACGGGAGGCACGTCTATCCGCATCGGCATAGCTGGCGCTGAAGGGGGAGATTGCTTCGGGGGTTGCGCCCCCTCGCAATGACACGGGAGGCACGTCTATCCGCATCGGCGTAGCTGGCGCTGAAGGGGGAGATTGCTTCGGGGGCTGCGCCCCCTCGCAATGACACGGGAGGCACGTCTATCCGCATCGGCATAGCTGGCGCTGAAGGGGGAGATTGCTTCGGGGCTGTGCCCCTCGCAATGACAGGGTGCGCGCTGGCGATGGCTGCGAGCAACAACGTTTGGCTCAGTGTTGCCAGAAGCAAAAGCTTGCCATGACAGGGCGCGCGCTGGCGATGACTGCGAGGGGCTTCTGCGCGATGCTGCGAGGGGCTGGGCCCTTGCGCAAGGACATCCCAGTGCCGGCGACGCAATTCCCTGCGAGAGCGGGAGGTGTGTTTGAGCGCCTAAGCAAAAGATTGCTGCGGGGCTGTGCCCCTCACGATGACAGCGGGTTGTGTGAGATGGCTGCACTTAATTGTTGGGTATTCGTCAGACTATCTCTCAGGTGTGCCGTTGTTTTCGCGTAGGCGCAAAGGGGCTGAGGGTGGTTTCATAGTCCTCGTGTCTTGCTGTGGCGAGGTGGGTATTGCATGGGATGTGCCTGCCGTTCAGTCGTTGCGCCGATGTGGTTTTCTCCTTGTGTTGGTATGATGCCGGTAGTGAGAGGGGGGGGTTGCCTGCTCTCACTACCGGCTTTTGTTGTGGCGAAAGGCGTTGTTGCATGGTTGTTTTGCTCAAATCGGCGCGCCATCCGCGTCTGGCGCTGATTGCGTTGGCGTTTATTGCGTTTGTTGGGTTGGGGATGCCGGATGGGTTGTTGGGGGTGGGGTGGCCGTCGCTGCGGGCTGATTTTGCTGTGCCGCTTGATGCGCTCGGCAGTTTGTTGGCGGCGGGTGTGGCGGGCTATACCACGTCGAGTTTTTTGGCGGGGACGCTGTTGGCGCGGTTTGGCGCAGGGCGGATGTTGGCGTGGAGTTGTTTGCTGACCGGGGTGGCGCTGCTGGGGTATACCCTCGTGCCGCTGTGGTGGATGGTGGTGGCGCTGGGGGTGGTGGCTGGTCTTGGCGCGGGCGCGATCGATGCTGGCTTGAATACCTATGTTGCCGCTCATTTTGGTGAGCGTTTGATGCAATGGTTGCATGCGAGTTGGGGGTTGGGGATTACATCTGGCCCGTTGTTGATGACGGCGGGGTTGGCGCTCTGGCAGTCGTGGCGGGTGGGGTATTGGATTGTCGGCGGGTTTCAACTCGTTTTGGCAGTGGGGTTTTTCCTCACGCTGTCGCTGTGGGAGCAGCCAGCGCTTGTGCCGGGCGGGAAGAAGCGGTTGACTGATTACCAGACGCCGTTAGGGCTGGCGTTGCGCCAACCGGCGGTGTGGATGAGCGTTGCCCTTTTTGTGCTGTATGTCGGCGCTGAAACGGCGCTGGGGGTGTGGGCCTATACGTTGTTAACCGAGGCGCGGGGGGTTGAACCGGCGTTGGCTGGTGTTGTGACCGGTAGTTATTGGCTGATGTTTACGATTGGCCGGGTTGCTGCCGGGGTTGTGGCGGTGCGCGTTGGTACTGACCGGCTTGTGCGCAGTGGTTTGCTTGGCGCTTTGGTAGGAAGTGCTCTGTTGATTTGGAATTTGGCGCCACTCGTGAATGTGCTGGCGATTGGAGTGATTGGGTTGGCGATCGCGCCGATCTTTCCTGCTTTGATGTCGGGTACGGCGGCGCGGGTCGGTGAACAGTTTGCGGCGCATACGATTGGCATGCAGATGGCCGCGACCGGGGTTGGGATGGCGCTGATCCCGGCTGGAATGGGGATGTTGGCTAGCCGGTGGTCGCTTGAGCTGATCCCGCTTAGTCTGTTAGCCGTATATGGGGCGTTGTTAGGGTGCTATCTGCTCGCGTCGCGTCCTGCTAAAGCGAATATTGTTTAGTAGTTCTAAATAATTTGGTGGTCTGGTTGCGCCGCTGATAGTTTCCGCCATTTCATATTGGTAGTACAATGAGATAACGCACCGCAGCAGACGAAAGCTGTGGCGCTATACCGGCGGAGGCTCGTGTGGAGATTGATATTGCGCTTGCGCGCGCATGGGCGCAGCGCGCCGGCGAGCTGCTCTTGCGCTCGTATTTTAATCAGGTGTCGCCGGAACGTAAGCTCGATAAGAGTTTGGTGACGGCGGCTGATCGCGCGATTGAAGATTGGTTGCGCGAGCAGATCCATGCCCGCTATCCTGATCACGGCGTGATGGGTGAAGAACGCGAGCCGGTGGGTCTCGACCGCGAGTATGTATGGGTGATCGATCCGATTGATGGCACCAGTTCGTTCGTCTCCGGTTTGCCGATGTGGGCCGTCTCGATTGGAGTGATCCGGCGCGGGCAGCCGGTGGCCGGTGTGATCTATCTGCCGGTGCTGGGTGATTGTTATTGGGCAGTCGCTGGCGGGAGCGCGTTCTGGAATGAGACGCCGATTCATGTGGCGCCGCCACAGCCGCCGAGTCCCAATGACTGGATTGCGATCCCTTCGACGTTTCATCGCGCCTATACGATTCATTACCCCGGTAAGGTGCGGGTGTTGGGGTCGGTGGCGGCTGATTGTTGTTATGTGGCCCGTGGGCAGGCGCAGGCGGCGATTATCGGGCGGGCGAAGGTGTGGGATGTGGCTGCCGGCTGGGTGATTGTGCAAGCTGCCGGTGGTGTGGTCTGCCCGTTAGAGGGTGAATTGCCCGATTGGTTGACGTTGCTGCGTACCGTGCGTTTGCCGGCGCCGGTGGTGATTGGCCATCCGCAACAGGTGGCGCAGGTTTGCGCGTGGGTGCGGCGGATAACGCCGTGAGCTGAGATGTAGGGAGTAGGGGGGAAGTTGGTAGCGCGGCGCAAGCTGCGCTTTTTGTTATAATGACGGGTATCGAATAGATTGCTTTTGCAGATGCACAAAGGAGTGTTGTATGACTGCGCCTGCCGTGCGCCATATTCGTCTTGTTACCGAAATTCCCGGCCCGCGTTCGCGCGAGTTGTTGGCCCGGCGTGATGCTGCGGTGGTCGCTGGGTTGGGCCGGGCGACGCCGATTGCGATTGCTTCCGGTCACGGCGCGTTGGTGACGGATGTTGATGGCAATACTCTGATCGATTTTGTCAGCGGGATTGGCACGTTGGCGGTTGGCCATTGCCCGCCGGAAGTGGTGAGCGCAATTCAGGCGCAGGCCGAGCAGTTGATCCATTTGTCGGCGCTCGTCGGTACCTACGAGCCGTATGTGGCGTTGTGCGAGCGGCTCAATGCGCTGGCGCCGATCAGCGAGCCGTGCAAGACGTTGCTGGCGAATTCGGGCGCCGAAGGGGTTGAGAATGCGATAAAGTTTGCCCGCGCTGCAACCGGACGTCCGGCGATTATTGTCTTTGATGGCGCGTATCACGGGCGCACGTTGTTGACCCTCTCGCTCACCTCGCGCACCTATTTCAAAAAGAAGTTTGGCCCTTTTGCTCCCGAAATCTATCGCGCTCCCTTCCCTTACGCCTACCGGATGGGGATGAGCGAGGCGGAGGCGGTTGAGCAGTGTTGGGCGGCGTTTGAGCGGATGCAGATCGCTGGGGTTGATCCGGAAACGGTGGCGGCGGTGTTGATCGAGCCAGTGCAAGGCGAGGGCGGCTTTATCCCGGTGCCGGTGGAGTTTATGCGCCGCTTGCGCCAATTCTGCGACCGCAATGGTTCGTTGCTGATTGTC
Organism: Chloroflexota bacterium; assembly: GCA_030550625.1. Taxonomy (GTDB): domain Bacteria; phylum Chloroflexota; class Chloroflexia; order Chloroflexales; family Chloroflexaceae; genus Chloroflexus. The sequence goes on along the minus strand of JAUQOZ010000383.1, from coordinate 17,924 downwards.
GATGAGGTGCAGAGTGGCTTTGGCCGTACTGGCACCCTGTTTGCGATCGAGCAGTTTGGCGTTGAACCAGATATCATTGTGGCGGCCAAGAGCATTGCTGCCGGGATGCCGCTGGCGGCGACCATCGGGCGGGCGCGGGTGATGGATAAGGCGCATTATGGCGGGGTGGGCGGTACGTATGGCGGCAATCCGCTGGCCTGTGTGGCGGCGCTGGCGACGATTGATATCATCGAGCGCGAACGGCTGCTGGATCGGGCTAAAGTGATCGGGCAGCAGATTCGGGCTCGCTTTGAGCCGTTGCTGGCCGATGATACGCTCGATCCGCTGGTTGGTGATGTGCGCGGGTTGGGTGCGATGATCGGGATCGAGCTGGTGAAGGATCGGCGCAAGCGCACACCGGCTGCCGCCGAAGAGGTGCTGGCGATTCTGGGTCGCGCCCTCGAACGTGGCGTGCTGGCGATGCGGGCCGGTCTGTACGTGAACTGTATTCGCTTGTTGGTGCCGCTCGTGATTACTGATGATCAGCTCGATGAAGGGCTGGAAGTCTTGATCGGCGCAATGCGCGGGTAGCACGAATACGTGAGGGCGTAGTGTTATGCGCCCTCACGTACTCATTTCTGCACAAGGATTACTATGCCGATAACTGTTGTCCAAACCCAACCCGACCACATCCCGCAGTTGGTCATTCACCAGCGGGTTTGTTTTCCGACCCTCGACCCAGAGGATCATTTCAGCGCCGAGAACTTTGCTACTCATTTGCGGCTCTTTCCCGAAGGCCAGCATGTGGCGCTCGACGGCGATCGCGTGGTTGGTCAGAGCAGCACCTTCCGTATCAGCGGTGAAAAGGTGTTTTGCCAGCATACCTTTGAAGAGATTGTCGATCACGGCAATTTCGGCCATCACGATCCCAATGGCGAGTGGTTGTACGGCGCTGATATTAGTGTTCACCCCGATTACCGCGGGCGCGGCATCAGCCGCATGCTCTACGATGCGCGCAAGGCGCTGATCCGCCGGCTTGGTCTGCGCGGTATGGTTGCCGGCGGGATGTTGCCCGGTTACGTCGCTTACCGCGATCAGATGCCGGTTGAAGAGTATGTGGCCGCAGTGGTGGCAGGCCGGTTGAGCGATCCGACCCTGACGCCGCAGTTGCGCAATGGCTTTACCGTGCGGGGTATTCTCTACGATCATATCCGCGACGGCAAGGTGCCCCACGCGGCGTTGATCGTGTGGGAAGCGTAGCGGCATGGTTTCGCTCAATGTCTTTCACCGCCAGAGCGTGCAACAAGTCGCCGATCTCGATCAGATTAGCGACTTGCTCTTGCAGCCGCGCACCTTGATCTGGCTCGATCTTGAGCAGCCATCGCCGGCTGATATTGCCTTGTTGCGCGAGGAGTTTGGCTTTCACCCGCTCGCGATTGAAGATGCCTTGCAAGAGCACGAGCGGCCAAAAATTGAGACCTATCCCGGTTATTACCTGATCATCTTCTACAGCATAGAATACGATGCCGCCGCGCGTGAATTGCACTTTTTGCCGATCACGCTGTTTGTCGGCGCGAACTATCTGGTCAGCATCCGGCCCGGTCCGGTGCGCCACGTCCAGCAGACGCTGGCTCGCTGGCAGGCGAATGGCCACGTGCCCGGCTATCAGGTGAGCAGTGTGCTCTATGCGCTGATCGATGCCATTGTTGATGACTACTTTGTCGTGCTTGACCAGATCGGTGAACAGATCGATGATGTGGAAGAGGCGATCTTTCAGCGTGGCCGCCAAGAAGTAGCGAATGAGATCTTCACGCTCAAGAAAGATTTGCTCTTCTTCCGCCGGATTGTTGCCCCCGAACGCGATGTGCTCAATGTCTTGCTGCGCCAAGAAGTGCGCATCTTCCAACCCCGCGAATTGGCCTATGTGCGCGATGTCTACGATCATCTCGTGCGGGTAACCGAGTCGATCGATCTCTACCGTGATTTGTTGTCGAGCGCGCTCGATAGCTATCTGTCGCTACAGGGCAATCAGCTCAACCAGTTGGTGAAGGTGTTGACCCTCTGGTCGATTATTCTGATGGCCTGCTCGCTGGTGGCCGGAATTTATGGTATGAATTTCACCAGCGTCTATGAACTAGAACAACCGTGGGGTTATCCGTTTGCGCTAGGGTTAATGGCGACGATTGCGCTTAGTCTGGCGATCTATTTCAAGCGGAGGAAGTGGTGGTAGCCGGGCCGGTCTTGTTGCTCGACGGCGCACCCGCGATCACGCCAACCGTGATCGAGCGGAGCGTGGTCGAGTGGTCGTGTGCGGTGCCGGCAGGGGCGACGGCGCAGTTGGTGATTGATGGCGAACCGCTCGAACCGTTTCTCCGGCCCGGCGATGCGCTGTGGCGCTGGCGCTGGCAAGCGCCGGCAGCCGCAGGAACGTATCCGATTTGTTTGACCATCACCGCCGCAACACAGGTTACGGAATGGCGCGGCATAGTCCATGTCGCTCCTTCCTTGCTCGATGCGCGCCGCTACGCTGCATTGCTGGCCGATCTCGTCCAATTGGCGCCGGCGCTGGCCCATGCCCTGCATGGTGGCCGCTACCCTGCTGGTGGTGGTGATGCCGGCCAGCCTGATCGGGCGGCGTTACTGGCGCTCTTGACCGGCCCGCTGACCCAACGTCTGATCGCCGCCGTAGAACGGCTGGCACACAAACCTCCCCAACCCCGGCGGCAATGGGAAGGGCCGCGCGAATTGGGCGCGCTCCGTGAACGGCCCGATCCGGCCCGCTGGCGGATTGCCGCCGATGCTGCGCCGCTGCCGCCCGCTGGTTGGCCCGATCGGGTATGGGTACAGGCGAACCGGCCCGATCCGCGTGAGCGTAGCCGGCACGTGGCTGCGCAGTTGCTCGACCGGCTGATCACGGGCGGGCAAGCATTGCTGGTGACGCCGTTGCCCGCCGAGGCGCGGACGCGGTTGGGAATGGTGATCGGGAGGTTGCGGGCAGTGCGCGCGCGACTTGACGTAACTGATCGACCGCCGGTTGGGATCTCGGTGTGGCGACCACGCAGTCGTGATGAGCGGATTGTCGCGGCGTACCGGCGGCTCGTGCAGCGCCGGTTGGGGGTGGGGTGGGAACCGGAGCTGCTCGCGATACCGGTGCGCGAGGTGGCCCGTCTCTACGAGACGTGGTGCGCGGCGCGGGTTGCGTTGGATCTGCTGTCCCTCAGTGACTGGCAGGTGCGCGAGCAGAGCATCCTTGCCGGGCAAACGGCGCAATTGACGACGCAGCAGCCGTTGCTCGTGCTGGCGCATCCTGCGGGTGCGACGGTGGCATTACGCTATCAGCCGCGTTATGCGCCAGAAAGCCAACCGTTTCGCTCGCTTGACGATCGAGTGCGCGTGCCGGATGTAGCGATTGAGGTCACCCATCCGCGGCGCGCGCCGGGGTTGATCGTGCTCGACGCCAAATATCGCAGCGAGGAAGGTGCGCTGCCGGCCAGCGCTATTGATGAGGGGTACAGCTATTTGGCTGGAATCGGCCATCATGACGGTAGCCGCGCGGTTACTGCGCTGGCGTTGCTGTTTCCCGGCGCCGGGGTGTCGGTGTCGTATGCGAGCGGCTTGACTGCGCTACCGCTCTTGCCGGGTGAGCAAACGTATCACTTAACAGCTTGGTTGCGAAGCCGCATACTCGACGCCATCATCTGAAGAGTGCGTCAGATACGGCTGCAAGGCGGCCAACCGCTCTTCCACCGATGGATGGAACGAAGCTTGGTTCCATGGCAGATTCATCTCATCGAGCTGGGCTTGGCGCAGGAAGAGGGTTAAGGCGCAGGCAAATCCATGCTGTGCGGCATACCGGTCGGCAGCAAATTCGCGCTGGCGAATATGGCTACGCCAGAGCGGTGTAGTAGCCACAATGCCGATCCCGCCCACCAGCGCGATCAGCCCTAAGAAGAAGACATACTGGGCAAACTGGCCGATCTGGGCAGGAACGGCGATTTCGATCCGCAGCACGATATAGCTCAGCGCGTTGAGCAGGCGCATGATGGGGTTGAGCAAACTCCCGATCACCTGCGTCAAGCGCATCGTGAATGACACCATTAGCCAACCGCCGGGGATCGTCAGCCGGTGCAGCGCCAGCGCGAGGCGCCCGTCGCTACTGTGGTAATGACCCATTTCGTGCGCAATCACGGCGACAAGGTGCGGGCTAGCGTACAGATCGCGGTGCAAGTAGAGGGTATGACCAATCACACTGGCATTGAGGTCAGGCTGATCGACCGTGTAGACGAAGCGCGGTGGGGTGATGCCGCGGTTGGTAAGCGTGCGAAATGCCTCCGCAAGGATCGCTTGCTCGGTGATGGTCGGCGTGCGCCCGCGCACCTTCCAGCGCATCATTCGGTTGCCTCCCGGCGGGCCAACCCACGCCAGCAACGAATAGCATGGGGGCCCCACGGCGCCGATGATCGCCAAAGTGTGAACGGCACTAGCGCTGAAGAATGGCGAACTAGCCCAAACAATAGCCCAATAGCGCAACCCGACGCCGGCCATTTCAAGAGTGAACGTCAGGCTATAGCGTATGATCCCCCCCATAACGCTGCCCTATCGATTGGTCACGAGATGATGGTGGCTACCCCTGTGGCAGCATTGGCCCCCACATCAACCAACTCACCCCACGCTCGGTTTGCGGAAGGTCAACAGCCGGGCGGTCACCAATCGGATACCAACGCAATGCCGTCCCGCTCTCGGTTTGTACCAAGGCCACAATGCCGCTCGCATCCGGCGCCCAGCGGATCAGCAGCGGCGTTTCACGAAACGGCGGGCGCAGCTTGGTGAGCGTACCGTCAGGCGATTGGCGGGTCAGGGTAAAGGTGAAACCATCGCTCACCCGCTCAACCGCAACAAAGAGTAGGTCTGCCCCACTACGAAACGGTGCGCGGGCAAGCACACCATCGGCGCTGAGACGGGAAGCCTGCATCGTTTGCGCGTCAACTTGCCAAACACCGGGGCCTTCCGGCGGCCCAACTAACATGAGTACCGTCCGGTTATCGCCAAGCCACAATGCCTCGCCACACCAGCCATACATCCCATCGGGAACAAGTGGCCGGCGTAACTCCCCAGTCTGTGGCTGCCAAAACACGAGTTCGCAATCCTCGTAGAACTTAGCAGACGATGCGACTAACAACGTATCGCCTGCCGGATTCCAGAGAAACGGGGCATAACTGCGGATCAACTGGCTGGGATTTTGGGGGTCATCAACCGGATCATCGGCGCGCACCAGTTCAAGGTCGCCGCCAGTGGCCGGCAGCCGGTACAGACCGTCGGGGAGATCGCGCACCTCGCGGTTGTTTTGGAAGCGGAGATAGATAAATTGCGCATCGGGCGACCAATGCACGGCGCTCAGTTGATGGCCTTCCGCAAAGTAAATCACCTGCGGATTGCTGCCGTCAAGCGCAGCGCGCACTAAGCGATCACCTTTCGCAGCGCCAACCACATAGACTAACCCCGCCACTGGATGCAGATCCATATCACTAATCGGCGGAATGCCCTCCAGCTCAATGCGTTCACGGGTAAGCTGGCGGCGCGTCGCGCCATCGGGTTCGATCCGGGCAATCTGGCCGCGATCAAGCACGTAGAGTTGCGCCGGCAAAAGCCGTGCGCCGGGTGTGGGTTGGATGACTGCTGGAACGGGTGATGGTGTGGGTAACGCGGGCGCTGTGCTGCATGAGACTAGCACGATGCTAAACAGAACACTCCAAAGTACATGTCGCATGGTGCTCCTACGAGTGAAGGATGCCTGAGGCAAGGATCGTCTCACGGGTTGGGTATAGCGTAGATTTGGTAATAACCATTGTGTATAGTGGAAGCGGCCACTTCATTATACGATTAGATGCTTAGGCGCAGCGTTCACCGCGATCGTGTGTCTCGCGAATGGTTCGCACTCAAACATAGTATACGCTATCTTTCACATGCGCGATGAGATCTGACTGAACTGTGACCGGATATATAATGGAGTGCGTTAGCAGCGATTTTGGCGCAAGCAAGCTGTATGAATCTCCGCCAACTTCTTTCGACATTCTGGCCGGTTGGCCAGCAACTCAATCAACTTTTTGCCGATGATCGACAGCGAGTTGCGATCTTTCTCTTGCCCATTTTTAGCTTTCTCACCGTAATAGCGGGCGGATTCGCGCTCATCACTCCTTGGCTTTACCCAACACCACAGATTCCGTTAGTTGCTGCGCTCATTATGACCGCAGTGTTTGGCGGGGGGGCTTGGCTTGTGCAGCGCGGCGCGATCTACCTCGCCGGTGGGATGGTCTGTGTCGTGCTTTGGTTGGTGATCACGGTTGCGGTGCTGTTTACTGGCGGTTTGCGTAGCTCGGCGGTGTTACATTATGTGATTGTTGTACTCTTAGCCGGGCTGAGTTTTGGCCGAAAGGGCGCCATTGTATCAGTAACCGCTAATAGTCTGACAATTGGCGCACTTTGGGTTTGGGAAACAGCCGGATGGTTGCCGCTGGGGTCGCTGCTCACCACGCCGTTGGCCTATGCGTTAATGATCTTAGCCATCTTGGTGCTGACGGGTGTGATACTGGTCATCGTCGATATTCAGCTTTCAGCGGCATTTATGGCGACTCAAGCGGAGATTGCCGAACGCACGCGGGCCGAACAACGGCTGCGGCTGGCGTTGCTGGCGGCGCGCGCCGGTGCGTGGGAATGGGACGCACCCTCTCGCACGGTGCGCTGGTCGTTGGAAAACTATCCGTTGTTGGGGTTGAATCCCCAGACGGACACGCTCACGTTTCGGCGTTGGCGCGAGCAAGTGTATGCTGAAGATCGCGCTGACTTACAAGCGGCGATTGATCGTTCGGTTAAAGAGCATGCTGAGTTCGAGGTTGAATTCCGGGTTGTCTTGCCTGATGGTTCGCTACGCTGGCTGCGTGGCATCGGCCAACCGGTGGTGAGAGCAGATGGCACGCTGCAAGGTATGTATGGCCTACAAATCGATGTGACTGCGCGCAAGACGATGGAAGCTGAACTACGGCGGAGCGAGCTGTATTATCGCAGTCTCGTCAATGATCTGCCGGCGATGGTCTGCCGCTTTCAGCCCGACGGCACGCTCACCTTTGTCAACGATCTCTATTGCCAAACCTTTCAGCGTACCCGCGATGAACTGATTGGTTTCAACTTTTACGAACTCATTCCCCCTCCCCAACGCGCGCTAGTGGCGGAGGGGATTGCTAAACTTAGCCCAACTCAGCCGGTGATGGAGCATGAACACGAAGTGTTGCATCCCGATGGCTCGATCGGCTGGCAGCGCTGGGTCAATCGCCTGCTGCTTGATGAGCAGGGGCAACCGGTTGAGTATCAAGCATTGGGGATGGACATTACGGCGCGCAAGCGGGCCGAACTCGAACGCGAGCAGTTGATTGCCGAACTCGAAGCGCGCAATGCCGAATTAGAGCAGTTTACGTACACGGTTTCCCACGATTTGAAAAGTCCACTGATCACGATCAAAGGCTTTGCCAGCTATATCGAGCGCGATCTCGCCACCGGCAAGCTCGAACGCATCCCGTCCGATTTACAACGCATTATTTCAGCGGCGGATCGGATGTACCAATTGCTCGAAGATCTCTTGCATCTCTCGCGCGCAGGCCGGCAACTCAATCCGCCGGAACGAATCGGGCTGGGGTTGCTGATTAGTGAAGCGGCAGCCGCGGTGAGCGGGAGGTTGGCGGAGCGCAATGTCTACTTGCATCTCCCGCCGAATTTACCAGAAATCTACGGCGATCGCACCCGTTTGCGCGAAGTGTTTCAGAACTTGATCGATAACGCGGCCAAATTCATGGGTAATCAGCCAAACCCTCAAATCTGGATCGAAGCGCGCGCTGCTGATGATCCTCATTTTGTGCTGGTGAGCGTCAGGGATAATGGGATTGGTATCGATCCTCGCCATATCCAACGGATTTTTGGTCTTTTTGAGCGTCTTGACCAGCGGGTTGAAGGCACTGGAATCGGGTTGACGCTCGTGCGCCGGATTGTAGAAGCGCACGGTGGTAAGATATGGGCAGAATCAGCGGGATTGGGGAGTGGTTCAACGTTTTATCTGACGTTGCCAACGGCGCTGCCAACCTAAGCGCCTGCAGAGAGGTATAGATATGAAAGCAAGCATTGAACCGGCTATCATTCTGCTCGTCGAAGATAACCCTGACCATACTGAGCTGATCATTCGGACATTGAACGAACACCGGATTCCGAACCGGATCATCCATGTCACCGATGGCGAATCGGCGCTCGATTATCTTTGGCGGCGCGCGCAGTTCGCTGATCCGGCCACCAGCCCTCAACCGCATATCGTGCTGCTTGATCTGCAACTACCGCGGCTGAGTGGCCTAGAGGTGTTGCAAGAGATTAAGACCAGCGCCGAGACGCGCCATATTCCCGTTGTGGTCGTGACCACCTCGAGCGCCGAGCGTGATTTGCAGGCGGCCTATCAACGCTACGCGAATAGCTATTTAGTCAAGCCAGTGGATTTTCAACAGTTCACGCGGATGTTGAACGATCTCGGCGATTACTGGTTAGACTGGAATCAGACGCTCGGCGATCGGTACAGTCTGTCTACACCTTAGTCGTTAACCGTGATCAGCTAATCCATATCGGGGGGAGTGCTGGGGAGTGACGCTCAATTTCTTATTGGTAGAAGATGACCCAAGCCATGTTGAATTGGCGCGGCGGGCTTTTGAACAAAGCGACGTGACGCTCACGCTGGCCTCATCGCTGAGCGAGGCGCGCCAGCATATAGCTGTGCAGACGTTCGATCTCATCATCTGCGATCTCTTTCTGCCGGATGGGCAAGGCGATGTGTTGTTGAGCGCTGCCGAGGGGCCATTGCCTTTGCCGGTTGTCTTGATGACCAGCCATGGCGATGAACGGATTGCGGTGGCGGCGCTGAAGGCGGGCGCGCTCGATTATCTGGTTAAAACGCCAGCAGCGTTGTTAGATTTGCCCCGGATCGCCGAGCGCGCGTTGCGTGAGCGGCGGTTGTTGATCGAGCGCCAACAGGCCGAGCAGGCATTGCAACAGAGCGAGCGGCTCTTTCGGGCGATGATCGAGCGGAGCAGTGATGCGATCTCGATTGTTGATCGCTATGGTCGCATTCACTATGCGAGTCCCTCGACGCGCAATCTGGTTGGCTATCCAATTGAAGGCATGCTCGCGCAGCCGATCGATGGTTTTGCGTTAATCCACCCTGAAGATCGCGAGCGTGTGCGCCATTTGTTTGGCGAGCTGATCCAGCATGCCGGCGCATCGGCAACGATTGAGTTTCGCGTGCGCCATGCCGATGGCGGTTGGCGCTGGCTAGAGGTCACCGGTTCCAATTGGCTCGACGATCCGGCTGTGCAGGGTGTCATCGTCAATTACCGTGATATTACCGAGCGCAAGTTGATGGAGTTACGCCTGCAACACGGCATCTTGCACGATGCCCTCACCGGCTTGCCTAATCGCTTGCTGTTGAGTGATCGGCTGGCACTGGCGATCAAGCGCAGCCAGCGCAACCCAAACTATCATTATGCCCTGCTGTTCCTCGATCTCGATCATTTCAAGTTTGTGAATGATAGTTTTGGCCATCCGGTCGGCGATCGCCTGCTGATAGCTATCGCCTCGCGGTTGAGCTGTGGTCTACGCGCGGTTGATACATGCGCGCGGTTAGGCGGCGACGAGTTTGTCGTGCTGCTGGATGATGTCGAGTCGCAAGCGGCGGCGATCCGGATTACCGAGCGGCTTATGCAGCGGTTGAGCCGTCCGCTCGAGTTAGAAGGCCGGATTTTTCATCTAGCGGCTAGTGTAGGGATTGTATTCGGTTCGGCAGAGTATCAAGAGCCGGCTGAAGTGTTGCGCGACGCGGATATTGCGATGTACCGGGCAAAAGCAGCCGGTAAGTCGCGTTATGAGGTCTTTCATCCGGCGATGCGCGAAGCGGCGCAGGCGCGGGTGGCGCTCGAAAACGAACTGCGCCGGGCCGTGACGCAACAAGAGTTTCGGGTCTATTATCAGCCCATTATTGATATTAGCTCAGGCGTCTTGGTTGGATTTGAAGCATTGGTGCGATGGGCGCATCCCACCCGCGGCATTTTATCGCCGGCGGCATTTTTGGATGTGGCCGAGGAAGCTGGCCTGAATGATGCCATTGGTTGGCAGGTACTTGAACAAGTGTGCCAGCAATTGGCGGAATGGCGCAGAACGTTGCCCCAAGCGGCGGCTTTGTCAGTCAGCGTCAACTTGTCGGCCCGCCAGTTTATGCTACCTGATCTCTTCCCACGACTTGTCCGGTTGCTGGAACAATACCGGTTGCCGCCATCTGCGCTCAAGCTTGAACTAACCGAAAGCGCCTTGATGGAGTACAGCCGTGATGCGGCGGCGGTGTTGATGTGCTTGCGCGAATATGGTATTCAGATTGCGATTGATGATTTTGGCGTGGGCTATTCGTCGTTGAGTTATCTGGTGCAATTGCCGATTGACCGGATCAAGATTGATCGCAACTTTATCGTCCAACTCGAACAGGCGCAGCATTCGCAGGCCATCGTCAGCGCGATCGTGAATTTAGCCCGTAGTCTTAATCTCGAAGTGGTCGCCGAGGGCTTAGAGACCACCGGCCAAATCGAGCGCATGCGCGCGGTTGGCTGCCAGTATGGTCAAGGCTATTTGATCGGCTATCCCTTGCCGGCTGAAGATGCTACGCAGGTGTTGTTGAGCAGGCTCGCTTGAGCGTAAGATGATCAGTTGGCAATGCCCTGCTTCCATCCACGGAAGCAGGGCATTGTGTTATAGATATGAGCATCGTTATTGGTAATTGACTTGCACTGCCACCCAATCAAGCGAGAAGTCGCGTGCAGTGTTGCTGGCGACGTTCGTGATCCGCACGCGGAAGTTGGCATTGCTCAGCTCGCTCGCGTTCCACGTGCGTCCCCAAGTGTTGGTTGCGCCGCCGAGCAGGTAGGTCGCCTCACTCGTGGTTAGTGTTGCTGTTGTTTGCGCGTTTGTCCACGAAACGCCGCCATCCCACGAGAGCTGGACGCACATGCGCGGGTTGCCGCTGGTGCTGTCGGCGAAGGCGTCGAGGCGCACAGTGATTCCCGTGATGGTTGCGCCAGCAGGTATGCTGATGTTGTAGTCACGATAGATATGGCGATCTTTGCGGTTAGACGTACACGAAGTCTGGGTTCCGGTGCCGCTGTCGGTGTCAACCGCAACGCCGCCGCCATCGGCATAAGCGTTGGCCGGGTTGGTCTGGAATCCATTGTTGTCGCCCGATCCGCTGGTGACTGGCGCGTTGGCGGTGGGGTTGAGCCAACCGGTGTTGCCGGCGCTGTTGGTCGTGGCGCTGGCTGTATTAGAGTAGGCTGAAGCGCCAGCACTGTTGCTGGCCCGTACCCGGTAGCTATAGCTTGTCCCAGCAGTGAGACCGCTGTCGCTATATGTGGTGACATCAGCTCCCACGCTGGCGATCTGGGTAAACGCGCTGCACCCGCTGCCTTGGCAGCGTTCGATCAAGAAGGCAGTCTCATTGGTGCTGTTGTCAACCCAACTGAGATTGATTTGGCTGGCCGATACCGCAGTCGCAGTTAACCCGCTCGGCGCTGCCGGCGGCGTGATGCTGGCAGCGGTGGCGCCATCGATCACAAGCGCAAAGGGTTGCGGGCCTTGCGGCACATTCGCCCCGCTGACCTGTATCATCCATGTGCCGGCAGCCGCATTCTGAATGTAGACATTCTCAACGTTATTAATCGTGTCGGCGCTGCCGCCGCTTACGCTCCAGCCGCCGCTAAAGACATTGCCGCGATATACAGTTCCATTCGGCGCAGTCACAGTGAGGTTCAGATTGTTGACAAGATTAACCGCGGCGGTGGTGCTCGACGGATAGTCGCTCCAGACCAGCGTGATTTTGAGACTAGATCCGCCGGGAGCATTGACGCTGTAGGTGGCGGTCGCGCCAGTGCTGAGGCCAGCCGTCACATCGTACCAAAGTGCGCTGCCATCGGTGGCATTGACCAGATCGATCCGGCCCCAACCTTCATGCACGTTGGGGATTGGGAAGTCGTTGTCGTTTACCCCGTCGTTGTTTTCATCGAGCAGATCAACCGCACTGTTAATCAGGCTCGCTTTCACCAACGCGGCGCTAGCGTTGTGACCATACAGCTTCTGGTAAAAGTCGCGCACAACTGCCGCAGCGCCGGCGGCGATCGGGTTTGACATACTGGTGCCGCCAAAGTACTTGTAATAGGCATTGAGCGGCATGCCCCAGCCATCAGATTGATAAGCGTTGTTGCGCGGATTGGTGCTGCTGTCGTACCCCTCTTGATACAGATCGGAGTAGGTCGAGAGGATCCACGTGCCGGGGGCGACGACATCCGGCTTGATCCGGCCATCGTCGGTAGGGCCGCGTGACGAGAAGGCGGCCATCTGCTGGGCATTACCCGCCGTCGGATCATCGGCGATCGGGTTGGCCGTAAAGCCCCAGCGCTGGCGTGGCGTACCAAGGACGTTATTGCCTCCCATGCTGCTGCACGTCTGGCCATTCTGGTACGAGGTGTCGCGTGACGTGTAGGTCAGCGAAGTGTCACACTGATAATTCCCCTGCCGGTCATTCTCACTGGCGCCGACCGTGATCACATTCTTAGCCGTAGCCGGCGCGCCGATTGAGTCGTTATCGACCACGCCGTCGGCATTGGCGTCGGCGCCGGCATTCCCTGCCGAGAAGGTGATCGTCATATCGCGATTGTTCCAAATGAACTGATCGGCGGTGACGCTGTTGGCTGTGTATGCACCGGCGGCGTTCGATCCCCATGAGTTGGCATGCACGCGCGCGCCGGCATTGTACGCTTGTTGGAAGAGGTTACTCAGATTGTTGAGGCCGGTCAAGTAGTAACCATTGGGCAAGCCATACAATGTCTTGCACAGACTTGAAGTGACGACGTAATTTTCAGTTGCTTGGAAGACGAGCCGGGCGGCTGGCGCAACGCCGCGGCCTTCGCCGCTTGGGCCGCCGCGACTCAGCACCGAACCGGCGACGTGGGTGCCGTGGCCGCTATCCACATCGATCGCACCATCGTCATAAATAGTCTGGAAGCAACTATCGGTGACGCCGGGGAAGTTCTGGATTGCAACGATAGCGCTAGCCGGAATATCGCGATGGGCGGTGGTGGCGGTACCGCCGCCAAGACCGGTATCGGCCACGGCAACAATTTGTGTGGAGCCATCGTAACCGTTGGCATTCGCGAACCCGCCGCCGATGATCCCGCCGCCGCCATACTCGTTGTGGGTTTGGTAGAGCTGGAATGGCTCGATCCATGCCATATCAGCGGCGAGGCGAGCCAATTGGCGGGCTTGCGCTCCGGTTGCACCGAACAGGAGATAGTCGCGGTCGCCGCCGATGATTGTCACGCCGGCGGCAACGGCGGCATTGATGACGGCAACCCCATCACCGCCACGTTCAATTCGCCCCAACAACAGTTGCGGTCCATTGCCGATCTCAGGGCTGAGCGCATACGCGGGGTGGAAAGGTCCAACCCAACCAACACTGCTCAATGCTTGCACTTGGGCGGCGGTTGCAGCGTTCATGCGCACTTTGAAAGCGTAATCGGGCACATAATCGAGAATCTCAACACCGAGCGCGGTAAGTTGGTCTTTCCACGCTGCTTCGACCGGCCCTGCGAACTGCACGAGGTAATACGCCGGAGCATCGCTCGCTGGCTCTGGCCGGCTCAATTCGACCGGGATAGCCGGCGTTTCGCCTTGGGTGGGATTGAACGTGGCGGCTCGTAAGCGGATCGGCGCGCCGCTGCCGCGCGGTGGGCGCACTCCTTGCGCAAACGCATTGCCTGAGAGGGATACAATCAGTAGTCCGATGAGCGTGAGCAACCAACTGCGACGGCGCATGCATGCACTCACTTTCTGTTCCGGCACGGGAACAATCTTGCTGGCCACAGACAGCGTGGCAAGCAATGTTGTTTTGCCTATGCACTTATACCGAAAAGAATGATTGTATATAGTAGCAGATGCTTCTGTTTCTGACAAGTCAACGCTATCGGTGTATACTCACAGAGAGGAACGAAATGTTCGGTTGGGAGTGCTGTTTGCATGGATGCCCATCGTACCATTGACTGGTCGCCTATCCGTACCCTCTTCCCGTTTGCTATTGGCGAATATGCACTGCCCGCCGGTGTGTTGCGCTATGTTGACGAAGGCGCTGGCCCGCCGGTCGTGATGCTGCACGGTAATCCAACGTGGTCGTTCTTTTACCGGCGGTTGATCGCGGCGTTGCGCGAGCAACGCCGGGTCATCGCGCCTGACCATCTCGGTTGCGGGTTGTCGGATAAGCCGCAACAGTACCACTATTGCCTCGCCAACCATATTGCCAATCTCGAACAGTTGTTGGCGTATCTTAAGCTGGGGCCGGTCGATTTGGTCGTCCACGATTGGGGTGGCGCAATCGGGATGGGGTGGGCCGTGCGCCATCCCGAATTGGTGCGGCGGATCGTAGTGTTGAATACGGCTGCGTTCCTCTCGCCGCATATTCCGCTGCGGATTGCCGCCGGTAAGACGCCGAAGATTGGCGAGTGGGCGATTCGCCAGCTCAATGCCTTCGCTCTTGCCGCTACGTTTATGACGGTGGTGCGGCCTTTGCCGCCGGAAGTGCGCGCGGGTTATCTCTGGCCATACCAGACTCCGGCTGACCGGATTGCGATTGCCCGTTTTGTGCAAGATATTCCGCTGCATCCGGCCCATCCCACATGGCCGGTGGTTGATGCGATTGATCGCGACTTGGTTGGGTTGCGTCATAAACCGGTGCGCATCGTGTGGGGCGGGCGCGATTGGTGTTTTGATGACCGGTTTTTGGCCGGCTGGTTGGCTCGCTTTCCGCATGCTGAAGTCACCCGGCTCGATGACGCCGGCCATTATGTGTTGGAAGATGCCTCCGACGAAATGATTGGGCGGTTGGCGAATTGGTTATTGGAGGAACACGATGAGCGTTGAACCGATTAACCCGCCGGTGGCCGAGCGGAAACCGGTGGTGATCCAGCTCCACGGCGATGAGATCGTCGATGAGTTTGCGTGGCTGGAGAATCGCGACGACCCGGCGGTGATCGCGTACCTTGAAGCTGAAAATGCCTACGCCGAAGCGGTGATGGCCCCGGCGGCGGCGTTGCGCGCGCGGCTCTACGCCGAGATGCGGGGCCGGATCAAAGAGGATGACCGTTCGGTGCCGGCGCCGCGTGGCCGCTATCGCTACTATTCACGCACCGAAACCGGTGCGGAATACCCGCTGATGTGCCGGACGGAAGGCGACGATGGGCCGGAAGAGGTGTTGCTCGATCTGAACGCGCTCGCAGCCGGGTATGCGTTTTGCCGGCTTGGTCCTTACGAGCCGTCGCCGAATCAGCAATTGCTCGCCTATGGCCTTGATACCACTGGTTCGATCATCTTCACCCTGTTCGTCAAAGATCTCGCTACCGGCGCACTGCTCGATGCACCGATCGAGCAGGTTGACGATGTGGCATGGGCGGATGATCACACCCTCTTTTATACCGTGTTCGATCATGCCCATCGCGCTTATCGGTTGTACCGCCACGTGTTGGGCACGCCTCCTAGTGAAGACGCGCTGATCTACGAAGAGACCGACGAGCGGTTTAGCCTCAGTCTGCGCCGCACCCGCTCTGGCGCTTATCTGTTGTTGACCTGCTTTAGCCATGGCGGCACCGAGGTGCGCTACCTTCCCACCGCCACCCCCTTCGCCGAGTGGCGGGTGATCTACCCGCGCCGGCCCAAAGTTGACTATTTTGTCGATCACCACGGCGATTATTTCTACATCCGCACCAACGACGACGCCGAAAATTTCCGCTTGCTGCAAGCGCCGGTGGCCGATCCAAGCGCAGCCGTCGAGGTCTTGCCGGGCCGCGCCGACACGCTGATTGACCATCTCGATTGTTTCGCTGACTATCTGGTGGTCTACGAGCGGCGGGCCGGTTTGCGCCAGATTCGGGTGAGCGCGCCTGATGGCAGCGATCCGCGGTATATCGCTTTCCCTGAGCCGGTCTATACCTGTTGGCCGCACGTGAATGACGAGTTTGCCACCAGCCGGTTGCGGCTGAACTACAGCTCGCTAGTAACGCCGGCCTCGGTGGTGGAATACGATATGGCGAACGGCACGTGGCAGGTGCTTAAACAAGAAGAGATTCCATCCGGCTACGATCCGTCGCAGTACGTGAGCGAGCGGTTAGCGGCGACCGCTCCTGATGGCGTGCAGGTGCCGATTTCGATCGTCTACCGGCGCGACCGTCCGCGCAACGGCGGGCCGTGCTTGTTGGTAGGGTATGGTGCGTATGGCTACAGCTACGATCCCTCGTTCGATAGCAAGCGGCTGAGCCTGCTCGACCGCGGCTTTGCGGTGGCGATTGCCCATATCCGTGGCGGTCAAGAGCTGGGCCGGCAGTGGTACGAGCAGGGCCGTATGTTCCATAAACCAAATACGTTCAGCGACTTTATCGCCTGTGCCGAGCATCTGATTGCCGAGGGTTACACCGCGCCGCACCAATTGGCCATCAGTGGCCGCAGCGCCGGCGGCTTGTTAATGAGCGCCGTCGTCAATGCCCGGCCCGATCTGTTTCAGGCCGTGGTGGCCGGCGTGCCGTTTACCAATGTCGTGATCGCGATGCTCAAATCGGATCTGCCGCTGACCGTCACCGAATGGGAGCAGTGGGGCAACCCGGCGATCGAGGCCGAATACCGGCTGATGCGTTCCTACGATCCGTACCTCAATCTCAAGCCGGGGCCGTACCCGCACATTCTGGCGACCGCCGGTTTGTACGATCTACAGGTGCCCTATTGGGATCCGGCCAAGTGGGTGGCCAAGCTGCGCACGGTTAAAACGAATGACACGATGTTGCTGTTGCGCACCAACTTGCAGGCTGGACACGGCGGCCATTCGGGCCGCTTTGCCCGGCTGGAAGAGTTTGCGTGGGAATATGCGTTTATCTTGACGGCGTTGGGGATAGAGGAGTAGCATCCGGTAGGGAGGTGGCGGCGGTGCGCTACCCCACCTGCCAAGCAATTTCTAGCGCAGAGGTATGATGATACGGAATGCCTTTGAGCGTTGGCCTGCATTCATCGCGACAGCGGCGCTAGTTGGTGAGCTTACTCGCCAGCATCGAGCAGTTTGTTAGCAAGGAGCACCCATGGCTTACTCTAGCGCGCTTGATCTGAACCGTGCGCGTGCCACGCCAGCCGGCGCGAATGTTGCCCGCTATCTGCCATGGATGGCGCAGCATGTTCCCGATCAGACGGCAGTGATCACCGGCGTTGGGCGCGATCGGGCCGGCAAGGTAATCTACCGCCGGCAGAGCTTTGCTGGCCTCAATGCGGCTAGCGACCGTTTAGCGTGGGGATTGACCGCGTATGGCCTCCGCCGTGGGATGCGGGTCTTGCTGATGGTGCCGGCGGGTGGGCCGTTGATTAGCCTGACCTTTGCTTTGCTGAAAGCGGGTTGTGTGCCGATCTTGATCGATCCGGCCATGGGCCGGCGCAATCTGGCCCAGTGTATTGCCGAGGCGGCGCCGGAAGCAATGGTTGGTGTGCCACGCGCGCATCTGCTCCGGCTGATCTTTCCCCGCGCCTGCGCGACGATCAAGCGGGCCGTGTCGGTTGGCCCGGCTCTGCCCGGCGCGGCAGCCTTGCGCGAACTCGAGGTGGCGATTAAGACGCCGTTTGCGCTGGCCGGCGTCGCTGCCACCGATCCGGCGGCGATCGTCTTTACCAGCGGCAGCACCGGCACGCCGAAAGGAGTGCTCTATACCCACGGTATGTTCGAGGCGCAGATCAACACCTTGCGCGAGCTGTTCGGCCTCGAACCGGGTGAAATTGAGATGCCAGCCTTCCCCCTCTTTGCCCTCTTT
>JAUQOZ010000351.1 GCA_030550625.1 Chloroflexota bacterium | reverse complement strand
CGTCGATCCCCTGAATGGGGTCGTGACGATGACGTATGACCTCACCGGGCGCCAGTTGAGTGTCACCGATGCTAACAATCGTACGGTGTATTTCGCTTACAACGGCAACGATCTGGTGACCCGCATCACCGATGCGAAAGGCGCCACAACCCTCTTTGACTACGACCGGAATGGCTTGCTGATCAGCCTGACTGACCGTCATGGCGTGACCCGCCGCTTCAGCTATGACGAAAATTTGAAGTTGATTGGCGAATTGGATCATCCGCATGGCGCGTGGGCAACGTATGCCTATGACCGCTTGTACCGGTTGATCCGCAGTACGGATCGGAACGGTCATAGTACGGAATACCGCTACGATCCGGCTGGCCAGTTGCGTGAGGTGATCGATCCAACTGGTGCGATTACGCGGTTTGATTATGACGAAACGGGCAATGTGACGGCGATCACCGATCCACTTGGCGGGGTGCAGACTATCGCCTACGATGCGGTGGGCCGGCCAGTGGTAGCCTCCGATGCCGATGGCAGTAGCGTGACCTATTGCTACGACGCTGAAGATCGGTTGGTGCGCATGGTTGGGCCGCGACCCGGCGAGTTCTATACCTTTGCGTATGACGCTATGGATCGGTTGGTGGCGGCGACCAACGCACTCAATGCGACCGTGCGCATTGAGTATGACGTAGTTGGCAATCAGGTTGCGCAGATCGATCCGCTCGGCAATCGCACCGAGTTGCAATACGATCTGCTTGACCGGTTGGTGGCGGTGATCGCGCCGCCGCTCACCGATGGCACTCGCCCGACGGCCCGCTTGAGCTACGATGCCGTCGGTAATCTGACCAGCATCACGACGCCGCGCGGCTTTACCACTCAATTCATCTACGACGCTAACGACAATCTGGTGCAAGAGAACGATCCGTTAGGCGCTGTGACACGCTATCTCTACGATGCTGAGGATCGTCCGATCGCGGTCATTGATCCGAACGGCAACACCAGCCGCGCGGTTTACGATCCGGTTGGCAATCTGGTGGCGATCACCAACGGCGCCGGCGAGACGCTGCAATTTGTGTACGATGCTGCGTACAACCTGATCGAAGCGATTGATCCGTTAGGGCGAGCGACACGCTACGACTACAACGAACGCAACGAGCTAGTGCGGATGACCGACCCGCTCGGCAATGCAACCACCTACTTACGCGATGCGGCGGGCCGGGTGAGTGCGATGGTCGATGCCGCTGGCCGCCATACCGAATATGTGTACGATCCGGTGGGCCGTTTGTTGGCGGTGATCGATCCGCTACGCGGACGCACTAGCTATGAATACAACGAGGGTGGTGATCTGATCGCCATCCGTGATGCCAATGGCAATACCAGCCGGTTTAGCTTCGACGTGATTGGCCGGTTGACCGGCGAAATTGACCCGCTCGGCCAGCAGTGGCGCTACGAGTACGATGCGGCCAACCGGTTGGTCAAGCGGGTTGATGCGCTTGGCCGCTCGACCTTCTACGACTACGACAGCAATTCGCGCTTAACCGGCATTCGCTACAGTGTGCCGCCAACGGTGCAGTCGCCAGTGACCATTGCGTATGACCTCGACGGCAACGAGACGGCGCGTTGCACCGATCTAGGGTGTGTGCGCCATGCGTACAATCCGCTGGGTCTGCCGGTCGAGACGATTGATTGGGCCGGCAGAGCAGTGCGGCGCAGCTTCGATCCAGCCGGCAACTTGGTAGAACTGATCTATCCCGATGGCCGTCCGGTGCGTTACGACTACGATGCAGCGCACCGGTTGACCAGCATCACCCTGCCCAACCGGCAAACGAGCGTGATTGCGCGCGATGGGGCAGGCTCTGTGCAGCAAATCTCTCACCCGAACGGCATTCGCAGTAACTTCAGCTACGATGCTGCCGGGAGACTGACGGCGATTGATCACCGCCGCGCCGGCGCTGCCGAGCCACATACCGCTTTTGCCTACACGCTCGACCGAACCGGCAATCGGGTGGCCGTCAGTGAAACACGGGCAGCGTTTGACGGCAGCAACCGGCAGGTCAATTTCACCCGCGGCTACGCCTACGATGACAATAACCGGCTCATCCAAGCCACCAGCAATCTTGGCAGCGATACCCGCTATACCTTCGATGCGGCCGGCAACCGGCTCAGCGAGACCGGATCGCGCCTCAAGCCCGATCCCGATCTGCCCCAATTACCGGCCAAGCCTGCGGCTATCGACCAGCGCTATCGCTACAACGCGGCCAACCAACTGATTGCCGATGGCGACACCACCATCCACTACAACGCCAACGGCGAGCGGCAACGGGAAGAGCGCCGTCTCCCCGATGGCCGGTTGGTGATCACCGATTATCGCTTCGATCTGGAAGGGCGGCTGACCGGTGTTACCATCCAGACCGGCGGCGTTGTTCAGATGGAAGCCAGCTACACCTACGACGGCTACGGGCGGCGCGCCAGCAAGACGGTGCGCTACCCGCAGACCAGTCTGCCGCCGGAAGTGACCGAATACATCTACGACGGTCTCGACATCATCGGCAGCGAAGTGCGGCAAGGGCAGCGGGTCGAAACCAGCGCCTACTTCCTGATGGAATCGCCATTGGTGGCTTTGCGCCGGCCCTTCGCGATGGAGCGGCGCGACACCGGCGCCACCTACTGGTTTGAGACCGACGGCCTCGATTCCATTGTCGCCGTCACCGACGCCAACGGCAATCTAGCCGGCCAGATGCTCTACACCGAATACGGACAGCACCTCGCCGGCGACCCGGCCCTGCAACGCTTCACCTTCACCGCCCAAGCCTACGACGCCGAAACCGGTTTCCTCCACTTCTACGCCCGCCTCTACGACCCAGCGCGCGGCGTCTGGCTGAGCCCTGACCCCTACCGCGGCGACATTGCCATGCCCGTCACGCTGCATCGCTACGGCTACGTGGGCAACAACCCCACCAATTGGGTGGATGCGTGGGGGTATTTTGTCAACTTTGCTATCCAGTTTGGAGTAGGACTTGTCGCTGGAGCAGTGAGAGGCAGTGTTTTAGAAGTCGGGAAGCAGCTTTTCGAAAATCGTGGTGATTTTAGTAAAATTGAATGGAATAAAGTAGCAGCTAGTGCGGCAGGTGGCGCAGTAGAAGGCGCAATTTGTGGTGTGACTGCCGGTGTGGTTTGTGCGATAGGCGGTGGTTTTGTGGGAGGAGCGGTGGAACAGATTGTGAGTGATGTGCTGGAAAATCGCGGCTCAATTCAGTGGGGTGAAGTTATTAGGAAAGGTGCTATAGGATCGGTCTCCAACTTTGCTAGTACATTTGTAGCGGCTAAAATAGTGCCAAGAGTCGGTTTTCAGCCGAAGCGGTTCTCAAGTTCTTGGTTTGGCTTTACGCGACCTAAGCCTGTCACGAATTGGAAAGAGGCTGTTATGCGCGGTCTTGACTGGCATCAAACTTCACTAGATGCTGGTCGACCAAGATTGAGTTTTATGCAGGACGTATCTAAGACGGTTAACGTTTTCAAAGAGAAAGGTATGCAAAAGAGTTTTAATTACGCTAAAAACAGATTTTTCAGTTGGTTAAAGAGCCCTAATACTCATCGTGGAATTGCAAGACGGGGAATTGAAAAAGTAATTGAACAACAAATTGAAGGGGTGGCTGGAGAAAAATCTAACAGTGTCGAATATGCGAAATATATGATGAATAGGTTTTCTATGAAGCAAGAAATAGTTCGTTTCGTAAATTCTCCTTATCGTTCGGGGCCTCAGCAGAGAAAATAATTGTTAACGCAACACCTTGCATTGTCTTTTCAAGCTTCGCATTTCCTCTCAATAGAGGAGGAAAGTATACGTGCCGCTAGCCTGTCAAACATAACCATCAGGCCGCTTTTACGCTAGCCCCAAGGAGCACCCTATGCCTGCTCGCATGCGGTATCTGCTCACACTCGCGCTAATGGTCGTGGTTGTCGTGGCTTCCCTGCCCGCCGTTGCCGCTCCCGGTTGCGGCGGCGAGATCGATGAGAAGTCACGGCTTGGCTTAATGCCGCCGGCATGCGGGCCGGCCCCTGATGCGCCGGTGGCGATGACGGCGGCTCCGGCGACGATGTTTGGCCCAGTGATTGAGGCGACGGTGGCGAGTTGGCCGCAGGTCGTAACGGCGGTGAATCTCGATAATGATCCGGCTGCCGAGTTACCGTTGCTGACCGACAGTTACTTTGCGCCGGCTACCGATCGATCGTTGTTGACTTACGATCTGCAAGGCAGCGCCTTGGTGGCAGTGCAGCAGGCTGCTGCCGGAGCGACGCCAGCGGCGATTGCCGCTGTCAATGGGCCATCTGGCCCGATCGTGGCAGCGGCGCTGGCCGGCAGCCATGCGTTGGCGGTGTATACCGGCAGTCTGCCGCTGAATGGCCCGTATCTGCTGCCCCAACCCGGTGCGCCTGATGCGGTAACGTTCGCCGATGTCAACGGCGATCTGCGGCCTGATATTGTCGTAGTTAGTCCCGACAGCGATACCATCACCTTCCGCGATCCGCTGCGGGCCGGTATGCCGGTGTTGTTGCGGCTGCCCTTCGCGACCGATGGGTTTAGCGCATTGCGCGCAGGCGATCTGGATAACAATGGGTTTGAGGATGTGGTCGTGTTGCGCGGCGCTGGATACGCGAGCGATTCGGTGGTTGTGTTGTTGCAAGAGGGTGGCAGTTTTGCTCGCCGGGTCACGCTGAGTCCGGCAACCGGCGGCTTTTTGCCCCATAGTCTGGCAGTTGGCGATCTGAATGGCGATGGCCGCGACGATATCGCGGTCGTCGCCGGCGGGAATGTGCCGAACGCATTTCTCAGTCTGTTTATTCAGACGGACAGTGGTTTCGCTGCTGTGCCGCCGTTGCCGGCCTTCCATATTCCCGGCGCGGTGGCCATTGCTGATGTCACCCACGATGGTCGGAATGATGTGGTGGTGTTTCACCATGCATGGCGCACGTTGAGCGTCTATGTGCAGCAGGTTGATGGTCGTTTCGCTGAGCCGGTAACGACGACGGTGCCTTACAGCGGGGCGCGCCGGCCCGATTCGCTGACGGTGGCTGATGTGAATGGCGATGGCGGTCTCGATGCGGCGCTCGCGAGTCGCGTACCCGGTTTGACGGTGTTGCTCAATACGGCTGGTGCGCCAACAGCAACAATTACTTCGCCGGAGCCAGCGACGCGCTGGCCGGCTGGCCCGCTGGCGGTGCGCGGTACGGCGAGTGCGAGCGCTGTGCGGGTTGAAGTGCGGATCAAGGGAGTGAGTGATTGGTCGCCAGCGACGTTGAGCGGGGGGAGTTGGCAGGCGGATCTATTCCTGCCGGAAGCGGTGCGGCCCTACACGATTGAAGCGCGGGCAATCGATGCCAATGGCCGGGTGCAAGCGCCGCCGGCCCAAGTGCGGGTGCAAGTTGCGCCGTTGTTGGTTGGTTATGCCGTGGCCGACAACGGTGAACCTCCCGGTCCCGGCGACCGGCTGGTACGGTTCGATCCGGAAACTGGCGCCGCGACGCTGATTGGTGCGACCGGGACCGATTATATTCACGCGATCACCTTCTTGCCCGGCACCAACACGCTGATTGCGGCGAATCTTGACCGGCTTGGCACCATCGATCTCGCTACTGGACGCTTTACCCCCTTGCCGCAGCGATTTGGTACTGGGCGCAATGGGCGGGCGACCCGCACCTTTACCAACGCGCATGGGCTAACCCCTGATCCGCGGGATGGCATGCTCTTTGCGGTGATGCGGTTAGGGAATGGCCAGCCCGACGTGCTGTTCAAGCTCAATCCGGCAACCGGCGCGTATGTACCTAATGCATTCGGCGCCGGTAAGGATTTCGTGCTAGTGACGGGGGCTGGAGTAGGTGAGGACATTGACGATCTAGTCTTTGATCCGGCCACCAATACCTTATACGCCATTGCCAACGTTGATGGGCGGCAAGATAAACTGGTAACGATCGATCCCGCCACTGGCATCGCAGCGGTCATCGGCAGTCTTGGGGTTGAAAACATGGAGGGGTTGGCACTCGCGCCGAATGGCGTGCTGTACGGCAGCACCGGCAGTTCGCGTCCGGCGACGCGCGACCGGTTGTGGACGATTAATCGCGCGACCGGAACGGCAACCCTAGTGGGGCCGTTTGGGATCGAGAGCGACTATGAAGCGATTGCCTTCTTGCCGCCGCGTGTCGCAGCGCCAGCCCCGGCTACGGCGCCGCGGCTAAGCACCCTGACAGTGAATGGCGCTGCTTTGGCTACTAGCGCCTCGTTAGTGACGATTCAAGGCGTGGCTGCCAACAGCGATCCGTCAAGCAATGCACGTATCATTGAATACGTCTTTGATGCATCACAGCGCACTTGGCAGCCGCATACCGGTGGTGCGCAACTGGCGAGCGCCGGCATTCCGGTACATGTATTGGAGGCTGGTATCCAGTGGCGGCTAGCACAAAACGCCGGTGCGCGCTACATCGTCGCGGGCATCGTTGATGACAACGGGCAGCCGCTTGCGCCACCCGCATGTGCCTTGATCAACTATCTGCCGTCGCAATTCGACATAGCCGCCGGTGAGGTAGCGGTCTTCCACTATCACCTGACCGCCGGCGATCAGCTCGAGGTGCAGCTCGAATCGTTGCAGGGTGACGCCGATGTCGTGATCTGGTCAAGCGATTCACCAGAAAACGTGTGGGTGAGCAATGTTGCCGCTGGCAATGATCACATCTTCCTCACTGCGCCGCTCGATGGCTTGTATCAAATCGAAGTCTATGGCCAAACCGCCAGCACTGTGCGTTTGCGGATCGATCGAATTGCGCGAGAACTAGCCACACCACGCGCTGACGCAAGTGCCGGGATCGATGCCCGCAAGGCGCTGCCGAGCGCGCCGGTGGTTGATCTAGCGGCGATCCCGGCTAGCCTGATCCCTGATCCGGTTACGCCGCACGCCATCTACATTCCGCTGGTTGGGCGCTAAATCATCACTGCTAGGACAGCAACGCGGGGTGATGAGTGCTCGTCACCCCGCGTTGTCTTTGCCGCTGATCGCTTAACGGTTGTGCGATCGTGATCGCTTGTCATTGCGAGGGCGCGGAGCGCCCGAAGCAATCTCCTGCTGTAGAGGGAGAGATCTGCTGATAGGTGTGTCTTCCGCTGAAGCGGGAGATTGCTTCGGCGCAGGGGCAGCGCGGTGCGCTGCTCCTGCACCTCGCAATGACAGAGGGGAGCGCGTTTGCCCGATGAACGGCTGCCGACCAATCCCTCACCGGTTGATCGCCGGCACAAACACCCGGAACACGTCAGGCATTTGGTAGGCCGCTACGAAATCGGCGAACAGGTCGTTAGCAACGTTTTCAAAGCTGCCCCCAATGTACAATTTGCCCCTACTATCGATGGCTATTGCATTGACGGTGTTATAGAGAATGGCGCCATCTCCATTGCCATCGCTACCCACCGCGCCCCATGTCTGGGTAATCGAATCCCATACGACTAGCGCATCGGCGGCAGCGTTCCCGCCTCCATCTCTGAACAAACCGCCTATGTAGACCCGATCCTTTGCATCCACTGCCAATGCCGCAACATGGCTATATTCACTCTGTAAACCATTACCAAGCGCGCTCCACTGTCCGGTAGCCGGATCCCACACTGCTACGCTATCGGCCGCAGCGATTCCGGCCAAATTATCAAAATCGCCGCCGGCATAGACCCGGCCATTCGCGTCAATGGCAAGCGCTGATACGTCAACATACTCGCCGCTAATGGCTCCATCGCCGCTGCTATTGCTGCCAAGGGCGCTCCATCGCTGGATCGATGGATTCCACATAGCTACGTAATCGGCAGCGGCAATGCCGGCAACATTTATAAAATCCCCGCCAACATACACCCGTCCATTGGCATCGATAGCTAATGCATTGACACTTGGGTAGTCCGAGCCTTGTCCGACACGGTCGTAGCCAGTAGGAGAGATGCGCATGTGAAAAAACAGATGCATTGACACTTGGGTAGTCCGAGCCTTGTCCGACAGCGCCATCGCTGCTGCCATTGCTACCGAGGGCGCTCCACTCTTCGGTAACCGGATCCCATACCGCTACATAATCGGCGGCGGCGTTCTTTGCGGCATTGGTGAAGCTGCCACCTGTGTATACCTTGCCATCGGGGGCGATAGCTAGTGCGTTGACGGTATTTTGCAATGCGCCATCGCCGCTGCTGTTGCTGCCGAGGGCGCTCCATTGCTCGATAACCGGATCCCACACGGCTACGTTATCAGCTTCGGGAATGCCGGCAACATCGTCAAAAGCGCCACCCACGTACACCTTGCCATCGGGGGCGATGGCTAGGGCAAAGACGCGGCTATAAACATTTGCAATTGCCCCATCACTGTTGCCATTGCTGCCTAATGCGTTCCATGTTTGGGTGGCAGGATCTCACATCGCGACATAATCAGCCGCCGCGTTTCCACCTGCATTGGTGAAAGCGCCACCCACGTACACCTTGCCATCGGGAGCGACGGCTAGCGCAAAGACTCTGTCATTTAGCGCGCCGTCAATCCCCGATCCCAAATGCTCCCACCCAGTCGTGCTCGTCAGCGCGGCGGAATGGAACACCGGCCCGCGCGCTGGGTCGAGGGTAACATTCCGGCCGGTAAGATCGAGCGCGCCGGGGGCGAGTGCATTGGCCCGCAAGGCGCCATCAGCGGTCAGCAGCGGTGCTACCGGTATTGCGGCGGCAGCGACCGGCAGCGCCACCGGCATACCAGCCAAGGTGAGGGTAAGAACCGTCAGTAAGGCGACGTAACGAAGCACGCTTGACATGTTGGAGACTCCTGTAGCAATAACCAAGACCTCAGGTGAATGGACACCAAGGCGTGCCACAACGCGGCTGCGCATAAGCGAACGCTGACGGAGCCATAGCCTGATGTGAACACAAACCTCGCGGTTGAAAGCTTACCTGCCCTTATTACCACATTATTACCAGCATATCTAGTATTTGACGCACTATGATGTTTGTGTAAGAAAGTAATGTGTGAGGTGATGGGGAAATGCGCTCAACTGTATTCCGCCTTTCATTGCGAGGGCGCGGAGCGCCCGAAGCAATCTCCTGCTGTAGAGGGAGAGACCTGCTGACAGGCATGTCTTCCGCTGAAGAAGGAGATTGCTTCGGCGCATGGGCAGCGCAACGCTCTGCTCCTGCACCTCGCAATGACAGAAGGAGAGCGGGTGGAGTCCACAGCCACGATCGCCAACCCTCTTGCTGGTCGTTTAACATTCCGGTCATAACTCTGTGTTACCATAGCAAGAGAACCAATGGATTCTTTGCGGAGAATGACATGACCACCGTCTATTTGATCCGTCACGGCGAGACCGATTGGAATATGCAGGGACGCTGGCAAGGCCATGCTGACATTCCGCTCAATGAGATTGGCTACCGGCAGGCGCGTTTGTTAGCCAACCGGCTGGCGCGCGAGGGGGTGACGTTTGCCGCTATCTATAGCAGCGATTTGTCGCGCGCTTACCAGACGGCGTGGGAGATTGGCGCGGTGTTGAAGGTGCCGGTGCAACTGTTGCCGGCGTTGCGCGAGATTGATACTGGCCACTGGAGCGGTCTCACAACTGATGAGGTGCGGGCACAGTTTCCTGAGGAGTGGAATCAGATTATGCAGGGCTATGACCTGCCGCGCGGCGGTGGTGAAACGGTGGCGGCGCTGCGGCAGCGGGTGGTGACAGCCGTCGAGGCGATGGCGGCCCAGCATCGTGGTCAAACGCTGGCCTTCATCACGCATGGCGGCTGCGTGCGCGCCTTGTTAGCCCATGCCGAAAACTTTCACGACACGCATTTTGGCCGGTACCCGCATATCGGTAACACCTCGATCACGATTCTCGAAATTGGTTACAAACACTGGCGGGTCAAAGTGGTGAATGATATGAAGCATCTGGAAGCGGAGCATGAACCAGAATTGGTCTCGGCGCCGCCTGATGATGCTGAGTTGCCGAGCGAGTAACGTGCTCGAGGTGGATTGGTAGGTGACGTTGCGCGCGTTGTGATGATGGCTGCGAGTGGGAGCATGCTTCGCTCTATCCTGCTCTGCGCGTGATGGCAGTCTGCGGCAGTTACACTGCCGCCCTCCATAGATGAAGAATGGCATTGTGCGGCAGTCGTACTGCTGCACTCGATAGATGAAGAAATAGCTCTGGTGATGGCAGCGTGCGGCAGTACAACTGCCGCACTCCATAGACTATACCCGAATGCTTACTGCTGATCACATTGCCAATACGTATCGCGTCGAAACGCCGGAAGGCGTCATCATGACCTACACCACCGCCGGGCTGGCCAGCCGGGGTCTAGCGGCGGTGATTGATTATACGATTCTGGTCACGTTCCTGATGATGGCTGCTACCGTCGTTTTCTCTAGCAACGACGTTGGGATTGGCAATGAAGACTTGCTGTGGGCGTTGTGGGCGTTGTTCGCTTTTGTGCTGAATTGGGGCTATTACGTCTTCTTCGAGTTGATCTGGAACGGCCAGACGCCGGGGAAACGGTGGTTGCGGTTGCGCGTGCTGCGCGAGGGTGGCCGTCCGGTTGATGGCGCAGCGGTCGTGGTGCGTAATCTGATGCGGGCAATTGACTTTTTGCCGTTTGGGTACGGCATTGGCCTGCTGGCGATCTTTATCGATCGTCACAACCGCCGGCTAGGTGATCTTACCGCCGGTACGGTGGTGGTGCGCGAAGGCAATCTCATCACGCTTGACCAAATCGTAAGTCCGGTCAGAATACAGGTGCCGCCGCGTGCGACCGATGCGCCGCCAACACCGTTGTTGCCGAACCTCGAGCGCTTATCGCTGGCGGATATGGCGCTCGTGTTTGACTTCTTACGCTGCCGCGATGCGCTTAGTGAAGAGGCGCGCCACGCACTGGCCGGGCAGCTTGCGGCTTTGATTCGCCAGCGGCTCGCATTGCCCCCGGCTGATGGCCATCCCGAACGGTTTCTGGAGCATGTGGTGCGCGAATACGATGTTTTTCAAGCGATGATGGCGCGCCAAGCCGGGTGATCGGGCGTCCAGATTTCGAGGTTGGGCAAACGGCGGAACCACATCTCTTGCCGGCGGATAAAGGCATGAGTGTCGAAGCGCAGCCGTTCGATGCAGGTTGTCAGGTCAGCAGTCCCTTCAAAGTAAGGCCGGAACTGAATATACCCAAGGCTCGACATCGCCGGCAATGACCAATCGTAGCCGCGGGCCAGCAGGTTTGCGACCTCTGCAACCAAGCCGGCAGCGATCATGCGTTCGATGCGGGCATCGGCACGAGCGTAAAGTTCGGCCCGTGGCCGGTGCAACCAGATCGTGCGCGGGCGAAAAGGAGGCGGTTGCCGCTCTTGCAGGCGCGAGATCGGTTCGCCGCTAACCAGATAGACTTCAAGCGCGCGCACGACCCGCCGCACGTTGGTGGCTGGAATGCGCGCCGCCGCGACTGGATCAACTGCGGCGAGGCGGGCATGGAGTGCGGCAGCGCCCTCTTGCGCCGCTACTTGCTCGAGTTCGGCGCGTAGCTCTGGCTGGGGAGCGACGCGCGGAATCTGCCAACCTTCCAAGACTGCTGCCAGATATTGCCCGGTGCCGCCAACCAGCAGTGGTGTGCGCCCGCGCGCTTGAATATCGGCAATCGCCGCCAGCGCCAGATCGTGAAATTCGGCTAACGAAAAAGGTTGATCAGGATCGCGAATGTCGATCAGGTGGTGCGGCGCTTGCGCGCGTTCGGCAGGGGTTGGCTTGGCGGTGCCGATGTCCATACCACGGTAGATCTGGCGCGAATCGGCAGAGACAATCTCGCCGTTGATCTGCTGCGCCCATGCGACCGCTAATTCGGTTTTACCCACGGCAGTGGGGCCAACAATCGCAATTAATTCAAGCAAACGATCCTCGCTGTTCATTGGCGATACGCGGTACATGGCGTGATTTGCCTGCAGCCGTCCGGTGGGCCGGATCGAGCGCAGGCCGGTTGGTTGTCATTCTTCCATAACGCATTGCGTTATAAAAGTGCCACAGTGTACCACTCTCATGCTACAATACCTTTAGCGCTGTATGTGCAGCGCAGCGGCGGCACGCATCAGCTCAGATGCTCGAAGGTGTGCAATCTGCCGTATCTGCTCTGTTTCCTCTGCTGCCAGAGCACGAGCGATGCTGGAGGTTAGTATGAACGAACAACGTGTTAGCCAGTCGATGCCGCTTACCATTACTACCCGTGATGGCCGCACGTTGCGCGTGCGCAGTCTTGCCGCTGCGGATGCTGAACTGCTCGAGCGGATGTTCTATCGCTTGTCGCCGGAATCGATCTATCGCCGGTTTTTCATCGCGGCTGAGCATGCCTCGCCGGAACTAGTTCATAAATCGGCGCAACGGTTGGCGGCGATTAATCCGCGCCGCGAAGTGGCGTTGGTGGCGTTGGCCGACGAGCATGGGCGCGAGGAGTCGATTGCGGTCGCCCGTTTTGCCCGCTTGCCGCATAACCCCAAGGTAGCTGAGGCCTCCATTTTGGTGCGGGATGACTATCATGGGGCGGGGGTTGGGCGTAAGATGTTGGAATTGCTGCTGGCCGAGGCGCGGGCAGCAAACCTCGAACGGCTGATCTTTTTGACGCATGCCGATAATACCGCTATGATCCGGCTGGCAACCGGGTTGGGGCTGCCATTCCATGGCCGGCATGCCGATGGGTTGTATGAAATCCATCTGTTGTTGCAGCCGCAGGCCACGCCGGTGTTTGAGTTTGTCGGAACTGCACGAGGATAGGAGTATGGCAGAAAAATCTGGCTGGAGTCTGTTACCGATGGCGCTGACCGGCGCCATCGGTGTGTTAGGTGGGATTACTGGCACGGCATACTACGTCAGTTTGCGGGTCAGCCCGCCGCCGCGCCGTACCTATCTCGATAGCTATACTTTTACTCCGTGGGAGTTAGGGGTGCCGTTTGAGACGGTTGAGTTTCGCAGCAGCGATGGTCTGCGGCTGGCGGGATGGTGGCTGCCGCGCCCGGAAACGAATGCGGTGATCGTGGGCAGCCATGGCCATGCCGGCAGCAAAGATGAATTGCTTGGCATTGGCAGCTATTGCTGGCGAGCTGGCTACAATGTGCTGCTGTTTGATTATCGTGGCCGCGGCGAATCGGATCCGTGGCCGCAGACGCTGGTGAGCCGCGAGGTGGATGATCTGCTGGCGGCGCTCGAGTTTGTGCGCCAGCGGATGCCTGCTGCTGCGATTGGTGTGGTTGGCTATTCGATGGGAGCAGCAGTGGGGATTTTGGCGACGGCCCGCGATCAGTCGGTGAAGGCGCTTGTCGCCGATAGCTCGTTTACTGCTGGTGATGATGTAGTAGCTCACAGCATCACCCAAGTGCTGCGTATCCCGCCTAAGCCGTTAGTGCGCTTGGCCGACGCGATCGTTGCTCGTCGTCACGGCTACCGCTTTAGCCAAGCTCGCCCGATTGACGCCATCGGCCAGATTGCGCCACGACCGGTCTTTATCATCCACGGTCTTGACGACTCGTTGATCCCGGTGAGCCATGCGCGCCAATTGTATGACGCTGCCCGCGAGCCGCGCATGCTGTGGGAGGTGCCCGGCGCCGAGCATTGCGGCGGGTATTTTGTCGATCGGGTGACGTATTGCCGGCGCGTCGTCGAGTTTTTCGACCAGTATCTGCGTAGCGTCGAGGCATAACCGGCATGCGGTTCGATATTCTCACCCTCTTTCCGGCGATGTTTCAGGGGCCGCTGACCGAGAGCATTCTCAAGCGGGCGCAGCAGGCTGGCAAGATTGCGATTCACTTGCACGATATTCGCCAGTGGGCGACCGATCGCCATCGCACTGCCGATGATACGCCGTATGGCGGCGGCGCCGGGATGGTGATGAAAGCTGAGCCGTTGGCGGCGGCGATTCGGGCAGTGCGCGCCGCTGACGAGCACGCCGGGCCAACTATTCTGCTGACGCCTGACGGCGAGTTGTTTACCCAGAGCATCGCGCATGAATTAGCGGCCTTGCCGCGCTTGATCCTCGTTTGTGGTCACTATGAGGGGATCGATGAGCGGGTGCGCGCGACGCTAATCGACCGCGAGCTGAGCATTGGCGATTATGTGTTGACCGGCGGTGAGTTAGCGGCGATGGTGGTGGTGGATGCAGTGGCCCGCTTGGTGCCGGGGGTGATTGACAGCGAGTCGATCGTCGAAGAGAGCCACAGCGACTTTTTGCTCGAATATCCGCACTACACCCGTCCAGCGGTCTGGGAGGGGTTGAGTGTGCCGCCGGTGTTGCTCTCTGGACACCATGGCGAGATTGCCCGTTGGCGGCGAGCCGAGCGGTTGCGCCGCACCTTGGCCCGCCGGCCCGATCTGCTGGCCCGCGCTGCGGCGGCTGGGGTCTTGACCAAGGCCGATCTGGCGTTGTTGGCTGAATGGGGTTGGCAACCGCCAGCCATAGGCGGGGAATAGGGTACGGATTGACACGGATGGCCCAACCTATGCCAATCCGTGTCCTCTGGTGTTCACACCATCTCGGCCCGATATTCCCGCCAGAGCCGGCGCAGTTCGTTGGCCGGATCGCGCCAGAAACGGTCAGGTTCCACCGGCAGGGTTGGCAATGCACCCTGCGCCGGCAGGCTGCCAATCGTCTCGCGCAGCGCCTCCCAACTTGCTTTTGGGCGGCCATCCGCCGTCCATAAACCCCATGTGCGCGCTGGCCAACTGCGGTCGAACGGTGGAATCTTCCACTGTTCCTCCGTTGGATCGACCATCCCGGCCAGCCAGACTGCGGCGGCGCCGGCGCGGGCCAATGCTGGCAAGGCGGCTTGCAAGGCGGTGGCGACCGCTTCTTCATCGGCCAAGAAGGTTTGGGCCGGTTGGGCAAAGATTTCATCGCTCTGCCAGCCGCGCCATTGCGGACGAGGGGCGGTGGGCCAGCCCAGATCGGCGACCACCACTTGCGCGGCGGCGGTGTCGTTCACTTCTTCGGCCAGCAAACCAGCGACCACGGCGTGCAAGAAACAGACTGCCTCGCCGCGGGCTGGCGGCCCATCGCCGAGCGGCGGCCATGGTCCCACGCTTACCACCACTTCGCCGCCGGCCATGGCGATGTCATAGGGGCGCAAACTGGCGGGGTCACTCAGCGCAGCAGCATCAATCTGACCAAACAGCCGGCTGGCGCCGTGGGCGCGAGCGCGCTCGGCGAGATCGGCCCACCACGCTGCCATATCGCGGTGATCGGTAGGCGGGCGCACCCGCTCGATCCCGGTCGCCAGCAACCAGCCGTGAATGGCCGGATGGGCGGCGAAATTACCGATCACTTCGCGGAGCAAATAGCGTTGCGCGGCCCGCATGTCGGGATCGGTATAGAGATCGCGCACCGGCTCGCGCCGGTAGAAGGTATTGTCAAGAATCGTCAACGCCGGAGTTGCGAAGATCTCGCTCACTGCTTGGTTGGTCAACGCTTGCGCCGGCACGCCCAGCGCCCAATCGGGCAAATGGAGCGCCGGGCCAAGGGTGGCGCTCATCAGCGAGACAACCACGTGCAGACCGTTAGCTTGGGCAAGATCAAGGCCGCGGTGGAAGCCATCAAGCGCAGCGACCGAAATCCGCTGCGCGCTTGGTTGTACCTCTGCCCAGCGCAGATCAAAGCGTACGTGCCGCAAACCGATCTCACGCGCGCGTTGCAAGTATTCACGCAGCGCGCCGTGGTCGTAGCGCGACCAGCTTGCAGCCAGCGCCTGCGGTCGCGCCGGCATAGGCGGCCAAATCGTTGTTCCGATGTCCATAGGCATTTTGCGTGTATACTAACAAGGCGATAGCGCTAACCTTGTCTCTTCATTTAATAGTATAACAATGTCGCACCGAATTGAAATCATTGTTCCCGCTGGTCTAGAAGCGTTGGCGCGCGCGGAAGCGCAGCGGATCGCCGGCATCCGGCTCGACCCGCCGGGAGAGAGCGGGGTGATCAGCGCGACGATGCGCGGCCCATTGCCGGCGCTATTCGATGTGCGCTGCGCTACTTCAGTCTTTTTAGTGCGCAGCTTTGCCATTCCGCGGCCACGGGCTTTGCTCGGTGATGAGCACTTTCGTGCAGTGACGGCGATGATCGACACGGTGCGCCGTTTGCATCCTACTAACACGTTTCAAACCCTCTTTCTCAGCGCTGCCGGCGCCGAGAGCAGTGTGCTGCGGCGCTTCAAACACGAGCTCAGCGAGCGGCTGGGCCTTGCAGTTGGCGACGAAGATGGCGATCTGGTGCTGCGCTTGCGCCCCAGCCGCGATCGGGCCGGTTGGGATGTGCTGGTGCGCTTGACGCCACGCCCGTTGGCGACCCGCCCATGGCGGGTATGCAATCGCGAAGGGGCGCTCAATGGGCCGGTAGCGCATGCGATGGCGCTGCTAAGTAAGCCGCGCGCCAGCGATCGAGTGCTAAATGTGGCATGCGGTTCGGGTACGCTGCTGATCGAGCGGTTGTTGATCGGGCCGGCAGCGCAGGCAATCGGGTGTGATACCGATCCCGAGGCGTTGGCATGCGCCTATCGCAACCTCGCTGCTGCCGGCCTAAGCCACAAGGTTGCGTTGCACGATTGGGATGCGCAACAATTGCCATTGCCGCCGGCAAGTGTTGATGTGGTGTTGGCTGACCTGCCATTTGGTCATTTGGTCGGTTCGCACGCCAGCAATGTCACGCTCTACCCGGCATTGCTGCGCGAGGCTGCCCGTGTCACGCGGCTAAATGGATGCGCAGTGATCATCAGCCACGAAGTGCGACTCATGGAGCGCACCTTAGCCGAGTTGCCGGAATGGCGACTTGAGCAACACCTGCGTGTTGATCTCGGCGGTCTCTACCCGCGCATTTTCGTATTGCGGCGGGTAGCGCACGTGTGATGCCAAGGCGCTGAAGCGGGCAATTGCCGCCAGTGCCTTGTATTTATGATCGCTGATCGCCGCCGCCCAATTCGAGATGAGCAGCACGCGCCTGTTCGAGCCGTTGGCGCAGTGTGGCTAGTTGGGCATTGAGGGTTTCTGCCTCGCGTCGCTCCAATTCCATAATTCGCAAGAGCTGCGCCTTTTGTTCAAGCTCCATCCGATCAGTTGTGCGCGTGAGGCGCTGCTCAAGCTCGCGCAACCATCCATCAACCCGTTCGAGCCATGCCGTCAATTGACGCAAATATTGCTCGTCAGTCTCTTGCAGCGCGCTCATCCGCTCATCAGCCATCTGGCGCAGCTCTTCCAGCCGTTCTTGGTTCATCAGGAAGCGTTCGGTTGAGATCCGCTCAATCCGCTTTATTTCGTTGACCATATCAGGCAGTTTTGCATTCAACTCTTTGATTTGCGCCGGTAACGCTTCGGCAAAGAGATCGATCTGCTGGCGGATCTCTTCTAGCCGGTCGATCCGTGAACGCTGTTCATCGACAACGGGGCGCAGATCAGCGACAAACTGTTGCGCTTCCACCGCCATCCGCCGCATTTGCTGCTTTTCGACCTGTAGTTCATCATTGAAACGACGCATTTCTTGCATCACGGCGGCGTCAGCTTCGCGCAGGCGTTCGAGTTGGAGAGCAAACTGGCGTTGGCGCTCATCGAGTTCTTTGATCTGTGACGATAACGCGGCGATTTGGCGCTCGGCCTGTTCAATCCGGCTCAGCCAGCCGGCCAGAAAATCGCGATCTTGTTTGCGCGCTTCGGCGATTTGCTGAATCTGCGACTGCATATCACGCAGCGGGCGCACACCCTCTTCGATCTTGACCAGCGCCGCCGCTACTTCGCGCCGTAAGGCGACCACATCGCGGCGCACAATTTCGTTGGCTTGGGCAACTTCGCTCGTATGGCGCTCGAAGAGGCTTTGCATCTGCGCGATTGCGCCCTCGTTCTTGCGCACCTGCTCCATTGCCCACTGATATTTGTTGGTCTGGTCTTTGAGCAGGCGGCGCAATTCGTCGATCTGGCTTTGCAGGTAGACGAGTTGCGATTGCTCTTGGGCACGCAGGCGCTCTTCTTCGTAACGCGCAGTGAGGTCTGAATTCGACATACCATCCTCTTATGGTTGTGAAGTCACCGTTTGGGCGACGGCCAATGCTTCGGGCAAGCTGATCGCTCCTACGTACAACGCCTTGCCGATAATCGCTCCCTCGACTCCAAGCTGGGCCAGCCGGCGCACGTGATCGAGGGTGGCAATGCCGCCGCTCGCGATAATCGCCGGGCCATCGGCGCGCATCAATTCAGCCAGTGCAGTGAAGTTAGGCCCACTGAGCGCACCGTCGCGACTAATGTCAGTATAGATGATCCGGCGCGCGCCGAGTGCAGCCATCTGCGCGGCGAGTGTGGCGGCTGTCACGGTTGAAGTGACTGTCCAGCCATCGGTCGCCACCATACCGTTCCGCGCGTCGATCCCGATCACAATCTGCTCGCCGAAGCGATTGAGCAGTCGAGCCACCAATTCGGTTTCGGCGATCGCGGCGGTACCGATAATGACCCGCTCGACCCCAAGGGCTAAAGCTGCCTCGACATCCTCTTCGCGGCGCAAGCCGCCGCCAAGCTGCACAGGAATCTGCACGGCTTGGGTAATCGCCAAGACAGCATCGACATTCTGTGGTC
Organism: Chloroflexota bacterium; assembly: GCA_030550625.1. GTDB lineage: Bacteria > Chloroflexota > Chloroflexia > Chloroflexales > Chloroflexaceae > Chloroflexus. Next base: position 3,161 of record JAUQOZ010000351.1, on the reverse strand, counting down.
TCCCGGCGCGGGCGCCATCGAGATCGACTAGATGCAGGCGAGTTGCCCCTTGCGCTTGCCAGTTGCGGGCTACTGCGACCGGATCGTCGGCGTAGACTGTCATCTGGGCGAAATCGCCTTGATACAGCCGCACGCAGCGCCCGTCTTTCAAATCAATCGCCGGAATAATCTCCATGTCTCATCCTCTCTGAGTGGTTGCGCCACTCCACGCCACAAAGTTGGCGAGCAAGCGCAAGCCATAGTCGCCGCTCTTTTCGGGGTGAAACTGCACCGCTGCCAGCCGGTCGCGGATGATCACGCTCGGAAAGAGCAATCCGTAATCGGTGCGCGCAGCAATGATCGCCGGATCAGCGACATCACAGTAGTACGAGTGAACGAAATAGACATCGGCCCCATCGGGAATGCCGGTAAAGAGTGGATGTTCGCGAAATTCAGGGGCAATTTGTACCTGATTCCACCCGATTTGCGGGATTTTGCCGGCGCTGTCGGGCAGCCGTCGCACGGTTCCCGGCACAATATCGAGGCACGGATGGGGGCCGAATTCCTCACTCTCGCTCAATAAGACCTGCATGCCGACGCAAATGCCGAGAAACGGTGTGCCGGCTGCCACTACTGCTGGCAAGACAGCGGCAATGCCGAGCTGGCGCAGGCTTGCCATCGTATCGGCGGTAGCGCCCACGCCGGGCAACACGACGGCCTGCGCCGAACGAATCACTTCGGGATTGTCGGTAACGGTCAAATCGGCGCCAACTCGCCGCAATGCGCGCACCACATTGGGCAGATTGCCGGCGCCATAGTTAATCACTGCAATCATGCTTCTCCCTGATAACCGGTCTGCATCAAGAGCGGATGTTGATTCTGCAATGCGGTAATGATATGGTCAATCGCTGGTTCGGGCGCCTGCACGCCACCCATCGGGTCAGGGCCGGGATCCATGCCAACCATTAAGCGAAGCGTGGCAACGACGCCGGCAGCGAGGGCGGGCAAGCTGTAGCCACCCTCAAGCACAAAGCCGATCCGGCCATCACACAGCTCAGCGGCCCAATCAAGCAAATGCTGCACGATACGGGCAAACCCGTTCACCGAAAGCGCCATCGGCCCGATCGGATCGCTCCAGTGCGCGTCGAATCCGGCGGAAACCAGCATGATTTCGGGCTGAAACCGGCGCAGCGCCGGCCCGATGATCTGGCGGAAGACGCGATCATACCCCTGATCGCCGGTGCTGTACGGTAACGGCACATTGAGCGTAGCGCCGACGGCAGTGCGCGGGTCTCCCATTTCGTGGATAGCGCCGGTGCCGGGGTAGAGCGGCGAGGCATGGGTCGAACAAAAGAGCACCCGCCCGTCGCGGTAGAAGATGTCTTGGGTGCCGTTGCCGTGATGGACGTCAAAGTCAATGATCGCGATCCGTTTGCAGCCGTACCGATCGAGCAGCGCATGCGCCGCAATTGCAATGTTGTTAAAGAGACAAAACCCCATCGAGCGGGTGTCGGTCGCGTGATGGCCGGGTGGGCGGACGAGCGCAAACCCGTTGTGACAACGCCCTTCAGCGATCGCTTCGGCTAAGCAGATCGTCGCGCCTGCCGCCAGCAAACCGACCTCCCACGAATCGGCGGTGACGTAGGTGTCGCTATCGATCTGACCCCCGCCATAACTGGCCAGTTGGCGTACCCGGTGCAGCATGTGCGGGCTATGCACGGCCAGCAATTCGGCTTCGGTCGCCGGGCGGATGGGCAATGGTTTGAGGTAGCCGAGCAAGCCCGCTGATTGGATGGCGCGCTGAATGGCATGCAACCGGCTGGCCTGTTCAACGTGGCCGTGCCATGTATGGAGATCGAACCGCTGATCGGTCACAATGGCTGTGGTCATACAAGTGTGTCAAGTGTGTTGTGTTTGCGGCTGGCGGGGTCAAACATTAGGCAATCGTGCGTTGGTACGCCAGCGCCTTTGACATTGCTCACATTGTACCACGTAGCAACTAACGCCCGTTTACGTTTAGCGAGGATGTTCCCATATTGCGGCGTGGTATAATCCATGCGCGCAGAAAGGGTGTTGCGCATCGTTGGGAATGGAGCTTTGGTATGGCGCGCCCGTTGTTGGTGTTAGTTGATGGCCATGCGTTGGCGTATCGCGCCTTTTTTGCCTTGCGCGAGAGCGGTCTGCGCTCGTCGCGCGGCGAGCCGACGTATGCCGTGTTTGGCTTTGCCCAAATCTTGTTGACGGCACTGGCCGATTACCGGCCTGAATATGCTGCCGTTGCTTTCGACGTCGGGCGTACCTTTCGCGATGACCTTTACGCTGAGTACAAAGCCGGGCGCGCTGAGACGCCAGAAGAGTTCTACCCGCAGTTTGAGCGGATCACGCAGTTGGTGCGGGCGCTATCAATTCCGATCTACACCGCTGAAGGATTTGAGGCCGATGATGTAATCGGCACGCTGGCTCGCCAAGCGACTGCGCAAGGGCTGGATGTGATCATCCTCACTGGCGATTCTGATGTGTTGCAATTGGTGAACGAGCATGTGCGCGTGGCGTTGGCCAACCCTTACGGCGGCAAGACGAGCGTAACGCTCTACGATGTCGAGCAGGTGCGCAAGCGGTACGATGGCCTCGAACCGGCGCAACTCGCCGATTTGCGCGGTCTCAAGGGCGATGCCTCTGACAACATCCCCGGCGTGCGCGGGATCGGTGAGAAGGGCGCGATTGCCTTGCTCAAGCAGTTTGGCTCGCTCGACAATCTCCTCAACCATATTTCTGATGCGCCGAAGCGCTACCAGACCTTGCTGAATGAGCAAGCGGATGCAGCCCGTTTTTCGCGCCAACTGGCAACGATTGTGACCGATGTGCCGGTGCAGCTTGACTTAGAGGCGGCCCGGCTCGGCGTGTACGATCGGGCCGCGGTGATGGCTCTTTTGCAAGAGCTGGAGTTTGGCGTCAGCTCAAATTTGATCAAGAAGTTACCGCCGGTGGTGCAAGCGCCGGCATTGGCCGAGTTGCCCGCCGATCTGCCGGCGGCGCCGCCGGCTGCCGGTGGCCCCACCCAGCTCGCGCTGTTTGGCAGCGAAGCGCCAGTGACCAGTTCATCTCCTGCTGCGACGCGGATTGTGCGCGACGCGGCGGCGTTGGCCGATCTAGTGGCGCGTTTGCGCGCCGCACCAGCGTTT
>JAUQOZ010000044.1 GCA_030550625.1 Chloroflexota bacterium | reverse complement strand
GCACCCAGATCACGATGTGCAGCCGCGACCAGATCAACCAAAAGACGAACACAATAATCAACGTACTGATCAGCGAACGGATTCGGCGCGGCATGGGTTACTCCCAGTCGTCATCTTCGGGGGGTAGTGGTGGCGGCGGCGGAGTTGCCGCACCGGCCACGCGGATGTGTTCACAGATGGTTGCCCGGTGGCCGAGCACCAGCACCCGGTGGCGGGCGGTGGCGCGCAAGACCGGCGCGGCATGAGCGCGGGCGCGGTCGAGCAGTTGCTGATCGGCGACAAGCGTCACCAGTCTCCCTCCCGGCTTGAGCACGCGGGCAATCTGATACAGCACATCGCGGTACAGATCTTCGAGGTCTTCGCCCTCGCCAATCTGGGTGCCAAAAGGTAGATTCACCGCCACCTTGGTCACGCTTGCGTCAGGCAACGGCAACTTCGTCGCATTCCAGCGCCGCACTTCGATCTGGCCGCGCACGCCGCGCAAATTGGCCCGCATCGCCGTCACTGCCGCCGGACTGATGTCGCCGCCGTACAGCGCGGTAAACGGCCCTGCTGCCGCTCGTTCGAGCAACAAGGTGCCAACACCGGCCATTGGGTCGAGAAAGATGTCATCTTCAGCCGGATGGGTCAACATCACCATCGCTGCTGCTAGGGCTGGGCGCAGCGAGGCCGGCAGATGGGCAATCTTGCCGCGTAAGCGCAACGAGGCGTCAGAGAGCCGGATCGCCACGATCAGTTCTTGTTCGAGCAACGTTGCCCACACTTCCAGATCAGCCTCTTCCTCGATAGGCTGCCAGCGTCCCGGCCAGCCATCGCGAATCGCGTCGGCGACGGCGCGACCAAACTCGCGGCGCTGAAAGCTGTGTTTGCCGACGATGCGCGTGACGACGCGAAAGGTGCCGTTGCGTTTACCGCCGTTCAACCGCCGCCAAACGTCGAGCGCCGGTTTCACCGCGTCTTCGTTGCGGGTGGCAGCATGGATCTGGCGCAGGCCGCGATCGTCGGGCGCGATTTTAAAGCCGCGGGTGGCAACGACAAAGACGTCCTCAATCGTGCGCAACGCCAACAGCGGGCGCGGCGAACCTTGATGGTCGAGCAAGATGAGGTCATTACGCGCCGGCACGCCGCGAATGCCGACTTGGCGCGGCGCCGGTCGATCAGAGTCGGGCCGGATCTTTTGTTCAACTTCGCGCCACGTGAGCGCGGCAAGGCCGGGTAGAGTTTGTAATAGGTAAAGCATAGCTGGTTTGAACTTCTGATTCGATACGTTGTGAACTCGCTCTCGATGGCAGCGCGAGCTGGCGGGAAGGCATTGTGCGTTTACCGCTCGTGCAGGGTGTCAATATAGCCGGTAATGATCTGATAGAGCGTCACCAGACTCGCGATGTCGACCCATTCTTCTGCCGAATGTAACCCTTTCCCCACCGGGCCGAGGCAGATGGCGGGTACGCCGATATGCGAATAGTAGCGCGCATCGGTGGCGAAATGTTCGCGGTAGAAGCGCGGCGGCTGGCCGGTGTAGCGCTCGATCAGCTCGGCGATCTGGCTGACCTCGTGGTGTTCGGGGTCGGTGCGGAGACCGGCGCTGGCCATGACGCTGACCAATTCGGCAGTCGGGAAGGCAGCTTGCAGATCGGCTTGAATCGCCTCCGGCGTCGTATCAGCCGTCCAGCGAATATCAAACGTCACCAGCGCCTCAGCCGGCACCTGATTGCGCGAACCGGCCCCCACCTGAATTTCGGTCGGCGTGACCGAGGTGCGCCAATCGTGCGGGCCAGTTGGCGGCGGATAGCGTTCGGTGATGGCGGTAATACCTTGGGTTAGGCGGTAGATCGGGTTATCACCTTCCCATGGCCGCGAACCGTGGGCAGCGCGACCGGGGATGCGCAACTGGGCCCACATGCCGCCTTTGTGCTCGAATAAGATACCGAGATCGGTCGGTTCGAGACAGAGCATAAACGCGCACTGCCAGCCTTCATCGCGCAGCCGGCCAGTGCCGTTGCGACCGCCAATCTCTTCATCGGTCACAAACTGAAAGCCAACGTCGGGCGGATTAGAGCGGGCGGCTAAATCGCGGATCAAGCGCATCATCACCGCCACGCTCCCCTTCATGTCTTGACTGCCGCGTCCATAGATTCGGCCATCGCGCACCTCCGGCGCGAATTGGTGCGGCTGACCAACCACTACGTCCAAATGGCCGTTCAGCATCAGGCGCGGCGTGCGAGTAGGTCGCAACGTGACCACCAACGCCGGTTTGCCTTCGGCGCTGCTTTGTTCGAGATAAATGCCCGGCACATCAGCCAGATAGTTAGCGACATAATCAATCGCTGCCTGTAACTGATCAGGCCGTCCGGCGATGGTCTCAAACCGGATCAGGTCGCACGTCAGGCGGGTGAGTTCTTCGGCAAGCTCGCTCATACACTCAATCCTGCTAATGATGAGGAGCGCGCAGACACCACGTACCCAAGCGTTGGGGCGTCTGCGCGCTGGTGTGTCTTGGTACTCTCCCTAGTGTACCACAGACCTAGAGCAATACGGTGCTGTCAAGATGTTTTCCCGGCAACAGCATCGTCACTGTGTTCACTTCTCGGCGGGATGGTGGCCCCCACCCCTTGCCCCTCCCCCGCTGGGGGAGGGGAAATGTGCCTCTCGCCCTCAGCGGGGGAAGGCTGGGGAGGGGACTGTCCCCGCCGCTCCCTCATTGTCATTGCGAGCCGAACGGTCGGGGACGGGCAACGCCCGCCTCGCCGCGCGGCGACGCAATCCCCCGCGAGCACGGAATGAACCCGTTGCGGCAAAGCGGGAGATTGCTTCGGTCGAGCGGCCCCAGCGCGGCTGGTGGCCGCCACTCCCTCGCAATGACAGAAGGAACGTATGGGGTGCGGCAGTTTAACTGCCGCACCCCATTCCCGCTTCACCCTGCGACCAACCGGCTGAAGGGCGGCAAGATATCAGGCGCGATGTCCGCTACCGTTGCGTAGAGGCGGGCTTTCCAACTGGGGTAGATATGGCGGCGGCGGGCAGCGATGCCGGCGAGGCTAGCCCGTACTACTGGCGGCGGTTGATCAACCAACCATCCCGGCACGCGCCGCTTTGGCCCGCCACCGTACTGGGGTGCGTCGAGAATGTCGGTTTGGGTGAAGAAGGGATAGACGGTACTGACACTATACCCCTCGGCGGTGAGGCCGCTGGCAAAACCGCGCAAACCGAATTTGGCCGCGCTGTAGACGCTAATGTTAGGGAGCGCGGCCCGGCCAAGGATTGACGAGATGAAGACGATTTGGCCGTTGGGCCGGTTGCGCAAGACAGGCAAGAGCGCTGCTGTCAGCCGGATCGGGGCGTACAAGTTGATGCGGAGCAGCCGTTCGGCGGCGTCAGCCGGTATGGCGTTGAGCGGCCCGTACAGGCCGATGCCGGCGTTGTGAATGATGAGATCAAGATCAGGGGCGACTTGTATAACCTGTTGGGCCAGCCGGTCGCAACTGGCCGGATCGCTCAGATCGGCGGGCAACAGCGCGCGGATGCGTCCGGCCTTCCCGTTGGGTTGGCCGTGAGCGGCAAACTCAGCCGCAGCAGCCAAACGCTTTGGGCTATGGCTGCTCAAAATGAGTTCAGCGCCGGCAGCCAGCAATTGGCGGGCAAACTCGCGCCCCAACCCGCCACCGGCGCCGGTTAGGAACACAACTCGCCGGGCAAACGTGCTCATACCGCATCCTCGTCGTCAGTCGCCAGCCCTTCAATCTCGGCGAGGCTCTGCTGGCACGCCATCTCAAGCCGGTTCAAACGGCGCTGGAATTGGTTGAGGGCGAAATTGCTGAACATCTCTACTTGCAAACCGAATGGCATCTCGTCATAGCTGGCAAAGATCTCGTCGATCACACCCATCGCATGCAAGAGCAACTCGTTCATCCGTTCGACAATGTGATCCCAAATCCGTTGATCAGTCGCG
>JAUQOZ010000002.1:2060-3956 GCA_030550625.1 Chloroflexota bacterium | reverse complement strand
AATATGGTGTTGCGATAGACGCGCGGGCTGCCTCCCTTTTCGGTCAGGATTTGGCGCATCACTGCTTCGTTTAGCTCGGCTAAGACCACGAGTTTGAGATCGGGCGAGTCGGGAATGTCACTGCTCTCGGTGCGCCAAATATACGCTTTGCAGCGATCGCCGCGCAGGCGGGAACGGAGCAAGGCCTCTTCCGTTTGCGTCACCTCCGTATCTTTGACATTTTCCATGCGGATGATCAGCATGCGGTTGAGGTTGATTTGGTTTGAGAAGAAGTATTTGCCGGCTTGGTATTGAATGTAGAACAGGCGACCTTTCAGCTCCTCCACCACTTCGGCGACGGCGCTCGCCGGATTGGCAAGCGTGGTGGCGTTGCGTTTGATCTCCATGAGCGTGAGGCCGCGTTCCGTCCCGCCAGAGAAGGAGTACATGAAGATGCTGGTCGTGACCCGTTCGCCAAGGCGCAACCCTTGCAGCGATTTGCCAATCCGCTGGTTGACCTGTTTGGCGCCTGAGTCTGGCCCAGTAATATCAGAGGCGATGACGCCATCGTATTCGGGGCCAATATGTTTGAGCAATTCACGGCGAATCTCTTGGTTGGCAAGATCGAAATCGGCCAGCGAAATGTAAGGGAGGTTGGCTTGTTTCAGAGCATGGACGACCAAGGCCAGCAGGCGCAGCACGCCGCGGGTGCGTTGGAAGGTGGAGAAGCTGCCCCAGCGTTGGTAGAGCACATCGACTACATCGGGCAGGAAGGGGTACGACGCGGCGAAGCGGTCGCGGTACTGCGAGGGCTCTACCCCCGGCGGCAAGAGGTTTTCGCGTTCGGCATAGTCGATGAAGGCAGCGATTTGCTGATCGGCGGCCGCTTGGTCAACGCTGGCGAAGAGGCGCCGGCGAATGACTTGGGTGATTTCGTGCTCTTGCACCGGTGTGTAGATTTTCTCGACCCGCCCCGCGACCCGCTGCAATTGTTGGAAGAGCCGCGCCGCTTGTTCGTCGAAATGTTCGAGATGGCTCGAAGGCAGCGTGACTACGAGCGCAACGTTGGCAAGCGCGCTGACGGCTTCGGTCAGCTCTTGCATAAAGGCGATAGTTTGCGCTGCCAGCGTGCTCTCGCCAACCTTGATCCCGGCGGCCTTGGTAATGTATTCCAACAATTCATCAATCATGATGATGAGCGGCGCATGATCGGCTAACAGCGCGCGAAAGGCGTCGGTGCGACCGGGAGAAGTCAAGCCGTCGAAGTGGCGGCGCTGGCCGGTGAGTTGTTCTTCCAGCATGCCCCACAGCGTATCGCGCGCCGCCATCGCCGTGCCGACCATCACCACGCGCCGCGCGCCCCATGCCGCCGCCTTGTGATACATCGCGATCAGGGCATGGGTTTTGCCGCCGCCGAACGGGGTCTGGATTTGCAGGATCGGGTCGCCGCCGCTTCCGTGCAGGCGCGCGGCAATGATGTCGAGCAGTGCGGTCAGCCCCTCAGTCTGGTAGGTCTTTTGGAAGAAGAGATCGGCTTGGCGATATTCGGCCGGGCCGCGCTGTTTGAACACTTCCCACAAATCGGCGGCAAAGATGTCCATGGTCAGGCGACCTTGCAAAATGTCATCGTGGGGGATGGCAATGGTGTGGAATGCCTTCATGACGGTGCTCCTGACCGGTGCGGATCGGATTGGGCCGGCGCCTGCTTGAGTTGGTTGATGTAATCGGCCGGCAACGAATGCTCTTCGGCGCCTTTGATGACCAATGCTTTGTACCAATTGAACGGCAACAGATGACTGTTGCGTTGATCTGAGCAATACGTAAAAACGGTGCGTTTGTCTTTCCCATCGATCTCAACGTCTACGGGAATACGTTGATACCCCCCTTCGATGCGGTCTAGTCGTTCGATGTCCGCCG
>JAUQOZ010000002.1:0-2050 GCA_030550625.1 Chloroflexota bacterium | reverse complement strand
TTCGCTTTACCGGAACCATCTTGGCTGATTTTGTCCCAGACGAGCTGCCAGCCGGGCAGGCGCGCCACGCCAACCACTGTGGCGGCGGGAATGCGCGCCTGCATACGCTCGCTGAGCATATTTGAGCCATACGCAAAGTAATTGACGCTCATGCGCTGCGCTTGATCTGACAGATGGCATCCAGCTTCTGGCGCAAAAGATTGCGCAGGGGTTCATTGGCCGGATTACGTAGGTCAGCAATAAAGTCATCAAATACTTGCACTAACTTTTGATGGAACTTGCGCCGATTGATAATCAGCCCCTTGTTATCGGGAGCATATTGCACGATCGGCAGGTCGGAGTCGGTGCGGATGCGCGAACTGCCTTTGATTTCGGCTTGATGTAAGATGCCGTTCCGAATGTGTTTGTAAAACGCCTTCGCTTTGTTCTCATCGAAATCAGATGCGAAAGCGGTTTTGGTTAGAAAATCGACAAAATATTGCTTACTCTCGCTAGGTGGCGTCTCAGCAACCCCTTGGCGTGTCTGCTGAAGCGTTTCGATCAGGAGACAATCAAGCGCCATCACGGCAAAACCGGCGTCAGGTTGGTTTGCAATGCATTGAACCACGTCCAAAAACCGGCCCCTGATGCGGTCTTCAAAGATCGTAATGGCGCATTGCCAACCTTCTTCGGTATTGAAATCAATCGCCTTATAGTCGGCCACCGTCCAATCGCCGCCATCGCGGCGCGGCGCAATCGTCACCGCATCCCAATCGGTGAAGTCCTTGCTCTTCATTCAAACATATTCCTTTGTTGGCCGTACTGCTCGACGGCGGTTTGCAACCGTTCGCGCCCGGCGAGGAAGCCATCGAGCAGCTTCTTTTCTTTGCTCTCGAGGGGCAGGGTTTCGGAAATGGCTTGGCCCACGCGGTAGAAGGCCTCGCGGCGGCCCCAGCCGCTCGCGGCCAGCGTGGCGATGAGCTCGGCGCGCTGGCCTTGTTCCCACAATAGCACAGCTTTGTGCAGCACGTCAATCAGATCGCGCGGATCGTCAAGTTCAGCGAGCTTCCGCAGGTGCGGCCCCAGCACGCGGACAAATTCCTTTTCTTTGCGGATGCAGCCCTTTTTGCCGAATTGGAGACCCAAATCCAAGCCGCAGGAATGGGCTAGCTTGTTGGCTTCATCGAAGGGCACGAGCGCCTCGCCGTAGTTCCAGCGCCAGAGCACGTAGAAGCGGGTGAGGGCCGAGATTTCGGCGGCGAAGCCGTTGTGCAGGATTTGGCGCACAGCGTAATCGGTGGCGATGGCGCGCACCTCTTCCAGCAGGCGGTCGGCGCGGACAATCTGGCCTTCGTAGTCGATCACGCGCTCGTATTGACCAAAGATTTCAATCGCCGAGCCAATCGCAGCGATGAAGAAATCGGCCCCGCCGATGCCTTCGGCCCATAGCCGGTGTAGTTTAGCGTCCATGTGGCGGCGCAATGCTTGGCGGACATCGGTGTAGAAGCCGGTGGGTTGGCGCGGCGCTTTGCGGGCCACGATGTAGATCGATGACGCCAGCGCCGCCGATTCGCTGGCGCGCAGCCGGCTTTGCATCTCGGTGTTGAGCGGCCACGCCGCCGTTACCACCAAGCCGCTGTCGAGCAGGGCATTGATCACTGTTTCCCAGCCGGCGGTTGATTTGTGGGCATAGACAATGACTGCCACCCCGTCGGGTTTGAGCACGCGCTGGATCTCGCGGAAGGCGAGCGCGAGCTGTTCCTCGAAGAAGCGTTTGCCGGCCTCGAAGCCGCCTTCGCCATGGGCATAGGCGACGATCTCGCCCGCTTTGGGGGTGAGCGGGGTTAAGGATAGGTCGGGGTAGAGATGACCGATTGCTCGTTTGAGAAAGACATAAAAGAAGTCTGAGAGGTAAGAATACGGTACATTGTCGTAATAGGGCGGGTCGGTGAGGATGGCGTCGAAATAGTTGTCGGGGTAGGGCAGCCGGGTGGCTGAGGCGTTGGTGACGAGAGGGTGTGGGGAGTGGGGAGGCGGAAGGAGGGAAGTATGTGCCACAACATTTAACAGA
>JAUQOZ010000102.1 GCA_030550625.1 Chloroflexota bacterium | reverse complement strand
GAAACCCGGCCCCGCCTGATCCGGGCGCTCGAGATTTTGCGCACCAAGGTGCAACAAAATCCGCCGCGCAAGCACGGGTTGTATCCGTCGTAAGCCGGCGGCAGGAGGCAGCATGGAGAACCTTGGCTTTGGCTTAACTATGACCGTGCTCGGTATGGGTTTGGTCTTTACGGTGCTGGCCTTGATTTGGGGCATGCTCAACCTGCTCACCCGCTTTGACCGGCCTGAAGCGCCGGTTGTGGCTGAGGCAGCGCCAACGCCAGCGGTAGCGCCAGCAGCAGAGGGGCAGCTCACGCCTGATGAAGTGGCAGCAATCGCCGTCGCTGTCGCCGTTCACACAGCGACGTTGCGCCGCGAGGCAGCGCCAACGGTGCGCAGCTACTGGCCGGGCAGCCTGCTCTTTGCCAGTCGCTGGGTGGCGGCTGGCCGCACCCGCCAGAATCAAAGTTGGCAACGAAGGAGATAACTCGCGATGCGTCGCTATCAACTAACGATTAATGGCAAGACGTATACGGTTGATATTGCCGAGGTGAGCAGCGATCGCTTCGCTGTCCAGCTCGATGGGCGCGAGTTCGAGGTGCAACTGAGCGAGAGCGGCGACATCGGCGAGATTACGCCGCGCGCTACACCGGTACCGGTTGCGCTGCCTGCAACGCCAGCCGCGCCAGCCGCACCGCCGCCACCGGCTACCCTGCCACCGGCGGCTGCCGCTGGCGACAACCTGATCCGGGCGCCGATGCCGGGCACCATTTTGCAGATCGTGGCCCAACCCGGCACGAAGGTCAAACGCGGCCAGCCGATCATCGTGCTCGAAGCGATGAAGATGAACAACAGCATCGGTGCGCCGCGCGATGGCGTCGTCGCGGCGATTTTGGTCAAGACCGGCCAGAGCGTCGGCTACGGCGAACCGCTCGCCCAATTGGCCGAGGGGTAAACGCGGTGCGCGGGCCGCTGGCCCGCCCTAGGCAAATGGAGCGCGGCCCGGCGGCCTGTACCGCGCGTAAGCACTGCTAGGTGAAGTTCCGCGCATCTTCGCCTCCTCCAACCGGGCAACGGATGCGGGAGGGGGAGTGATGAATCAAGAAAAGCGATCAACACTATGGACGAACTAGCCCTCCGGCTGTTACAAGGGATCACCTCGATCACATGGCAATCGCTGGTGATGATCGCCGTCGCCGGTTTGCTGTTCTACCTCGCGATTGTGCGCGACTACGAACCGCTCTTGCTCTTGCCGATCGGCGCTGGCGCATTGCTGGCCAATCTGCCGCTCTCACCATTGCTCGGCGAAGACGGCATGCTCACCATTCTCTACAATACCGGCGTCGGCAACGAACTCTTCCCGTTGCTCATCTTTATCGGCATTGGCGCGCTCACCGACTTCAGCCCGCTGCTGTCGAACCCGCGCATGGTCTTGCTCGGCGCCGCTGGGCAGTTTGGCATCTTCGGCACCTTGCTGGCTGCGCTCGCGCTCGGCTTTAGCCGTGAAGAAGCGGCCTCGATCGGGATCATCGGCGCGATCGATGGCCCGACCTCGATCTATGTCTCGAGCTTGCTCGCGCCGCAATTGCTCGGCCCGATCACGGTCGCCGCGTACAGCTATATGTCGCTGGTGCCGGTCATTATGCCGCCGGTCATCCGCGCGCTCACCACACCCGCCGAACGGCGCATTCGCATGGAGTACGTCAGCCGCCCGATCAGCCGGCGCACCCGCATTCTGTTTCCAATTGTGACCACAATCGTGGTCGGCATACTGGTGCCATTCGCTATTCCGCTGATCGGCATGCTGATGCTCGGCAATCTGATGCGCGAGTCGGGTGTGGTCGAGCGGCTGACCAACACTTCATCACGCGAACTAGCTAACATCGTGACCCTCTTCTTGGGGTTGGCGATCGGCTCGACGATGGAGGGCACTCGCTTCTTGCAACCGGCAACGCTGGCCATTCTCGCGCTGGGCATTCTCGCCTTCGTACTCGACACCGCCGCTGGTTTACTCTTTGGCAAGTTTCTCAACCTGCTCAGCCGGGGCCGCTTCAACCCGATCATCGGCGCTGCCGGTATCAGCGCCTTCCCAATGGCGGCGCGCGTGGTGCAAAAGCTGGCACACGAAGAGGATTTCGAGAACTTTATCTTGATGCACGCGATGGGCGCGAACGCCGCCGGGCAGGTTGCGAGCGTGGTGGCCGGCGGGGTGGTCTTGGCGTTGATGGGGAGGTAGCCGGTTGTAGGGACATAGCGCTGCTATGTCCCTGCTGTAACCGGCGGTATACAATGAAAAGAGAGCATTGATAGCGATAGAGGAGTTTGAATATGGCGAAGACCGAGCGCGTAGCCGAATGGATGACCGAAAACCCGGTTTGCGTTCCGCCGGATTTTTCGGCGCTTGCTGCCTATGAGCGCATGCGGGCGCGCGGGGTGCGGCGCATGCCGGTGGTGGATAAACAAGGCAATCTGGTTGGCATTATCACCCGCAGCGACATTGAGCAGGCGATGAGCCACCCCCGCGATGAGGAAGAGCGCCGGTTGGCCCGCTTCAACCTTGCCGGCCAGACCGTAGCCGAACTGATGACACCGAACCCATTGACCGTTGCCTCCAGTGATTCGATCGGCAAAGCGGCGGCGATCATGGTGCGCGCACGGGTCAGCGGCTTGCCGGTGGTCGATGAAGGCCGGCTAGTCGGGATCATCACTGAGTCGGACATCTTCCGGCTAGTGGCCAGCACATGGGCAGCGGAAGAGACCGAGTAGCCTTGTTCAGTGGCACAAGAAGAACCACGTCAGATCGCTCACCATAGCGGGCGTTGTGTTCAAGAGCCACAACCCCCACAACCCGCCGCCGATCAAGCTCAGCAGCAGCAACCCGCCGCCGGCCAGCCAAACGAACGCCGCACCGTCATCAATGGCCGGCGACGGCGCCTGCTCAGCCGGCTGGCTCAGTGTGCTTAGTGTATCACTGCGTTGCATTCCTCCCCCCTGCCTCATACCGGTTGCTCAACAACTTGGCGCACCGGACGATCGTCAATCAGCCAGTGGATAACCGTCGCGGCAAGGCTAAGCATCAGCGCGGCCAGCCAAACCGGCAGATAACTGCCGGTGCGATCGTAGACGGCGCCACCCATCCATGCGCCTAAAAAGGCCCCGATCTGGTGGCCGAAGAAGACAAAGCCGTACAGCATGCCAAGATAGCGCGTGCCAAAGAGTTGCGCGACTAACCCGCTCGTTAGGGGCACGGTGCCGAGCCAGAGCACACCGATGCTTAACCCGAACGCCAAGGCGCTCACATCAGTGAGCGGCACGATCAGAAACAGGACAAAGATGATCGCGCGCCCAAGGTAGATGCCGCTCAAGACCTGTTTCTTGACCATGCGGTCGCCGAGCGCGCCAAAGAGATACGAACCGGCGATATTCCCCAACCCGATCAACGCCAACGCCACCGCAGCAACCGTCGCACCAACGCCGCTATCAACCAGATAGGCCGGTAGGTGGGTGGCGATAAAGGCGACGTGAAACCCGCAGACAAAGAAGCCGGCAAACAACAAGGCATAGCCGGGATGGCGCAACGCCAGCGCGATCACCTGTGGCCCGCTCGGCGCGTTGGCGGCGACGCGCATCCGGTTAGCAGGCGCACTGAGAGCCGGCGTCAGCAGCGCCGGCAGCACCATCACCGCCGCCAGCGCCAGCAACGCCCCCTGCCAACCCAATGCCGCTAGCAACAATTGCGCCAACGGCACAAACGCAAACATCCCCACCGAACCGCCGGCGGTCACAAGACCGAAGGCGAAACCGCGCCGCGCCGGCGGCGCCAATTGGCCGATGACGCCAAACACCGGCGCGAAGGTGGTCGCACTTTGCGCTAGCCCAACCACCACCCCCAGCGCCAACAAGAGCAACCACGGCGAGGCAGCAATCGTGACCGCTGCCACCCCCAGCGCGTATACCATTGCCCCAACCGCAAGCAAACGCTGGCCGCCA
>JAUQOZ010000214.1 GCA_030550625.1 Chloroflexota bacterium | reverse complement strand
CGCACTGCCGCCCGACCGAAGCAATCCCCCGCTTCAGCGGGCAGCATGCCTGAAGACACGGAAACGCACAGTTCTTGCGACGATACCGTCGCAGCATCTCTTCAGCCTACCGCTGCACTAACGGCACGAAGAGACGCGCCGTGTTGCTCACGCCACCCCAGAAGCCTCCCGTCAAGGTATAACCGCCGCCACTGAGCACACCGCCATCGGGTTGGCCAATCGTGCCGCCGAGCGCATAACTGCCACCCGTGCTGATTGTCGCGCCACCGCTATCGATGGTACTCCACGACACATCGTATCCCCCGCCAGATTGGGCCTGCGCTACTGGCGTTACGCTCGCCGCCGGCACACCGGCCAGCACGGCTAGCACCAAAATGATCAGGATCGCGCGCATACTCCCCTCCTAATCACCCGCAACTTCAACTGTCCGCACGGTCGCTACCCACGCAGTAAAAGTGGCGCCAGTCGTGACCACAAATCGCAACGAGTCGCTCGGATCATCCGCTAGCACAATCACTGTCCACGAACTGGCCGCCGGACTACTTCCCAAACTCTCGAGCGGGGTGACGCCGAGTAAACTTGTGGTACCGCCAATATTGGCAATCACGCCGCTCAAACGGAAGCCTGCCGATGCGCCATCCGCTCGCCGGCCAACGATCAAGGCTTCAAAGACCACCGTGCGAGCGTCGGAAATGGTGATGCGCTGCGCGCTGCCGTCGAGAAATAACTCAACCGCTGAGGTAGAGCCATCAGTCAAATTGCGCAAGACGTAGGTTGAGGTTTGGGCATCGCCGGGAGAAAAGAATGAGCCTGACGCATACGCCATCTGGCCGAAATTGGCCGCTTTGGCCCCTGCGCCGCCGGGAACGGTGGCAAAGACGCCGCTAGCAATGTTCTGATAGCCCCCGCTAACCGTCGATTGCCGGCCACTGGCTTGGTTCGTGCTGCCGCCGCCAACCGTAGCCTCGACTTCACTAGCCGTATTCTGATTGCCGCCGCCAATCACGGTATAAGCGCTGCTAGCCGTGTTCTGATTGCCGCCGCCAATCGAGGTAGAAGTACCGCCGGCGTTGTTGCCAATTCCTCCGCCAACAGTTGCGAATGAACCCGTGGCATTATTCCCATTGCCACCGCTAATCGTTGTCCCGAGGCCATTGGCGATATTGTAGCCGCCACCACCAATCGTTGCGCCTTCGCCGCTCGCCGTATTGCCCACGCCGCCACCCACCGTTGCGTATGGCCGGTCGCTAGTCGTGCCGGCATTATCGCCGGCTTGATTGTTGTAGCCGCCGCTCACGACGCTGTAATCATCGGTCACACGGTTGGGGAAGACGTTGCCGCCGCCACCGCCAATCGCCGAACCAACGACGCCGTTGGTCATGCTATTGCCGCTGAAACCGCCGATTAGGTTGGGACTTGTCGCGTTCGGCTGCGTCCGTAACCCCGGCAATGCGAGTGCATACGGCGCTGGCGTGAGCGGTTGGCGCGGAGAGAGCGCAGTATAACTGCCGCTGCCCGCCGGGCAACGCACGCTGATCGCCAGCCAGCGCGCATCGCCGTTAAAGGCGGTAGCGCCAAAATCGAGCGCAACGGTGAACACACCATTCGTCACCGTCACATTGGTCTTGGTCTGGGTGCTGCCGATTTGGGCGCCGGCAGCAGCGTCATCAAACAGGCGAAACTCAATATCGCAGGTTCCATTCACCGGCCCGCCGCTCTGCGTCAAGCGACCTTGATAGGTGAATGCTGTTCCCACCACCGCCTGCAACCCCGGTGTCTCGCTCTGCGCCGCCGTGCGCGAGAGGCCCAACCCCATCACCGACAACACGATTACGGCGAGTATGGCAGCCGTGCGCTTCATGCGAATGCTCCTTTAGGCTACGAAATGGTGAAGCATCACAGCAAACCAGCGACGTTGGAAACGATAACGGCAGGCGTTATTGATCCATCGCAGTCTGCTGTGACGCTATCGTAGCAAATGAGCGTCCTCAAACCGTCCTTAGCAAAATAAAAAAACAGGGGCACAGCTACGCTGCGCCCCTGCCGCAGTTCAAGCGTTACGCACGGGCAAAACGGGTAAATTGGGCGGCCAACGCCGGCGGCAACCGGCCAACGATATGCGCGCCGTCGCTGCTGAATTCTTCGACCTCAATCACACCGCGCTGCCGCCAGAGGGCCACGAGATCGTTGCGCTGATACGGGATCAACGCATCAACCCGCACCATCCGCTTGGCCAGCGTCTCGACGATCCGCTCGCCGAGCGTCTGCAAGCCCCAGCCTTGCTGGGCCGAGACGGCCACAATATCGCCGGGCAGACCCATTTCAGCCGCAATCTGCCCGATACCCTCGGCAGTCGCCCCTTCGAGCAGATCGATCTTGTTGAGCACGGTCAGAATCGGCTTCTGATCGACCCCTAGCTCGCGCAGGGTTTGCTCAACGGTTTGGGCATGCTCTTGGGCATTGCGGTGGGTCACATCAACCACGTGCAACAACAGGTCAGCCTCCTCGATCTCTTCAAGCGTGGCGCGGAAGGCCGCAACCAGCTTGGGAGGCAGCTTCTGGATGAAACCGACCGTATCGGTCATCAACGCGACAATATTGCCGGGCAACAACACCTGCCGGGTGGTCGGGTCGAGGGTGGCAAATAGCTTATCCTCGGCCAACACCTCAGCGCCGGTCATGGCATTGAGCAGCGTACTCTTGCCGGCGTTAGTATAGCCAACCAGCGCGATCACCGGCACCCCGCTCTGGCGACGGCGCTGGCGATACAGCTCGCGATGGCGATGCACATCAGCCAACTGCTCTTTCAGCCATGCAATGCGGCGTTCGATCAAGCGACGGTCAATTTCAAGCTGCGTCTCACCGGGGCCACGCAGACCAACCACGCCACCCGCCGAAGTGCCGCCGCCGGTGCCAGCCTGCCGTTCAAGGTGGGTCCATTGCCGGCGCAGACGCGGCAGCAGGTACTGGTACTGGGCCAGTTCGACCTGCAAACGCCCCTCGTGGGTACGGGCATGGCGGGCGAAGATATCGAGGATCAGACCGGTGCGAT
This sequence comes from Chloroflexota bacterium, assembly GCA_030550625.1. Lineage (GTDB taxonomy): Bacteria > Chloroflexota > Chloroflexia > Chloroflexales > Chloroflexaceae > Chloroflexus. The sequence continues at coordinate 936 of JAUQOZ010000214.1, read as the reverse complement.
CGATCACCTGCGTCTGCAACTCCTCCTCAAGATTGCGGGTCTGAGCCGGACTAAGTTCATCATCGAACACGATCAGATCGGCTTGCGTCTGTTCACGCAGCGCCGCAACTTCCTTGACCTTGCCGGGGCCGATGAAGAACTTGGGCAGCGGTTCGGGCAGGCGCTGAAAAATACGGCCTACCACCTCAAGATCAGCCGTCTTGGCGAGGAGGGCTAATTCATCAAGCGAATCTTCGACTGGCCATGGGCTGCGCGCGCTGGCAATCTCAGCGCCGACTAGCAGAGCGCGCCGGCGCGGCGTCGCAGTCGGATAAAGCCGTTTGCCGTCGTGAGTGCGAATCTCGTTAATAGTTGTCTCCTTTGACTGAAATCTCATCTACTTCACCATCGACTTTATTGTAGCACTGTCGCCGGGTCGCTTCAAGCTGTTGGCAGGAATGAGGGTTATATTGAGAATGGTATCAACTACCATCTACGGCAACTTGCGGTTCACCCGCAGCTCGCGCGTACAGTAGCAAAGCGACAACCGGCAGTGATTGTTATTTTTCGCACAATCACTAGTGTTCATTATACACTACGATCGATGTGCGGCGAAGGTTGCACCTTCGTTGCCATCCGGCGCGAGACAGCGTCGTCGTAGCGTCGCTCAACGATAGAGGAGGTTGGTTATGTATGGCACGTGGCTCGAGTTGACGGCTGCCGAGGTGCATCAGCGCGATCTCATCCGCGATGCCGAACACGAACGGCTGGTGCGCGAAGCGCGTCGCCTCCGCCGCGAACAATCGTGGTGGTACCGGTTGTGGAAGCTGTTGCTGAATGCCCAACTGGTCAGTAAATAGAACTGCGTCCTAGGGCAAGCCGCAAGACGCGCAGGCAGATGTTACGAACGGGCAGCCGAGGTGCTGCCCGTTGGTATATTACCCCCGCAGGCTTTGT
>JAUQOZ010000300.1 GCA_030550625.1 Chloroflexota bacterium | reverse complement strand
TGAGAGGCGCTGGTATCGGCTCACTCTTGCAGGACAGAACGCATGCGTGGAGATATGGTTGATGGCTTTGCGATGTGCCAGTTTACCCTCACCCCCCTCTCCCTCTCCCACGTTGCGGGAGAGGGGGAGGGGGTGAGGGCCATCGGCCTGCGTAGCAGGCTTGGTAACTGTAGCCCGGCCTTTCAGGGCCGGCCCCATCGACCGGCGGCGCGCGATGAAGGTTGGTTTGCGACGCAGGCCGGGCAACCGCAGCCCGACACTAGCGACGGCGCGTAATGAACAAGGAAAAAGGTGAGTATGGCCGAACAAGAACCGTCTTCACCACGCAGCGGCGGCATTCGCCGCAGTTCAAAGCTAACCTTCCAACGCCGGCTGTGGCTAGTGCGCCGGTTGGTGCGCGGCCCGGCGACCGGGCAAGAGTTGATTGACGATGCCCGCCGCGCGTTCGACCCCGATATCTATCCGGCCAACGCTACCACTGCGCTGAACCATGATCTGGCCGAGATTCGCAACCTCTTCGGCTGCACGATCAAACGGGCGCGCAATGGCCGCTATACGCTGGTTGATTACGGCGAACTGGCCTTGCTCGATCTGGCCGATGCCGAATTAGATACGCTCAGTTTTCTGGTCACGCTGTTTGCCGATGGGATCACGCCTAACGCGCTAGCGGTACAAGGCCTGCTTGACCGGATTATCGCGCTCTTGCCAGCCGAGCGGCGGGCTGTGTTTGAGCATGCTGGGCCGCATGTAAGTGTCGAAACGCCGGCGACTACCACCAAACCCGATCCAACCATGCTGGAACGCATTCGTCGCAACTTAGGCCGGCACTACCTCCGCTTTCGCTACCGTTCGACTCATAGCCCGGCGCAGATCGAGGAAGAGCACCGGGTTGCGCCGTACAATCTGCTGGTGCGCGACGGCCATACCTACCTCGACGCTTTTTGTCTGGCCGGGCCGCATGCCGAGATTGTCAACCGCTACGTCAATTATCGGCTGGATCGAATCGTGCCCGGCTCGTTGATTGTCGAGCCAAGCCGCATGCCGCCGGCGCCGCCGCCGCGCCGGGTGTGGCAGGTGCGCTATTGGCTGGCGCCGCCGGTAGCGCAACAGCGCGATATTGCTCTCTGGTTTCCCGGCAGCACAGCGGTCTTTTTCGCCGATGGCAGCGCCGAGATCACTGCTGAGACCACCGATCTGTGGCAAGCGCGCCAAATTCTCTTTCGCTATCGCGAACATTGCCGCGTGCTCGAACCGCTTGAACTGGTACAGATGATGCGCACCAGTGTGCAGAACATGCAGGAGTATTATCCGTGAACCGCCGGGGTTGGAAAGAGATTTTTGCTAGTATCAACGATCCAGAAGTGCCGGCGCTCTTTTTGGTCGGCACCATGGTGTTTGCTATTCTGGGCAATGCGCTCTACGATTTGCTGGTTGAGTCGCTGCAAGATATGTTTGGCGGCGAAAGCGCGTTGCTGTATGCGGTTATCACCGTTTTTTCCGCCACATTGCTCTTCGCCATTACACTTATGCTCTGGCTTTGGTTCAACCTGCGCCGGAGCAAACGCAACCGGCTGGCCGATGCGGTCAAGCTCGATCGCGCCTACCCCGGTCTGATCGTGTTTGTCAGCGCCAGACAGGGCGGTGCTGAACCGGCGGCGATCATGCACCACTTGAAAGCCGGCAAGCTGCGCCGGTTGTGGTTGATTGCGACCAACGAAGCGGAAAAGAAGGCGGCGCAGTTGCGCGATCAGATGCGGCACGATGCAAATGACGAGGTTCAGATCACCATTGTGCCGCTCGACAGCGCCTTCGACATTCCGGCGGCGTATCGGGCGGTGGTGCAAGCGTTTGATCAAGCTGGTGATTTGCTCGATCAAGTGATCGTTGATATTACCGGCGGCACCAAGCACATGAGCGCCGGCGCGGTGCTGGCTTGCCGTGAGTATGGCGTGCCGATGCAGTATGTGTTAGGCGAGATAAAAGATGGCAAGGTTGATGAGCGCAGCGAGGGCGAGTTGATGAAGGTGTGGGTGTGATCCGAATGTCATTGCGAGCCGAGCGTAGGGGCAGCGCAGCGCGCTGCCCGCACGCGGCGAAGCAATCTCCCGCGAGGGCGGGAGGCGCACCCTCTTAGCCATTGGTTGCGCTAAAGCGGGAGATTGCTGCGGTCGGGCGGCGCCCAGCGCGGGGACGCCGCCGCTCCCTCGCAATGACAACGTAACGGCGCTAATACCGCAAAATCGCCGCAATCCGCTGGTGGGCTTGGAGGGAACCGTTCGGCACAAAGACCACCTTGCCGCCGCGATCGATCACCGCCGCGATCACTTCATCCACTGCGTCATCGAGTGCTTCCGGCGTGGTTGGCTCATCGATGAAAGTCAAGCGTTGGCCACTCTCGTCAACCAACGCGGGCTGGTGGTAGTCTTCCTCGACTAACAAGGTTGCGATGCGACCTTCGTGAGCAAATCGCCACACTTCCCCCAATGTCGAGCAATAACGTTGCCCTCCCACCGCTGCCTCAAGTTCGCGCAAGACGTGCTGGCTGCGGTGTTGCAGGTTGGCTTCGACCAACGGCCAGATCAGGCGGCCAAGATCGTGGGCAGTGGTGTTATCGTAATTGCCGGTCAGCGTGGCGACAATCGCGTCGTTGTGCTTACTCACTTCGCGGAAGAAGGCGAGGTAGCGATCAACCCCAATCAGCGCCAGCGGCAACGGATCGCCGGCCATAAATGGCGCGAAGGCTTCATCAACTTGCCGGAAGAAGATGCGGTGGTGCTCGTCGCGGTAGGCCGATTGGTTGATCGCCGGATCGTTGGGGATGCCGCGCGCGCCACCCGGCCCAAGGTGGGTCATGGGGAAGCCGCCAGTCTGGATTTCTTGCAACGTCTCGCGAGTGGCCTCGAACAGGCGGGTTGGTTTCTCGCTGAGGGCCAGCACCCAATAGCGCGGCGTGCGGTTGAGCGCGTAGACCAGATCGCGGGTGTAGAACGTTTCATCCACCACCACCCGCTCTTTCAGCGCAAATGGCACCATAAACATAAAAGAAGTGTCTTGATTGACAAACAGCGCCAATCCATCGAGCGTGTAACGATAATCAATGTCGCTGGCCAGCGCCTCCAGCCGGCGCAAAATCGGTTCGACGGCGCGCTTGCCGTAGGTGTCGGTCAGCCGGTTGGCGGCAGCCGTGACCAGATTCTTGACCCGGATGGGGTCTTGTTTGTTGTCAGGGGAGGTGCGGTGGGTGGGTAACGTGATAGTCAGTGAGGGATTGCTGCGGATCGATTGCAAGAGTTTCACATCATTGATATTCATAAACACCTCCTCGTGATCGGGCAATGCGCGGCGAACAGTGCCGCGCGATGCGCTTACTGGCAGCATACCACGAAATAGGCTTCGGTGGGGGGAAGTGGCTGCCGCCGATCACGAGCAGGTGGCCGGATGGCGCGCTGTTTCGTTTATCGCTTGAGCGGCAGCCGATCCCACGTGAGCAAGATCACGGGCAGAATGATGGCAGCCGGCGTTTACAACCCTGCTTGCCGTACCAAACGCAGCAACGCTCGTACTGCCGGCGGCGCGTTATGGGTGACGACTTCAAACTGGCAGAGGCGTTCGCCGATGCGGGCATGAAATGAGTAGACATAACTATCAGGCGATGATTCGCTGCGGCGGGGGAGGCGGCAGGGGCGGGTGCGCAAAAGGGTGTGGTAGAGGCGCCTGATGGCTTTCGGTGAGAGCGTGCGAGGACGGCGGGCGGGATCATCGCTGATCACCAAGCCGTTGTGGTAGATGGTGATAGTTCGGCTGGTGAAACGCAGGCCGCCACTGCGGCTCACCATCAGCAACGCTCGCCGGGGCAGCGCCGGCGCGCGCAATGATGCGTCGCTGCCGTCAGCGAGACGCTCACCCAGCAACCAGCCGCCTTGCTCATCAGAAATGCTCATGGCGCCTCCACCGAAGCGATGATCCGCGCTAGCGCGCCTTCGATCCGGTCAAATTCAGCGGCGGGAGCGGCCAGCGTCAGATAGAACGAATGGTTCGCGGTGACGAAGATATATTCGCGTGCCCGCACCACCACTGGCAACGCTGGACGGCGCGGCTCATCAATTGGCTGCACCACATAGGCAAAATCGCTCGCAATCGCGCGCTGGCCGGCAACCGTTGTCTCGGCTTCACCCAGAAAATGGTAGCCGGTCAGCAGACTGCGGTCTTCCACCCGGCGGTCGAGCAGCTCTTGCAAGGTCGGCGGATTGGCCGGATCAATGTCACGCTGTTCAACGCTGAGCGTGGTCTTGAACAGGCTCGCTGTTTGCGGGTCTTCCACCTTCAGCAGCAGATCATTCAGCGAGTCAACGCTGACCCAATGGGCCGGATAGGCGAGGCGCAGGGTAGCGTCGGGACTCACAAACGACCGGGTGGCCGTCTCGGTGCGCCACATCAGCAACGTACCGGCCAGCAGCGCCAGCGCCGTGACCAGCGCCACGCCGAGGTCTTTATTCCAGAGCCGCAATCGCCAGACTCGTTCATTGCCAATCTGCCCGATCATGGGTGTTCCTCGCTATGACGATTGCTGCAACGTGACCATCACGCTCCGCCGGATCAGCGCGATCAAGGTAAGGTAGGCGATCAGGGCCACCGCCACCCCTAGCGCCAGCGAACGCCACGGATCGACGGTGAGACCCACGGCGCTCACTTCAGCGATCAGCCAGCTCACCAAACCGTTTAGCGCCGCGGTAACGGCGAAGCCAAGCGGCACAAACCAGATCGGGCGATGGCTAAATTTGGCTTCTGCCATCACGTACCCCATCAACCCGCCAAAGCTGGCCTGCGCCAGCGCCGTAGTGGCGGTCGTGATCACCCCCGGCGCCAACACCACCCCTTCGCTGACCAGCACGTAGCGCAGGTTGAGCAGGGTAGCCACGCCGAGACCGGCGACCGTGCCATAGACAATCCCATCCATCCGTTCATCAAACTCATCGGTGGCGTAGACCATGGCGCGCACGGCGACATAAGCGATCACCTGCCGCAGCGGCCCCAAGATACAGAGCGCCGCCAGCAGCGATGTGGTCGTATCGGCAGCGGCCCAGTCACTGACCCGCCACCACTCTTCGACCGCCCGCCGCCCGATCACATCGGTGAGCAACAGCGCCGTAAGGAACACGGCGGCAATCTTGTGTTTCGGTTCTGGTTCGAGCCGGTCTTGGCGGTAAAAGAAGATTAGCCACAGCGCCGCCGGCAACACCGACAAGACAATGCCGGCCACGAGCAGGGGCAGGCCGCTGAGCGGGCCGATGGCGTTGCCCAACCATGCCAGCAGTGCGCTGAGCGCAGCCATGCCGAGAATCTGGATGAGGCTGGCCTGCCAGAAACCACGGTGTGGTTTGTTGACTAGCGCATAATGGCGCGCGCAATAGACCCTCCCGCCGAGGATGTGGTAGGGCGGCGATTGGGGTTGGTGGCAGATACAACATTCAAAGCGTTCGTTTGACATAAAATGTGTTCTTTGCAATAACGGTTGCGGTAGGGGCAGAGCGTGCTCTGCCCTAAAGGCAGAGCACGCTCTGCCCCTACCGTGATCGGCGCATCTGGGCATCGACCCGGTACGGATTGGTTGCCGTCGCCGGAATGCGCAATTCGCCATCGGAAAGGATTGTGCGATACCCACGCGCCACCACAATCACACTATAACTCTGCCCGCGCAGCACCGGCTGCTCGGTACGGAAGCCGCCATTGTCATCGGCGATCCCCATGGTTAACACCTCATCGGGCGTAAGCGTATCATCAGCGGCGGCTTGGCGTGCCGTAATGCCCGGTCGCAGAATAAAGATCTGTGCGCCGCGCACGCCGCGCCCGCTGCCGGCGTCGCTGATCGTGCCTTGCAAGAAGACCAGATCGTTATTGTTGACCGGCGGCGTGCTTGGCGCATTGCCGGTGGTGCAAGCAATTAACGCAACATCATCAACAAACATACTGCTGATATTGCCACGCGGATTTTCGGCGGCAAAGACAATACGCACCGTCTTGCCGGCATACTGGCTGGCATCGGCGCGCCGCTCGCGCCACGTGTCATCGCCATCGCTCGATCGAATCCGCTCCACGGTGGTAAGTGGATTGGTGCGGGTATCAGCAATGACGACCGAAAAGATCGCTTCACCGGCAAAGAGACCGGCGATGCCGCTGAGCTCAAAATGCACCAGCCGGGCATAGCGCAATTCAACGCTGGTAGCATTCGCCGGAATGCGAACATCTTGATAGATGAGCTGCAAACTCTCTTGATCGGTTCCACCGAGCCATGCGCTACGTTTGCCGCTGCGGGGCAATTCAGGGTCGATCAACGAGGCGTCAAGCGTTGTCACCTGTTCCCAACCGGCGTCAGCTTCAAAACCGCCGTTGATAATCAGGTCACTGCAACCGGGAGGAAGATTCTGCGCTGCCGGCGGCGCGGGCGGTGTGTCGGGCAAGCTGCTTGGCGGCTGCACGACTGGCCCGCCGGGGGTAGCCGTGCTGGTTATGCCAACGGCGGCAAAGGCATCGCGTACCGCAGCGACTTCGGTCTGGCCGTAGAGATCAGCGGCGGCGCGAGCGGTAGCGGCGGCAGCATCGGCAAAGGTGCTGCTTGGCGTCAGGTATTGGGTCAGCGTGCGATAATAGATCCGTTCCACCTTTTCGCGCCCGATCTGTTGGGCAAGCAAGTAGGCGGCGTGGTTGGGAATGCCGCTATTCACATGCACGCCGCCGTTGTCGGTGCGACGAGTGTTGGGCAAGTTCGCATACTCGTTCATGGTGGCCGGTTGGCCCACGCTGCGCAGCGGATCGCGCGCGTTATATCGTCCGCCTAACGTCGGATCAGCCAAGCTACGCAAGTGGTTGACCGGATACGGCGGCGACTTCACCACGTCCTCGCCAATCAGCCAGTCGTCGCGGTCGATCATCACTGCAAACACATCGGCATACGACTCGTTGAGCGCACCCGACTGGTTTTCATAGATCAACTGCGCCGTCGCATCGATCACGCCGTGGGTAAACTCGTGGCCGATCACATCGAGGCCGTACGGCAACGGTTTGAAGAGCCGTCCGCCATCGCCGTAGATCATCTGCTTGAGTTCGCCAATCCATGCCGCGTTGTCAGCATCTTCAGGATCACTGCCATAGCTGACGGTTGAGACCATTGCGCCGCCGCGACCGTCAAACGAGTCGCGTTGGTGGGTATTGAAGTAGTAGTCGTAGACCTTACCGGCCCCTTCGTGAGCGGCGCGCGCAATCGCATCGCGGGGTAGTTCACCCTCTTCGGCCAGCAAGCGACCGGGCAAGCGGGTGGTATTGTTGGCGGTATAGGTGCGGCGGCGTTTCGCGCCAGCGAGTTGGTCAATCGCATGCACGACGCTGCCGCGCCGCGCATGCACAAACACCTGCCACTCACCGAGCGGTGCGGTGGTCAGCACGCGCACCGACCAGACCAGCACGGCGTGGCCGTCGGCGCGAACATAGATCATCAAACTGGTGCGATCGGGCAACGGCGTAAATTGTACCCGCATCCGCTCGTCCGGCTCCAGTTCTTGCCAGATATGGCCCAGCGCAATCGTCATCGCAGCTTGCGGCGCGATCGCAGGTTGGGTTTCGAGCGTCATTCCCGGTTCAAAGTGACCATTGACCGCCACCACCTGCCCTGCCGGATCGAGATGAACAATCAACCGGCGGCCAAAGACGGGTACGCCGTTGTAAACCTGTTCAAACCGGATATGGTGAAAACCGAGCTGGCGATCAGGTTCCGGCGGCAACGGGCGCAACTCAGCGGCGACGCTGCGCAGGCCAAAGAGGGCGCGTTCGCGGTCGAGAAAGCCACGGGCAATCGCAAGCGGGTTGCCGATTTCGGCGGCGGTCGGAGTGTAGGGCAAGCGGCCATCAGTTGTGGCGGGAACGAGAAAAGTGGGGATGCCGGTACGGGCGTCCCATGCGGCGAGCAATGGTGTTGTGGTGCGAGCAGCTAAGGCGGTGAAGGCATGGCTAGCGTGGGCCGCAACCGGCGCGAATGGCGGGCGGAGCGCAATATGAACCGTGGCAACCGGCCACAACTGCATGACCAGCACAGCAACCATCAACCCGCTGATCAGTGCTCCGAACCGGTGTCGCTTGAGGCTTGCCAGCACGCGCATTCCTTTCGCTACGCGGTTTTCACGCAGGCGCTGGGTTGGTATCGCACTGCCGGGCCAGAGGCGCACCGCCGGGCGCCGTTACGAGGGCGATTGTTCACGGGCGAGATAATAAGTCATGCTTTGCAACACCGCCACCGGATCGATATACCGCACCCAGACATCTTCAGGCACTTGCAAAATCATGGGCGCATAGCTCAGGATGGCGCGCACGCCGGCTTCGATCAACACATCGGCGACGCGCTGCGCTTGCAACGCCGGTACAGCGATAATCGCCAGCTTAATGTGCTTCTCGGCGATAACGCGCCGCACATTGGCGAAGTCTTGCACGACTAGATCGCCGACCTGCTGGCCAATCTTCGCTGGGTCAGAGTCAAAGAGCGCAACAATCTCGATCCCTTCGTTGCGAAACCCTTCGTAGCGAGCGATGGCTTGCCCTAGCAGACCAATACCCACGAGCGCAACCGGCCAATGCTGATTAATGCCAAGGATACGCTCGATGTGTTGCAACAATTTCTCGACATCGTAGCCGATGCCTTGCTTGCCAAACTCGCCAAAGTACGAAAGGTCTTTGCGAATCTGGGCGGCGGTGACATTGATGCGTTCGCCAAGCTCTTGCGAAGAGACGGAGTGAATACCCTCTTCGAGCAGGTAGCGCAAGCTCCGTGCATAAAGAGGAAGTCGCCGGATGACTACATCAGGTGGTAAATCAGAACGCTCCACGAAAGTCCTCCATTGGTTCGGGGAGAGTGTTGTGAAGTGTAGCACAAGCTTATCGGTTCTGCAAGAGCTTTTATCTCGTCATTTAGCGAGCATTTTACGCCAAACTACGCTTAGCTTTGGCATCGCGTTACATGTGCTACAATGCGCCCGCAGGGAGTCTGCCTGAATGACGGAAATGGTATGGATACGCTGGCGGGCAAACGAATTGTATTAGGCGTGTGCGGCAGTATTGCTGCCTACAAAGTCGTGCAAGTGGCGCGCGATCTTACGTTAGCTGGCGCGCAGGTTGATGTCATTATGACCGAAGCCGCCGAGCGGTTTGTCGGCCCGGCAACGTTTCAAGCGCTCACAGGGCGGCCAGTCTTGACCGACATGTGGAGCTTGCCTGAAGACGGAGTGATCGGCCATGTGAGCCTTGGCATGCGGGCCGATGCGGTGGTGATCGCGCCGGCGACGGCCAATACCATTGCCCGGCTGGCCGCCGGTCTATGCGATGATCTGCTCACCACCACGGTGCTGGCGACTCGCGCGCCATTGCTGATTGCGCCGGCGATGAATCCCTCGATGTATGAACATCCGGCGACGCAGGCCAATGTGGCGACGCTGCGCGCACGCGGGGCGTATGTGCTTGAGCCGGAGGTGGGCCGGATGGCCGAGCCGGTGGTTGGCCGCGGTCGTTTGCCCGAACCAGCCGACCTCTTGGCCGAAATTCGCGCCTTGCTGGGCCGCCAACACGGGCCGCTCCGTGGCCGTCACGTGGTGGTGACGGCAGGCGGCACCCGCGAGCCGATCGATCCGGTACGCTACCTTGGCAATCGCTCGTCGGGGCAAATGGGGTATGCGCTGGCCGAACGCGCCCGCGATCTGGGGGCGGCAGTGACGCTGATTAGCGGCCCGGTTGCGCTCACTCCGCCGCGGGCAGTCACCTATGTCGCGGTCGAAACCGCCTTAGAGATGCGCGCGGCGGTGCAAGCCGCTTGTGCCCAAGCCGATATCTTGATTATGAACGCGGCAGTAGCCGACTTTCGCCCGGCGCAGATGGCGACTGAGAAGATTAAGAAGCATGGCGATGAAGGCATGACCCTGCAACTGGTGCAAAATCCTGATGTCGTCGGTGAATTAGCGCACCGCACCGACATCTTTAAGGTTGGCTTCGCTGCCGAAACGCATGATCTATTGACCAATGCCCGCAGCAAGTTGCAACGGAAAGGGTTGGATCTGATCGTTGCCAACGATGCGATTGCTAGCATCGGCCAACCTGAGATTGCCTTGACCGTCCTTGATGGTGAGCAGGCCGTGGAATTGCCGCGGCAACTGAAAGCTGAAGCGGCGGCCACGCTGCTTGATCTGATCGTAGCCCGGTTTGAGCAGTGGCTGCTGACGCGCCAGCCACGTGCCGGAGAGATTGCAGACTGATGACCACTGAACCGCAACCAAACCAATCGCCGCCTGAACCTACTCCTACCCCGCGCCCGACCCGGCGCTTCACCGCGCCCCGGCTGCCGCGATCAGCCCCACCGGCTGAACGCCACCCATCGCGGGCTGAGATTGACGATCTCATTGGCGCGCTTGGCGATCCCAACCATCCGCGCCACGCCGAAGCCGTTGATGCGCTGGTCAACATCGGTTCAGCGGCAGTGCCGGCCTTGTGCGCCATTGTTAACCCTGATCAGCCGTGGCTGGCCGTCTATCGGGCGACGGAAGCGTTGGCCCAGATTGGCGATGGCCGGGCGACGGGGCCGTTGATTGCCGCTCTTAAGCATCAAAACGCCAATGTACGGTGGGGAGCGGTGCGCGCTTTGACCCAAGTCGGTGATGTACGGGCCTTGCTGGCCCTCCGTGAAGTGGCCCGTTCGGATCAGGGCCGCACCAGTTGGGGCGAATCGGTGGCCGGCGCCGCGCAGAGCGCGCTCGATTTGCTGAGCAAGCGGAGCATTTGGGCGCAGAGCCTCGAATTGATCAAATTGGCGATTGTCAGCGTGATCTTTTTGTTGTCGGTGGCGCTGGCGTTTGGCGTGATCGGGACGTTGCGCAATGAGTTAGAACAATTTGGTCGCTATGTGCCCGGCCAGACCGAATTGCCGACGCTCGTGTTGCCGACGCCGCGCCCGACCGCGACCCCACGCCGGCCAACGCCAGCAGCGAACCAAACGCCAGCGCCAGCCGTGGCGCAGCCAATTACTGGCACGGCCTTGCAAGTGGCGAATGTGCGCCCGCTGCCGGGTACCAATAATCAACCGATCGGGCGCATTAATGCCGGTGATGAGATCATCTTTTTAGCTCGCACTGCCAATGACCAGTGGTACCTAATCCGGCTTGGCGAACGGCGCAGTCCCGACTCGTTTATTGCCAATCCCGATGGCAGCGGCGCCGGTTGGGTGAACCGGGCATTGGTTTCACCACCATCGGCAGATGTGCCGGTACAAGAGCCGTTACCGCTCACTGCACCTACGGCAACGCCGTAATGGGTGAGGGCGTACCTTGTGAGAGCGCTCATTCCTATGCCTACCCTGAAGCCTGCGCTGGCCGGCGCAATGATGGCCGTGCTGGTCATCGCGATCTTCAGCCAAGCGCCGGTGCAGTACACGTTTGACATTGGCCGCAATGACGCGGCAGTGGCGCAAGGCTTCAGCGAACCTGCAGATGGGATAGCTGGCGCTGACGGGGCAGTGCGGCGGGTGTTGCCGGCGGCGGCGCTGCGCTTGCCTCAGATCGGCGCGCCGGCGATGGTGACGATCCGGTGGCAGGCGCCGGCAGGCACGCCATTGACGGTACAGGTGAATGACGAAGCGCCGCTTCGGGTGTTCGCCAGCGGCGATTGGGAAGAACATACGGTCTCTATCACCGGCGGCTGGACGAAAGCGGTGGATGTGGTGATCCGCTTCGCTTCTCCCGCTACCGATGCACGCATCTTGTTGGATCAGGTTACGCTCAGCGCTCTGCCGCCGTTGCTGCCGTACCCGGCGCAGTTGGGGTATGCGGCGTTGATTGGCGCCTTGGCCGGGATGATGTTGCATCAGCGATCGTGGCGATTCGTACTGGCCGCGGTCATGGGGTATGGCCTCCTCTGGTTGCTGTTCTACCGCCTCAGCCCGTATCCTTTGCTCTATCTACCGCCGGTGACGGTGGCGGTGATCGCTGCCGGTTACGTTGTTTGGCAATGGCCGCGGCTGAGCGCCGTTTGGCCGCGCTGGAGCCTGCCCGTGCTCGCGCTTGCCGTCGCGCTTGGTTGGATGGCATGGCTGGTACCGGCGATGCAAGCGCACGTCACACTGGCCCGGCCCGGCGTCGAGAACGATTTTCGCGTATTTGCCACCCGCGACACGCTGGCCACCATCTTTCAAGCCGATGGCTTCTACAATCTCGGCTATCCGTTCTTGCTCTGGCTGGTACGGCCATTGACCAGCGATAACCCCTTTCTCGCTGCGCGCCTGATTGCGCTTGTAAGCGGCGGGGTACTGATCGGCGCTGGCTATCTGCTGGCGCGCAGCTTGCTCCCACCCGCTCCGGCAGCGCTGGCGGCAATATTGTTGGCGCTGAGCGGCATGGTGGCGCAATACGGCTTGCTAGTTGGCAGCGATATGCCGTTTGCCGCCTGCTTCACGTTAGCGGTGGCCGTAACCTTACACGCGCAGGCGCGATCGTCGCGCCTGCGAGCGTTCCTCGCCGGAATGCTGGCCGGCGCTGCGTTTCTCATCCGCCATCCCGGCTTGATCTTGCTGCTGTGGGGCGCTATTGCGCTCTGGTTAGGGGCCGGGAAGCGTGCTGCGTTCAGCTTTGTGGTAGGATTTGCCGTGGCGGCAGCGCCGCAGGTGGTGGTGAACACGGTGCAAACCGGCCAACCATTGTTTAATCAGCAAGCGAAAAATATCTGGCTAGCGGTTTACGCCAACACTGACTGGCAGCGATGGGATGAGGCGCCCAATAGCATTGGTCTGGTAGAAGTGGTTGGGCGCGATCCCGTGCGCTTTCTGACCAACTGGGGCCGCAACATCGTGGGTTTTCTCGGCGCCGGCGCTGAAGATGTGAGCGAGTTTGGCCGGGCCGATCAATTGCGCTTACTTGGTTGGCCGGCCAACTGGTTGGCGATCGGCGGGCTTGCGGCGGCAGGGTGGCTGGCGTGGCGCAACCGTGCCGACCGGCGTTGGTTGGCCTTGATCGCCTTGATCGGGTTGTACGTGGCGGCGATTGCCACTGCCTTCATCTTGCCACGTTTCTTTTTGCCGTTGGCGCCGCTGTACGCCGTTGCTGCGGCGTGGGCCTTGGCACAGCTTTGGGGAAGCCAACGCGCGTTCTTATTAGCGACGTTGGTCATCATCACCCTCCTCCTCCCCGGCCCGGCCAACGGGGTGAGAGCCGTGCTGGCGGCGCAGCCGGCGGATGAAGTGGCCGCGGTCGAGCTGGTGCAGCGCACGGTGCCGGCCACGGGTGCGAATCTCGTCGCCGCCATCCCCGACCGGCTGCCGCTGGCCAAATATTCGGCCATCGCGCACCTGATCAACCGGCGGGTTCCGGTCACGGTGACGTATGCCGAATTGCAAGCACTGCGCGCCGATTACCTCTTATGGGATAATGCGCAGGGGCCGCCGCCGCTGCCGCAGCCGGATGCGGCCCGGATTGGCACAGGCCGGTTTACACTCTACACGATGCACGTATCTTTTCCGGCATTGAATGAGTGAACGAGCAGACCATGGCATATTCACCAACCCAATCCATAGCGATCGAGCCGCCGCGTTGGCGGCGCATTAAGCTAGCCCAAGCGGTCAGACAGCCGATAGTGATCATCGGGGCGCTGATCGTGATCGGCCTCGCCTTGCGGCTCTGGTTTATTGCGGTCAACCAGATCGATCCGCGCTTTTCAGCAGCCGATGACGGCGATTACTATGTACGCGCCCTCCGGTTTGCTGTCACCGGCGAATACGTCGATAATTCGTGGCTCGTGCGCCCGCCCGGACATATCTTCTTCTTTGCAGCCATGCTGCGGATCGGGTTGTGGCTTGGCGATCCAGCTATCGGCATTACCCTGATTCGAGCCGTCCAAGTTGTCTTATCATTGGCGCTCATCCCGCTTGGCTACGATCTGGCGCGGCGCTTGTTCGATCAGCGCACTGGCTTGATCTTTGCTGCCATCCTCGCGGTTTGGATGCCGCTGGTGGAATTGCCGGCGCTCATCCTCAGCGAGCCGCTCTTCTTCAGCATGCTGTTCATCCATGCGTGGCTGCTCGTGCGCTGGCGTGATGACCGGCGGCTGCGCTGGCTGATCGGGGCCGGGGTGACGTTGGCATTCGCAGCGTTGGCCCGTTCGCCGGGTTTGTACGGTGCAGCGTTTGCGGTGCTCTTTATCGCGATCAGTGCGTGGCGCGCCGCCGGCCAGCACCGACGGCAGCAAGTCGTGCTCGCCTTGCTCGCCTTTCTGTTGCCGTTTGCGCTGACGATTGCGCCGTGGACGATTCGCAACTACATCCTCTATCGCGACATTATTCTGATTGACACCCTCGGCCCGGTCAATCTTTGGATCGCGATATATGAAGGCCGTGGTGAAGGTGAAGCGAAAGGGATCCTACTGCGCTTGCCGCAAGAAGAGCGGCAACGGTTTGTGAGCGCCGAATTGCGGCGAATCATCCAAACCGAGCCGTGGCGCTTTACGCGCAACCTCTGGCCGCACTTTCACCATATCTGGAAAGCGCAGTTTATCGAAGACTTTTTCGTCAAAGCCAGTTTCTTTGCCCGCCCTGTCCGCGAGATCTGGCTAGCCGGCATTATGAGTGATCTCATCTGGCTCGTGATGGTGCTGGCGGCGCCATTCACGTTGCTTTCGCGTCCGCGCGAAGGCGCGTTTCGCCTCGTGGCGCTGGGTTGGATCGGCTATACATGCCTGATGGTGATGCTGATCCACGTCGAGCCGCGCTACCTGCTGCCGGTTTGGTTGTGGTTTGCGCTGTATGGCGCGGCGACACTGGCCCGGATCGGCCAACAGCCGTTGCGTTGGGATCGCTTTACGATAGCCGGTCTCGTGGCAAGTCTTTTCCTTGCGGTGCTCATCGTTAGCTATCGCGACTACCCCCAGATCATACGCACCGGTCTTGCCCGCGAGCAAGCGTGGGAAGCAGCGCAAGAGGCGATGGCGCGCGGTGATGCGGCTGCGACCGAGCAGGCCTATCGAGCGATGCTGGCGACTGATCCCGATTTTGCCGATGGTCGGGCCGAGTTTGCCCGTTGGTTGCTGGCGCAAGGTCGCTATGATGAAGCTGGGCAGGTCATCGGCGATTACCCAACCCATCGGAATAATCTAGTGCGGGGGGCAATCGCGCGGGCGCAAGGCGATGCGGCGACGGCTGTGACCCTGCTGCGCAAAACCGAAGAACAGGGCGGCGAGGATATGCAACGGCTGGCGTTTGCGTGGTTAACGCCAGCGCCAACGACAACACTCACGCTTGGCAACGACCTTGATCTTGGCTACTTGTACGGATTTGCCTTTGGCGAGCGCGTTGGCGAGACGACTTACCGTTGGCTGCAAGGTGAAGGTGTGATCCGTCTGCCTTTACCGGAACCGCTTGCCGGCAATGAGGTGCTGGCCCTCCGATTAGCCGCCCCGGCGCCAACCCTGCTGACGGTCACGATTGGCGACCAACCCATGCCGATCACAGTTGCGCCGGGGGGCTGGCGGGTGTATTATCTGCCATTGCCGGCGCAGATGCGGGGCATGCGCGAGGTGATAGTCGGCCTGAGCGCGCCGACGTTCTTACCCTGTCAAACATTGCCAAACAACACTGATGCGCGCCCGTTGAGCGTGATGGTGCAGCAACTATCAATTCGCTAAAGGGATATGATGCAACCGATGCAGATTTCATCGCAGGCCATGCCGGAAGCCGTTCGCGACTATCCGTTTACCGTAAGCGTGGTCATTCCGGCCTACAATGAAGCGCACGGCATTGCCGGCGTGATCGAGCGGGTGCGCGCCGTTTTGCCTGCCGCCGAAATTATCGTGGTCGATGACTGTTCGCGTGACGAGACGGCGGCGGTCGCGCAAGCCGCCGGAGCGCGGGTTATCCGGCATCCGGTCAATCGCGGCAATGGCGCAGCCGTCAAAACCGGCATTCGGCGGGCACGCGGCGAGGTCGTATTGCTCATGGATGCCGATGGGCAGATGGATCCGCGCTATATCCCTGATCTGTTGGGCGGCATTGCTGATGGCTACGATATGGTAGTCGGCGCGCGCACCCGCGACACGCAAGGCGACTCGGTCTTCCGGCGCTGGGGCAACCGGGCGCTCGATGCGTTGGGCAGCTATCTGGTTGAAACCGAGGTGCGCGATCTGACCAGCGGCTACCGGGCAATGCGGCGCGACGTGATTATGGAGTTCATCAATTTGCTGCCCAATCGCTACTCATACCCCACAACCAGCACATTGGCGTTGCTGAAGGCTGGCTACCACGTTGGCTATGTGCCGGTGATCAGCCAGCGCCGGCAAGGCGGCCAGAGCGGGCAAAAACTCTTGCGCAACGGCATTCGCTTTGGCTTGATCATCTTGCGGATTGTCTCGCTCTTCGCGCCGTTGCGCGTCTACTTTCCGGTTGCCATCTCGATGCAATTGCTAGCCTTGCTCTCATTTTTGATCAGCTTCTTTATCACCGATCCGCTGCGCTTCCACATTCCCAACTCAGCCGTGGGCCTTTTTGTGGGCAGCATCATCATCTTTATGTTTGGACTGAATGCCGAGCAGGTCGCCGCCCTCCGCTTCCAACGTCCGCCGCGCATCACTGAAGAGGAGTAATGCGTTCATGCGACCCATCTTTTCATGGCTGCTCCGGCTGATCGGGCCAGCATTGCTGATTGGTTTTCTGCTTACCAGCGATCTCGGTCTGCTGTGGGAGATTGTACGCTCGGCTGAAATCGTCCCGATCATCTGGTCACTGGCACTGCTTCCCCCGTTCATCATCCTCAAATCGTGGCGCTGGATCCAGATTTTGCGCGCGATGAACCTTTCGCTCGATCTGCCCACAGCGTGCGCTCTCTATATGGTCGGTATTTTCTACGGCGCCGTGACGCCGGGGCAGGCCGGCGATCTGTTGAAGGCCGTCTACTTGCGCGATCGCGGCCAACCGGCAGCGCCAGCCTTGCTTTCGGTCGTGCTGGATCGGTTGTGCGATCTCATCATCATGTCTGCCTTTGGCACGATCGGGGTCTTTGCCTTAGGCCGGCTGTTGCCCAGCCGCGAGTTGCAACAGGCGATTGTGGTCGCAATGGGGATCGGGCTGGTAACGGTTACGGTGTTGCTCACAGCGCGCCGCCCGCGCTCGTGGCTGCTCACTGTTGTGTTACCACGGATTGCGCCGCGTTTGCGTTCCCGGCTCGATCAGTGGAACGAGCAAATGCACAGCCTGACGTTCACGCCAATCCTGATTGCCACCGTGAGCGCAGCCACCATCGCGTCGGTCTTTTTTACCTTCTTGCGGTTGTGGCTGCTCTACCTCGCACTTGATCTGAATGCAGTGCCGTTATTGGTGGTGATCGGCTCCTCGGCGCTCATCTCGGTCTTGCAAGCGTTGCCGATTTCAATCGGCGGCGTCGGGGTGCGCGATGTCGTGCTGGTGGCAACGCTGGCGGCGTATGGCTATTCGCAAGAACAGGCCTTGACGCTAGCAGCGCTCTTCTTGCTGATTAACGTCGAGCATATCATTGTCGGCTTTATCGTCTCGCTTTGGTTCCCGCTAGGTCGGAGTGGTACAATACCTTCATGACATACAATCGTTACGCGGCGGTGTACGATGGTAGCGGTCAGATCCGGTTTGCGCTACTGACCGCGCTCTATCTCGAAGAGATCTTGCAGCGCCACCCAGTTACCGGGCGACGGATGCTGGATCTAGCGTGCGGCACCGGCACGTTGCTTGCCACCATGGCCGAACACGGTTGGATGGTGACGGGGCTTGACCGCTCGCCAGCGATGTTGGCGCAAGCGGCGCGGAAGCTGGCGCATACTGCGACAGCCGTCGAGTTGCGGCAGGGTGATATGAGTCATGTGGCCGAGTTGCTACCGGCGAATGCCTTTGATCTGGTCACATGCACTTACGATAGTCTCAATTACCTAATCAGCGCCAGCGATCTGGCTGCGTGCTTGCATGGCGTCGCGCAGGTCTTGGCGCCGGGAGGATTGTTTGTCGGCGATATGAATACGCGCCACTTCTTGGCCGTCGATTGGGGCCAATGTTCGTTTAGCGAGCAGGCAGGCTATGTGCAGGTGGAACGTACCCATTTTGACCCGGTGAGCGATACGTCAACCATGTGGCTAACCGGTTTTATTGGCAATGATCACGACGGCTACGAGCGTTTTGACGAGATCCATATCGAGCGCGCCTACCCGCCAGAGCAGGTGGCAACGATGATCGAAACTGCCGGGCTTATGATCGAAGGGTGTTATGACGGCTTTACCTTTCAACCACCTACCGCTATGACTCAGCGTATTTGCTGGGTCGCCCGAAAACCGCTATGCCAAAGATTTTGATCCTCTCAACCGGTGGCGCATTAGTTGTCCGGCGTGCGCTCGGCAGCCGTGATGACCAGCCGTTGGCGCTGCGTTCTGATTTGTTAGTGACCATTGAAGAATTCACGAATTTACCCGGCAGCCATCTCACGCCGCAGCAGGTCTTGGCATTGGTTCAACGGATTAACGCGCTGCGCGACACGTATGACGGGATCGTGGTTGCTAGCGGTAGTGATACGCTTGAAGAGACAGCCTATTTGATCGATCTGCTCTTGCCTGATGGCCCGCCGTTGGCAGTCACTAGCCTGCCGCGGCTGAATGCGAGCGGCGCTACCGCGACCAATGGCCTGCAGGCGGCGATCACCGTTGCCGCTACGCCGGCGGCGGCTGGATTAGGGGCGTTGGTGGTGGTGGATGATACCATTTACGCCGCGGCGACAGTGCGAACGCATTACAGTCAAGGCATCGGTATGTTTACTGCTGCCGGCGGCGCCTTGGGTCGAATTGAAGGCGAGCAAGCCGTTCTTCGTTTTCGCCCGCTGGCGCGGCAACACATCGCGGCGTCGCGCTTGGTTGAACCGGTTGACTTGATCCGGGTCGCCCAAGGAGCTGATGACCGGCAATTGCGCCATAGCATTGCCGATAATGTGGCCGGCATTGTGATTGAGACCTTGGGGAGCGGGCGGGTGCCGCCGTGGTGGCTGCCGGCGCTGGGCGAAGCGGTGCAACGGCGAATTCCGGTGGTGGCGGCAAGCCGGGCCGGCGCCGGCGGGTTAGGTGACGAATTTGGCTTCGTTGGCGCGTATCATGATTTGCGGAAGTTGGGCGTCATCTTCGCCCCCGATCTGAGCGGGGTGAAAGCGCGGTTAAAGTTAATGGCTGCGTTGGCAGTAGCCCGTTCGCCCGCCGAGTTGCGCGCGTAACGGCATTCGTCCGTATGTTTCAATCCGAACGTCCATCCCGTAGAGCCGCACGGCGGTGCGGCTCCCAAACAATCGGTTATCGAGGGAACCCTGTAGAGCCGCACGGCGGTGCGGCTCCCAAACAATCGGTTATCGAGGGAATCCATGACCCCAGATCGATCAACAACCAACGTATTACCGCCGCCGGAAGAAAAAGCGGCCTATGTTGAGCGGATGTTTGCCCGCATTGCCCGTGGTTACGACCGGGTCAATCGAGTCATGACCTTTGGGTTGGATCAAGGTTGGCGGCGCAAAGTGGTTGAATATGTCGCGCCGCCGGTGAATGGCCGGGCGTTGGATGTCGGTACCGGCACCGGCGACTTTTTGCCGGAATTAGCCGCTTGGGCGAGAGATGGCATCGTCGTCGGGGTTGATTTTACCCTGCCAATGATGCAGGCCGGCCAGTCTAAAATTGCCGAACTAGCGGCGGCGGGCCGGGCGGCTTTTGTCGCCGGCGATGCGTTGCAATTACCGTTTCCTGACAATACCTTCGACGCGATTACCACCGGTTTCGTCCTACGCAACGTTACCGATATTCCGGCTGCGTTGCGCGAAATGTACCGCGTGGCCCGGCCCGGCGCAATGATGGCTTGTCTCGAAGTCGCCCGTCCACGTAACCCGCTCATCCGTTGGGGGCACCGGGTGTATTTCGAGCAGGTCGTGCCGTGGATCGGCGCTTTGCTCGGCGGCGACCGGCGGGCCTATACGTATCTGCCCCAGTCGGCGCGCGCCTTTCCTTCCCCCGATCGATTGGCGGTGATGATGGAGGAAGCCGGTTGGCGTCACGTATTTTACCGGTTGTACGGGTTGGGGGCAGTGGCTATTCACGTTGGCGCGAAAGTGTAGCAGCGACGCAAGGTATGAGAACGGTCGTTGGCTAACCTTGACTGAGTAAGTGGCATTACTCGTGAGAGATCTCGAGCGCTAGTCCGTACCGCATCTCGTTGGTAACGATGCGATGTTTTCGTAATCGTTCATGAGGTTTCCGATGTACGACGGTGATGATGACGATATCCGCCGCCGGGCGCAACGGTTGTCGCGTTTGCGCCGGCAGCGCGAGTGGCTTGACGATGACTGGGACGAACCCCTCCCTGTTCGTTACCGTTCGCGATCGATGAGCGGCGGTTGGCCGGCGCCATTCATACTCTTTCTGCTGCTCATACTAGTGGTTGGGTTAGGTGTGTTCTGGCTGGCGCAGCGCATGAGTACCTTTGGCGCGGCAATGCCGAACTTGCAAGTTATCGTGCAGACACCAACCCCGCAAATCATTAGCGGCGCGGCCGTGGTGCAACGCATTCAGCAACTGAGCCGGCTAGAAACCAGCAAATATACGATCGAGCGCGTGATCGACATTCGCCAAGGGAGCAATATTCCAATTATTGGCGACTGGCTGGCGGGTGATGCAATCCTGTTAATTGCCCACGGCACTGTTGTAGTAGGTGTTGATCTCAGCCAAATCACACCTGACGCGGTAACGGTTTCTGCCGATGGCAAACAAATCACCGTGCGGCTGCCGCCGGTGCAAGTCTTCAGCGCGACGCTCGACAACAGCAAAACCCGCGTCTACAGCCGTGATCGTGGTCTCTTTGCCCCTGAAAACCCAAATCTTGAAACGATGGCACGGCAAGCAGCCGAACAGCAGATCTTGCAAGCGGCGTGTGAAGACGGGATTATGGAACAGGGAACGCGCAATGCCGAGCTGGCTCTGCGCCAGTTCTTGGGGCTGATGGATGGTGTCGTTGTCGAGGTGATAACCTCACCGCCGGCGGAATGCAAGGTCATACCGTAGCAATGTACGTTTATTTATCTGAATTCGAGGCGTTGAGGAATGAGTGTTCCGCATGGAATCTTAATTGGCGGATTGGGCGACTACATTGATGAATATCTATCGCCGCTGCTCACGTCCGCTGGGTATTACGTTCACATAGCAAGAGGCTCTACCGTCTTATTCGACACACTTAACCGGCAAACCGATCTCGCGTTGATCGATCTGCCGGGAAACGACTATCTCGATCTCCTCAATGCGCTACGCACTCAATATACCGGTACGCTAGTCGTCTTGGGGCCACGGCACGACCGGTTGGTTGTGACGGCGTTTGCGCAGGGTGTCGATGACTATGTGAGCCGCCCGTTTCGTGCTGATGAGCTCATGGCGCGGGTGCGGGCGCAGTTGCGGCGACGGCAGCGTTATGCGCCGCCACCGTTTACGCTTGGCCCCTTTGGCTTTGATCTCGCGGCGCGCACCATTACGTACCAAGGCCGTCCGCTCGAACTCGATCTGCCGTCGTTTACCTTGCTCAGTGTCTTGGCGGAAGATCCCTACCGCACCTTCACCCCAGAAGAGTTGCTAGCATCGGTGTGGGGACGTGGGCAGACCCACAATCTGCCGTTGCTGGCAGCGACATGGCAAGCGCTCTGCCAACAGATGCCCGACAGGGAAGCGACCACGGCATTGGCCGGCGACCCCTACTGCGGCCTCGCCTTGTTGCAGTCGTAGCGCCTCTGACCATCACCCACGGCACCGGTTGGCGATCCCCGCTACGGTCGCGCACCTGTTACAGTCGTAGCGCCTCTGGTCATCACTCACGGCGCCGGTTGGCGATCCCCGCTACGGTCGCGCACCTGTTACAGTCGTAGCGCCTCTGGTCATCAACCTCGGTATTGATTGGCGACTCTTACTACAGGCTCGCATTGTTGCCATCGTCGCGTCGCGACAATCACTCACCCGCCAACGAACCGCACCCCCACCCTTCACTCCCTCATTATTCGTTGGCTAGCGAGGTGCAATCTGCGTGACCACGCCCATAATGTAACTCACTCTCACCGGATCGCCTGCTTGTGGATGCGGATAGACGCTCTCGGCCCCAATCCGAGCGCGGATCGGCTGCGTCTCGCCTTCATGGTGGAAGGTGACATCGTAGAAAATGGTGCCGTGAATATCAATTCGCTGCACTTCGAG
>JAUQOZ010000003.1 GCA_030550625.1 Chloroflexota bacterium | reverse complement strand
CGGCCAAAAGAGTGATCAAGAGATGGTACGGCTACAGCTCGAGTTGGGCCGGTTGACCAAAGAACGTTTGCATTATCTCCGCGCGGAGTAAAACCGTATGACGATAACATTCGCTCCTGCTGAGCCACAGCAACAGCGTGCTGAGACCTCGGCGGTATGCAGTCATCAGAGTTATGAGCGATCGGTTCATGCGCTCTGCCATCATTCAGGGCAGTATTTAACGCTTGAGGAAACTAATCCTGATCGGGTCTGGTTGTTTCGAGAACAGCACGATTTTCCGGGTTTCAAAGAGCTTGATGATCGCTTTCAAAAAGCGGCGCACGCGCGTGAATATCAACATTTGATGTGGAGTGAGCCGGCATTGCGCGGGGGAGCGTTGCTAGCCGGTGGTGCGCTAATGCTCTACGGTGCGGGACTGGCTTGGACGCGAAGCGGCCAGTGGGCTAATCTTTTTGAAGGGGTGCTGATTTTTACTTTGCTAATCGTTGGGTCCCTTGGCGCGCTTGTTATGCTGGGAGCGGGTGTTTGGCAGATTCAATCGCGGAACGAGCTATTTCACCGTCAAACGCTAGGCCAGCGTCCTGCGGTTGATGACTTTCCACTCTTTGGTTCATACCTTGTTGAGATTAGCGAGGTCTACGAACAGGATCTCGTGAACGATCGGCGCAAGAAGCCGAGGCTTACATCGTCAATGGGCAAGGTCGTAGTCAAGGTGACGCCTGAGCCGGAAGCGCCGCAGACCTACCAGACCTACCGGCGTCTCTATGGTGCGCATCGTCATGCTGGTGTAGGGACGCATCTGTTTGCCGGTGCGGTGGCGTTAGAGGGATTGAAATGGATTAGGTTCCTATCACCCGTCGACTATGATCACCGGATCGTCTTGCGCCAGCCGGTCGATGAACAGTTCGTCGTCAACGGTGAACCGCGCCGTGAACCGGTCAGCTTTCACACCGAGTATGAGGTTCAGTCCGAAGCGATGCGCGTACATCTAGGCACTCCGTATGAGCGTCCAGTATTGTCGGGTACGGCCCGGCCCGATGGTTTTGATAGTTATACACTAGTGATCACCTTCACATGGGCTGGCCGCCCAGCCAAATTGGTGTTGGAAGAGTGCCGGTTGACTATCCCGCCTGAGCTTGGCGGGATAGAGTATGTGGAGTATGGGCGGCGAGTTGAGGAAAACGGGGTGGTTGAGGCACTCTGGCGGAATATCGTGGTGGAACCCGATCACCCGCTATCGCTTAAAGTGCGTTTTAAGCAACCGTTGTTGGGTAAAGGGGCGCCAGAGAAGCTGCACGGATCGTACCGAATGATGGCTGCCACGGCTATATCGGGGATTGAGGTGTCGCCTAAACGGATTTGGGATGCGTTAGGGCGCAATCTGCCTGAACATCTTCAACCAGTTATATCTGCCGTGAGTGTATGTAAAGGGCAGCTTGAAATACAGATTGCGTTGCTGGCGCAAGAGCATGAATACGTAGCCACTGAACGGGTGCAGATAGATCGTGAGCCGGATAGCGAGCTGGTAAGCCAGCTCACGGAAATTTTGGCCCAAATGGGGGTAAGCATTCAGCGGATCGAGGAAGCGTTACCGCGTTTGGATCCCGGTGGCGCCCTCCAGCATCAATTGCGCTATTGGGACATCCTTGGGCGGAAGTATGAACTGCAAGAATTGGCGGCGCTTGATGTCCATGTGGTGGTGAGTGGTCGCACTGGCGGCCAGCGTGTTGCTGCTCCGCCGACTTTCATTGATATCCGTGTTCGCTGTCTTTACGATCCGCGCAGCCCGCAGATTGCCGAACGCGCCAATCATGTGTGTAACGCTATTGCTGGCAAGCTTGACACGTTGTCAGGTCAGGCCGGCGCCAGTGCGCGTGTGCCAGCTTCGGCAGATGGAGGTAATGGGTGACGGAGCGTTCGCTTTCTCTCACGCTCAACTTCGCTCCCAATGGGAATGATGCTGCGACCATTTTTTGGTTGAGCGAGGTGCTCGATGGCGCAGTGAGTACCTTTGTCTCGCCTTACCCGGCTGCCGATCTGCCTACTGTGATTAAGGCGCTTGACATGCTACAAAAGCCGCAACCGCTCAGCACGGCAGAGGCAGCTGTGCTGGAGCGTTATGGCTTATTCGAAAATGGGGCGGTACGGCGAGATGCGCCAGTGATTGTGGGTGAGACTCTCTACCAAGCGTTTGGGACGCGAGGGATGGAACTTATAGAGCGTGTGCAGGGGCATGCTCGCAATGCCGGGCAACGTCTCAACTATATCTTACGCTTTACACCAGATTGTGCTGGATTAGCGGCACTGCCGTGGGAATTACTGCGCCGGCCAAACCGCGATTACCTGCTGCTGGGTGCTGATGATTCGTGCGAGCGTAGCGTAGTGTTTGGCGAACCACCATCTCCGCCCTTGGCTGATGGTCAGCTACCGCATGTGCTGGTCTTGTTGCCGCATTTTAGCGTCGATGAGGCGGAACGGTCGGCGCGCATCGAGTTGTTTGCTGCATTACAGCGTCGTGGTGCGCTGACTTTTGACGTACTCAGCCCGCTCACCACCACTGTATTCGCCGACTATATGCTTCGCCCGTCCAAGCAACCGCACATTATCCACTATGCGGGTCACGGGGCGTATCGCGATCAAAAGGGATGGCTGCTCTTTGATGAAGGAAATGGGAAGCGGTTAGTAAACGCTGAGCAGTTTAGTGCAACGATTGCGCAAAGTAAATCGGTCAGTCTTGCGGTGTTTGAGGCTTGCCACTCGGCGATGGTAGCCGCAGGTGAACTATTGACCGGCATTGCACCGGCGCTGAGCTACACAATTGACGCAGTGGTAGCAATGCAGCTTACTGTTCGTTCGGCTGCAGCGCGGCGCTTCATCGAGGTATTGTATGACCAGCTCCTTGTGCGAGCGCAACCGTTGCGGGTTGCCGTCGCGCAGGCCCGGCGTGCGCTTTTTCTCGATCAAGATCAGAGCAGTTGGTATGTTCCGGTACTTTATATGCGCGTGCCGCCGCGGTTTACCCCGGCAACAGCAGCCTTGGAAGCCGGGACGCGGCGGATTGTGGCGCAGCCGGTGCGACGAGTCGTGCTGCCGCCTGTGCCGGTGGGCAAGCTTGAGGTACTGCTAGCCCAAGACCAGAAGAGCGGCCATTGGCAACTACAGGTGCGCAGCCGGGAAGGTGAGGAACTTGAGCTGATTACCGTCAGTGTGACTCATCTGCCGCCGAATATCCAATTCCACCCGCCGGTTGTGCGCATCCCGCGCGTGTTGGCTGACCAGATCTCGCCGCCTGAATATGTGAATCTGGCAGCCGGCGCAGGTAGCGACGGGGCGCGTATGGTTTTTGAAGTAACCTATCGGGTGGTACGTACCGGACGGATGGAACGCCACCGTGGCGTGGGCTTTATCCAGTATGCAAACCCAGAGTAACGCTATGCACCAATCATCACCTTCACCGCCTAACACACCATTTTGGCCGAACGCAGCACGTTTGCCGGAACAGCATAACGATCGCTTTCCGGTGGAAGCTGTCCGTCCGTGGTTGTTGATCGGATTATGCGGTCTGCTCCTATTTTTGGGCTTGTATACTTGGTTAGAGCATCGCGCTGCGAAACGCATTATCTATTTCACTGCAAACGGTACGTTGGCTGCGATACGGGCTGATGGCAAACCGGCGCCATCGCTGGTTTTGCCAAATGCACGCTTCATCGGGCCGGTTTGGTGGGCGCCGCAAGGAGGGCGTTTTGCAGTCATCGCCGAAAGTAGTTCCGGCATAGAGGTTGTGATCAGTGATGGGATGGCTGCGCAAACGTTGCGTATTCCGTTGGTTGATCCAAGGAGTAGAGATGCCCAGCTTCAATGGGCGCCGAGCGGCAATTACCTCGCTGTCGTTAGCCGTAGCCAGACCGATCCCCCTGCGGAGTTGCAGATCGTCGATGTTGGCCGAGCGCGAGTCGTTGCAGTACCGCTCTTACCAGATACCCTTGCGAACTCCATGTGGCATCCGCGTCAAAATGAACTTCTTATCACGGCTGCCCACGACACCAATACTTTCGCGCTTTGGCGCGTGAATCCGGAAGGGCTAGCGC
>JAUQOZ010000021.1 GCA_030550625.1 Chloroflexota bacterium | reverse complement strand
CCAACCCGCTGCACCCCTTCTTTACCGCATTGCTCCCGCTTGCCGGCTGTGGAGTGCGGCAGTTTGACTGCCGCACTCCATATCTGGCCGCCCCTCAACCCAGCGGGGGAGGGGCAAGGGGTGGGGGCTATCAGCCCGCGCAACAAACTGCGTAAGTATAACCCGGCCCTGACAGTCGGTTTCACTCCCCTACGGGGTGGAAGGGCGGTAGTCCTGCTGTGGTTACGCGGGGCGTGTTCTGTTGTCATTGCGAGGGTGCGCAGCGCCCGAAGCAATCTCCCACGTTGGCGGGAAGCGTGGCTGAGTGCAGCTCTCCCGTGGTCGGAGGAGATTGCTTCGCTGCGCAGGGCAAGGCGCTGCATTGCCCCGCTGCGGCTCGCAATGATGAGCGGGGAGTGGGGTTTAACTCTCACCCTAGCTCTTTCCTCAAGAGACGCAGAGATGATTTGAATGGACATCATCCTCCGCGTCCTCTGCGCTCCCTGCGGTAAAAACTCCCCTCCTCCAACGGGGGAGGGGCAGGGAAACCCTCCGCGCCTCTACGGTACATACACCTGCCAATCATTCCGGCACAGGCCTACACCGCCGGCAGCCGCACCGTGACAGAAGTGCCTTGGCCCGGCTGGCTGGCAACGCTGATCGTGCCTGCGTGTGCTGTAACGATCTGGCGGGCAATCGCAAGGCCAAGGCCAGCGCCGCCAGTGCTGCGCGATGGATCAACCCGGTAGAAGCGCTCGAAGATGTGGGGCAAGTGGGCCGGGTCAATCCCGACGCCGGTATCGCTGATTGTCACTTCAATCTGATCGCCGGCCTGTGCGGCGCGCAGCGTGATCGAACCGCGCGGCGTGTATTTGATAGCGTTGTCGAGCAGATTAAGAAAGAGCCGAATCAAGCCGTCACTGTCGCCGGTTAGCATGAGGTGTGGGGCAATATCGGTGTAGATCGCCAGCGCTCGTTCTTCGGCAAGCGGTTGTAGCGTTTCCACCACATCGGCAAGGAGGAACGAGAGATCCACTGTCTCGCGTTCCGTGTCGCTACCCACTTCGCCCCGCGCCAGCCGTAGCAGATCCTCGATCATACTGCGCAGGCGGCGCGTCTGCGCCAGCAGGTCGTCAAGCGCCTGTTCGTATTCAGGGCCGCTGCGCGCGCGTTCGCGCGTCACCGTCAAGATGGCTTCCATTGCCGCGACTGGCGTGCGCAGCTCGTGTGAGGCATCGGCGGTGAATTGGCGTTCGCGCCGGAAAGCGTCTTCGAGGCGTTCGAGCATATTGTTGAAGGTTGCCGCCAACCGGCCCACTTCATCTGCAGTGGGTGGCAGTTTAATGCGCGCGTGCAAATCCGCCGCCGAGATCTGTTGCGCTGTGCGCGTGATCGCGTCAATTGGCTGCAATGCGCGCGCCGCCAGCCAATACCCGCCAACCCCGGCTAAGCCGCTCAGCACCGGAATGCCGAACGCAAACGCGATCAGCAATTGTTGCAGCGTCTCGTCAACCGGTTCGAGCGATTGCATGACCTGCACGAGACCAACCAACCGGCCCTGCTCTTGCACCGGCAAGGTATACACCCGCACGTGACCACTGCCGCTGATTGGCACGGTACTAAAGACCGGCGTGCCGGCAGCGGCTTGCAGGCTGGCGCGATCGACCGGCAGGTCGCGGTACTGTCCCACCGCTTGCACAATTGTGCCATCGCTGCGCAGCACCCGAATCGTCAACCCCTGCTCTTGCAGTTGGGCCAGCGCAACCGGATCAGCCACCGTATCGCCGAGTGTGATCTGGCCATCCTCGATATTCACATTCTCGCCGCCGATCCCGGCCACCACTTGCGCTGCGCTGGCCCGCAACCCGGCATCAAGCGACTCGCGTAACCCCTGCGCGGTACGCCAATAGACAAACCCACTAAAGCCGAGCATCGCCGCCAACAGCAACCCGGCTGTCCAGAGCGCAAAGCGCGCGCGCAATGTTCTAAGCCGGCTCATCTTGTTCTTCCTCGGCGCTGAGACGATAACCGGCGCCGCGCACCGTGTGGATCAGCTTCACCGGGAAGGGATCGTCGATTTTGCGCCGCAAGTTACGGATGTAGACATCCACCACATTTGACTGATTGAACGAGTCGTAGTTCCACACCTGCTCGGCAATCATCGTGCGGGTTAACACCCTCCCCGGCGCACGCATCAGACATTCGAGCACAGCGTATTCTTTTGCTGTCAGCTCAATCAATTTGCCGGCGCGACGCACCCGCCGGGTGGCGGTATCGAGCGTGAGATCGGCGACTTGTAGCACCGTTGTTTTGGGAACGTCGGCGCTACGCCGGGCTAAGGCGCGTAGGCGAGCCAGCAGTTCGCGAATGGCAAAGGGCTTAACCAGATAATCATCGGCGCCGCTGTCGAGTCCGTTCACCCGATCATCAACCGTGTCGCGCGCGGTCAGCATCAACACTGGCATACGGAAGCCGCGCGCGCGCAGTTCGCGGCAGACTTCGAGACCGTTGAGTTCGGGCAGCATCACATCGAGCACCACCAGATCGAATGGGGCGGCGTCGAGCCATTCGAGCGCCTCGCGACCATCGTAGGCGACATCGACCGCGTAGCCTTGCTCTTCTAAGCCGCGCTTGACATAAGCGGCAATGGTGCGTTCATCTTCTACCAGTAAGACCCGCATCGTTCACTCTCGGTATTGGCTGCGGCAGTTGCGCAGCCCGTTGTTCGCTGGCCTAACAGTAGCATACGAACATGAAGCTGAGATGAAATGCTAGCCGCCGAGTGAGACGCCGATCAGCCGGCCAATGCCGAAAGTGATGCTCGCGGCGAGCAGGCCAACCAAGACTTGGCGGGCGCCTGAATACCAGACGCTGCGCCCGGTGAGGAGGGTGATTGCGGCGCCGATGCCAAACAGGCCCAACCCGCTCAAGATGACGCTGGCTATGACTGCGCCGAAACCGCTGATGAAAAAGAAAGGGGCGACCGGAATGATCGCGCCGATGGCAAAGAGGAGAAATGACGAGATGGCCGCTTCCCATGCCGAGCCGCCGAGTTCTTCGGGATCAACGCCCAACTCCTCGCGTGAGAGCGTATCAAGCGCCGCGGGCCGGTCGGCGATCAAGCGGGCCGCCAAGGCTTGCGCCTGATCGGCGGGCAATCCTTTCGCTTGATAAATCAAGGCCAGCTCGGTCTGTTCCTCGGCCGGATTTCGCTCCAATTCCTCACGCTCGATGGCGATCTGGCGCTCGTACAACTCGCGTGAGCTTTGCACCGAAATCCACTCGCCTAACGCCATCGAAAACGCGCCGGCGAGCAAACCGGCCATCCCGGCGATCAACACACTGCGGTTGCTGACATCAGCCCCAGCCACACCCATCACCAGACTGAAATTCGAGAGCAAGCCATCGCTCGCGCCCAACACGGCAGCCCGTAGTGCATTGCCGCTGGTGGCGCGGTGGCGGCCTTCAAGTTGGGCAATAGCACTCCCCTCTAATCCGCCGGTGGTATTGCCGATAATGCTCTGCAACACCCGGGCATGGCTCCGCTCTTGGGCCGGCAACAGCGTCGCGCGCGATTCGGGTTGGCTCGCGTAATCACGGCTGTCCATCCGCTCGCGATCGCCAATCGTCGGCAGCACAAACCCCGGCCCAAACCGGCGCGCCAGCCAGATCAACACCCGCGTGCGCCAACCAAGCCGTCGAGGCGGGATCGGCGCACCAGCCGCACGTATCTGCTCTTCCCAGAAGCGGGCGTGTTCAGCTTCAACCGCTGCTAATTGGCGGTAGATTTCGGCAAGGTTTGGTTGCCGTTCAACCTCGGCCAACGCTTGGTATAGTGCGGCGCTTTCGATCTCATCTTGCCAATTAGCGCGATAACGAGCGATGGCATTGGTCATAAGCGTCCTTCTTTCGCTAACGTTGTAGATAGCGTCACTGGGTTAGCCTCCACCCCCGACCCCTCCCCCGCTGGGGGAGGGGAGGGCCCTCACCCCACCCCGCCCCCCTCTCCCGCACCAGCGGGAGAGGGAAGGGGGTGAGGGTAAACCGCGCATCTTATTCCCCTGCGCCCCTTTGCGGCGCCGGACAGCCGTCGGGCGTTACGGCGGCGGTTGCCCATCCTGCGCCTTGGTGTGCCCCC
>JAUQOZ010000228.1 GCA_030550625.1 Chloroflexota bacterium | reverse complement strand
AAACCCAAAGATGCCAGGAACGCAGAGGACGCAAAGGTATTGGGGATGGTTATCCTTCTCTGCGTCCCTAGTGTCCTCTGCGGTAAACCCGATCTGCCCCTCACCCCCAACCCCGCTCCCGCGCCAGTGGGAGCGGGGGCTGGAGGGTGAGTGGTCAACGCAAAGACGCAAAGGGTGCAGAGGACGCAGATGATGTTTTACCGCAGGGGACGCCGAGGACGCAGGGGGAATGGGGAATATTAGCCGTGCCTGTGGCGGTAAACATAACGTAACCCTCAACCCCGCTCCCGCACAGCGGGAGCGGCTCCCCCTCTCCCCACGACGGGGGGAGAGGGGGCCGGGGGGTGAGGGGTCAACGACAGGCATCGGTTTGCGCCTTTTGCGTCTTTTTGCGGCTATTTCCTCTACCATCAACCGCTTATCTGCACAGCGCGCAGTTCCGCTAGCGGGATATGGCAGCGCAGGCGATGGCCATCGCCGGCCTCGCGCCACGGTGGTCTCTCTGTGCGACATATATCGCCGAGCGCGCGCGGGCAGCGTGGCTGGAAGGGGCACCCAGTGGCCGGCGCCATTGTCTCGGCTTCGCGGAGGCGTATGCCGTGCGGGTTGGTTGCCGCCAGCAAGGCTTCGGTGTATGGATGCAGCGGCGGGTTGAGCACTGATGCCACTGGGCCTTCTTCGACGATCTCGCCGCGGTACATCACCACGACATCGTCGGCCAAGTAGCTCACCACTGCTAAATCGTGGGTGATGAACACATAGGTAATGCCGGTGCGCTCTTTGATGCTGGCCAGCACGTTCAGTACCGCCGCTTGCACCGAGACATCGAGCGCCGAGACCGCTTCATCAAGCACGAGCAGATCGGGTGTGGCCGCCAGCGCGCGGGCGATCGCCACCCGCTGCTTCTCGCCGCCGCTCAGTTGGTGCGGGCGGCGGTTGGCATAGTCGGGCGGCAAGTTCACTAGCCGCAAGAGATCAGGTACCTGCTTCGCCGCCGTTTTGCTGTCGAGACCTCCCAGCCGGATTAGCGGCCTGATCAGCGCCTCGCCAATTGTCAGGGCCGGGTTGAGCGCCTCTTGCGGATTTTGCAGCACCATTTGCAAGCGCCGCACCTGTTCGCGCGGTCGCTGTTGAATGTTCGGCGCTAGCGGTATGTCAAGTAATTCGATCGTGCCTCCTGACGGCGGGGTTAAGCCAATGATGCAGCGGGCCAGCGTGGTTTTGCCGCTGCCGCTCTCACCGACGACGCCGAGTGTGCGGTTGCGCTGCACGGTCAGATCGACTCCCGCCAACGCCTGCACCGCCGGCGCAGTTTTGCCGCGCACGGCATCCATGAGCGACCGGCGTTGCGCAATCGTTTTGGTGAGATGATGCGTTGTCAACAACGGCGCTTTGTCCGGTGCGGGGGTGGCAGTCGCCGGCGCCGGCGGCGCGAGGTCGAAGGTGAGCTGTGACCCATAATGGCAGCGGGTGGCGTGATCGGGCCCAATCGCCAGCAACGGCGGTCGTTCGCGCCGGCAACGGTCATCGGCCAGCGGGCAACGCGGCGCAAAGACGCAGCCGTCCGGCAGTGCGCCGGGGGCCGGAATGGTTCCTTCGATTGGTTGTAAGGGATGGCTGTCGTAGCGCAGGCCGGGGTGCGGCAGGCTGCGCAACAATCCTTGCGTGTAGGGATGGCGCGGCTGTTGGAACAGGGTGACAGTGGGCGCGATTTCGACCAGCTCGCCGGCGTAGAGCACGGCGGTGCGGGTGGCAATGCGGGCGACAAGGCCAAGGTTATGTGAAATGAAGAGCGACGCCGGCTGCCGCTCGGCAATCAGATCGGCCAGCAAATCAATCACGGCGGCTTCCGTCGTCACATCGAGACTCGTGGTCGGTTCGTCAAGCACCAGCAAACGTGGCGCTCCGTGCAACGCCATCGCAATCATGACGCGCTGCTGCATCCCGCCGCTGAGTTCGTGGGGGTAGCTGCGCATCACTCGCACCGGGTCAGCGATTTGCACCCGGGCCAACAGCGCGGCGGCTTGCGCTTCAGCGACAGGGCGCTTGCCGCCAATCGCTTCGACCAGTTGCTCACCGATGCGTAGGGTTGGGTTGAGCGCCGCCAGCGGATTTTGCGGTACCAGTCGCAGGGTGCGCTCCCAGAGCGCGCGCAGGGTTGCCCCTTGCGTTTGAGTGAGATCAATGCCGTCGAGCAGCACCCTCCCGGCGCTGATCCGGCCATTCGCCGGCAATGCGCGCAGGATCGCCAAGCCAAGGGTGCTCTTGCCGCTGCCGCTCTCGCCGACGATGCCTACTGTCTCCCCAGCGGCGACGCTCAGGCTGATCTCGCGCAACACCGGCAGCCGTTGCCGGCCAGTGTGGTATGCAACCGACAGGTTCTCGACCGAGAGGACGGAAGTTGCCATGACTGCTTTTGCCTTATGTACCGCAGGGTGCAGATCTGCGTGCCGGATCAGGACTGATGTGCTCCGTTCATGAGTCGCTGATTGCCCGGCGCACCCCTTCGGCCATCAGATTGACCCCAATCACCAGCAACGCAATCGCGGCTGCCGGGACGTAGAGTGACCACGGCGCGAGCGCAAATTCATTGCGCGCTTCCAGCACCATCAGGCCCCAGTCAGGACTGGGTGGCTGTACGCCGACGCCAAGGAAACCGAGTGAGGCGACCAGAAAGATCGCATAGGAAAAGCGTAACGCCGCTTCAACCGCCAGCGTAGGAGCCACCAGCGGCAACAACTCGCGCCAGAGAATGTAGCCCAACCGTTCATTGCGCATGCGTGCCGCTTCGATAAAGCCACGCGATTTCAGCGCCAAGACCACGCTCCGCACCACGCGGGCCACGATCGGGGTATACACCACCACCATCACCAGCAGCACGTTTGCGCGTGAAGGGCCGGTGGCGCCAAGCAAGATCAGGGCGAGCAAGAGGGCCGGCAGGGCGAGCAAGCCGTCGAACAGACGAAAGACCGTCTCCTCTAGCCAGCCTCCCAGATAAGAGACACTGATCCCGATGAACGCGCCTAAGATCACCGCCAAGACAGTGCCGCCGCCGGCCAGTGCCAGAATATCGCGCGCGCCGTACACGATCCGGCTGAACAGATCGCGGCCCAGCCGGTCGGTACCGAAGGGGTGGCTCAGCGACGGCGGTTGGCGGATGAGATCGGCATTTTGCGCGGTCGGACTATACGGCGCAATCAACGGCCCAAACAGGGCCAGCGCCAGAAAAACGGTGACAATGATCGTCCCAGCCGCGGTTGCCGGATCGGCAAAAAAAGCGCGGCCCAGTCGCTGAACATTCATGGTTCTCGCACGGCTCTAAACACCAAAGGACGCTCGCTCTTGCCCATTTTATACTGCAATGGTCGCCAGATCGGTGCGGCCCGGAAACGCCTTCGCCACATATCCGCGCAACCCTTCACGGTGGGCGCTGAGCTGGGCAAAGAAGTAGGGAATGATAATCGGGCCGCGCTCGATCAAGATCCGCTGTATTTCGCGGTACGCGCGCACGCGCTCGGCTTCATCGAGCGTGGTGCGGGCCGTGGCGGCCAGCGCGTCAAATTCGGCGTCGCTAAAATGGCTTTCGTTCCACACCGCGCCGCTCACCAGCATCACATCGAGGTAAAACTGCGGCACCGGGCGCGAACCCCAGCCGGTAATGCCCAGATCAACCTCTAGCCAGCCGTTATCGCCGTAGTAGACGCTCTCTGGCTCGACGATCACATTAATATCGATCCCGGCTTCCGCCCACTGCTCTTTCAACACCACCGCCAAATCGGGGCGATCACCCGAATCGGGCACGTGCAGATCGAGTTTCAACCCGTCAGGATAGCCTGCGCTCGCGAGTAACGCGCGCGCTGCCGCCGGATCGCGCGCCGGGAGCGGCGTCTCTTCAGAGTAGTAGGCGCTGAAGAGCGGCCCAATCGGGCTATCGCGCCCCACTGCGCCCAAACCAGCCTTCACTTGGCGGAAGATCGCTTGGCGGTCGGTAGCCAGTTTCAGAGCGCGGATCACCTCAGGCTTGTTGCCCGGCTCCCGGTCGGCGCGCAACCGCACCAGATCGAAGCCGTTGGTCGGCGTCTGCACCGCCACGATCCCCGCCGTCTGTTGCAGGGTTTGGAACAGCGGC
>JAUQOZ010000377.1 GCA_030550625.1 Chloroflexota bacterium | reverse complement strand
TTGCTGCGGGCGCTGACGCGCCCTCGCAATGACATATTCCTCTCTGCGTCCTCGGCGCCCTCTGCGGTAACAAAGACCCAAAAACGGACGATTTTTGCGTCTTTTGCGTCTTTTTGTGGCTATTCGACAGCGGAGCTGGAGCAGATGCCCGCCGCGCTAATACCACCCACCGCGCTCTCTGCGGGAAACATGCTCATTGACAACCGCCCCGCTTGCTGCTATATTAGTGTGAAAGTTACACTATATAGCGAGGCACCTATGAACGGCGCGCAGCTCCGTACCGCTACCGGGATTCTCTTTACCGACCAGTATCAGTTGACGATGGCCCAGCTCTATTTCCGCATGGGCATTCACGAGCGTCCGGCCCAGTTTGACCATTTCTTTCGCCAGCCACCCAATTATGGTCTGCATTCAGCCGGCTATTGCATCGCCGCTGGTCTTGAGTGGCTGCTCGATTGGATGGAGACAGCGGCGTTTGGCCCGGCTGAGCTTGAGGTGTTGCGCAGCCAGCGGAACCGGGTGGGCAAGCCGATCTTTGGCGAGGATTTTTTGGCCTATTTGCGCGACCATGGCCATTTTGGCGGGATTACGCTGTGGGCAGTGCCCGAAGGGCGGGTGGTGCATGCCCAAGCGCCAATGACGATTGTGCGCGGGCCGTTGTTGATGGCGCAGATTTTGGAAACTGCGCTGCTCAATCATCTCAATTATCAGACGTTGGTGGCGACTAAGGCGAGCCGTATCCGCGAGGCGAGCGGGGCGAGTACGGTGCTGGAGTTTGGCCTGCGCCGCGGGCAGGGGTTGGGGGCGAATGCCGGCACGCGAGCGGCGTTGATCGGTGGGGCCGATTTTACTTCAAACGTGGGTCTGGCCCATACCATCGGCCAAACTGCTAAGGGTACCCATGCCCACGCGATGGTGCAGTCGTTTCTGGCCCTTGGTATGAGCGAACTCGATGCCTTTCGCGCCTACGCCGAGGTCTATCCTGACGATTGTTTGCTGCTGGTAGATACGATCGATACCTTGCACAGCGGAGTGCCGAATGCGATCCGGGTGTTTGAAGAGCTGCGCGCCAAGGGGCATAAGCCGGTCGGGGTGCGGCTCGATTCGGGCGATCTTGCCTACCTTGCGATCCAGACCGCGTTGATGCTGGATCGAGCCGGCTTCCCCGATACGGTGATCGTGCTCTCAAATGATCTGGACGAGCTGGTGATTTGGCAGATTCAGAGCCAGATTGCCCAAGAGGCGCGTCGCTACAATGCCGATGCCGATGCGATTATTCGCCGGTTGGTGTACGGTGTCGGCACCCGGCTGGTGACGTCGCACGGCGAAGGGGCGTTGGGCGGGGTGTATAAGCTGGTGGCGTTGCACGATGGCAAGGAGTGGCAGCCGGCGATTAAGATTGCCGAGAGCGCGGCAAAGTTGACTAATCCCGGTTTGAAGCGGGTGTGGCGGTTATACGACGAGCGTGGCAAGGCGACCGCCGACCTGATTGCGCTCGAAGATGAAGATCCGGCAAGCGAGGAGTGTATCCGGTTGCGCCACCCCACCGACCATGCCCGCCAACGCACGGTGCGCCGCTCGGAACTGACCGGGATCGAGCCGTTGCTCGAGCCGGCGATGGTAGAGGGCCGGCGGGTGGCCGAGCCGCTGCCATTGGAGCAGATGCGCGCGCGTCGCCACGCCGATGTCGAGCGGCTTGACCTCGGTGTGCGGCGGATTATGAACCCGCATATCTATCACGTTTCGCTCAGCCAGCGCCTGTGGGATCTGAAGCAAGAGCTGCTGGCCCGCTTGCAACAGGTGTAGGCGCAGAGGATGGTAAACGCAAAGGCGCTAAGGACGCAGAGGGCGCGAAGGTTTTTTGGTAGTTATGAAGCGCGCTTGCGCCCAGATGATAACATCCTTTGCGACCTTTGCGCTCTTCGCGTCTTTGCGTTCTCCGGACTTTGCGCCTTTGCCCGCTCTGCGTCTTTGCATCGGTGTGCTATACTAGAATCGATACTGGCGCATGACGCGCCGCCGCTGGGGTTTCCCAGAGGAACTTCCCGACTCCCCGCCCGCCGCAAGGCGGAACGCCGCCCCGCGAAACAGCAAGCGGGGGCGCCGGTCGAGCAATCGGCCGGTGACGTAAGACGGCAACAGAGAACAGTCCCGCCGGGTTTCCGGTAAGGGGTGAAACGGCCGGGTAAGAGCCGGCCAGCGCCGGCAGCAATGCCGGCGGCTAGGCGACTGCGCCGGCGATGGGGAGCAAGGTGCGTGGGGCGGGCTCATCGGTGGGAGAATGCGGCTCAGCCGCGTTCGTGGTACCACCCCGTTCGCTCGCATCGCCGCCGCGACGGCAACCCGGGTAACACCCGGCGCGCTAGGAGCGGCCGCTGCTTGGCAGCGAGAGAGATGGCGGCAGCAAACAGAATCGGGGGTACGGTCATGCGCCAGCTCGTTCACCTACAATGCGTGATACCGCAACCACCGGCAGATCGCAGAAGAAGGTTGATCCTTCGCCGGGAGTGCTCTCAACCCCAATCTTGCCTCCCATATAGGTAATGAGACGGCGGCAGATGGCAAGGCCGAGGCCGACGCCATGCACCTTCTGCCCGTTTGGCTGGCGGACGCGCTGAAACTCTTCAAAGATTCGCTCTTGATCGTCGGGAGCAATACCCACACCAGTGTCTTTGACGCAAATGCGCACCCATTCACCGCGTGGTTCAGCGCAGATTTCTACTCGCCCATCGGGACGGTTGAATTTGATCGCGTTGCTGACCAGATTGATCAACACCTGTTCCAGCCGGCCAGCATTGGCCGTCACTTTCGGCAGATCGGGCGGAACATTCACCACCAACGCCAAATTACGTTCGCGGGCCTGCGGCAACATCTGCCCGGCCACATTCTGAATGATCATGCTCACCTCAACCGGCTCGACCTCCATCTCCAATTGGCCGGCCTCCATGCGCGAAAACTCAAGAATATCGCTAATCAAGCGCATCAGATTGAGACTGGCCTGCTTCATATAGCCGAGCGTCTCTTGCACGTCGGGGCTCAGTTCGCCTAACACGCCGCGCCGCAACATATCGGTATAGCCTATAATGGAGGTCAGCGGTGTGCGCAACTCGTGGCTGACGGTGGCGAGAAAGCCGGTCTTGAGCCGGTCGGCCCGTTGGACTTGCTCGTAGAGGCGGATGCGGATAATCGCGTCGGTAATCAATTCGCCGATAGCGGTGACCAACTCGCTCAAGGTCGGTGTCATCGTCTTAGGCGCACTAGTCGCTAACCCTAAGACGCCAGTCGCTTGGTGTTCATGCCGGAGCGGTACCAGCAACAGCGATTGCAATCCTGCTTGGCGTAAGCCGATTGCTAACGGATCTTCCTCGGTGAGTTCGGCTAGATTGATCAATTCTGGCCGTCCTTGTTGGATACGCTGGATCAAGCTTGCGGCGGCAGCGCCGCTCATGATTTCGTTTTGCAATTGGCCGGCGCCATGGGTCGTGAGGTCAACAACTACCGTAATACGCTGCTGCGATTCGTCGATCAGGCCAATTGAAACCCGTTCCCAATGGCCTTCGCGCACAATAATCTGCGCAATCGTATTGAGCAGCGAGCTGGTTTCTTGAGCATTGTTGGCGCTGCGGGCGATAGCGTTGATCAGGCGCAGCGCAGCGATATGGCGCGCGCGTTCTTGCTCGGCGCGCATCCGCTCGCTCACATCACGCACGAGCACCAACGAACCGGTGGCAATTCCGGCGGCGGATTGGAGCGGGCGGAGGCGTACTTCAATCGCTTGGATCCCGTTGTCGAGAATAATCGGACGGGTTGGCGCAGTGAGCGTCGTGTTTAGCAGATGCTGTAAATCGCGTCCAAATGGTGAGTTGGCAACCAGTTGCGTTAAGGGGCGGCCAATCCAGCGATCACTATCAACGCCGAGCAAACGGGGTGCGTGCTGGTTGATCTCGGCGACCAGTCCGCGGCTATCGAGCACGATCAGGCCGTCAGGCAAGCCAGCGATCACTTCTTGTTCGGCCAGCGGGGCGAGGTCGTACAATCGGTAGCGCATCGTCGTGTAAATGCCGAGCGCCGCCGAGATGAAGAGAAGGATCGGAGTCGGGTCATCGTTCCACGGTACCTTTAACCCGCCAAGGAAAGCGATATTGCCGGCAGCCGGAATGAGGGCCGCGGTGAGCATCAGGCGAGCATGATAACGATGCACCGGCGGCGCTTGCCACGAGGCGCGGGCTAACACGATGATGCCAATGGCGAGACATACGTAAGCATAGACCGTATGAAACCAAAATGCCGGCCCTCTTGTGACCGACAGCCAGAGGAATGGGCGCGAGGTGTCGGCTTCGACGGTGGCCCACCAGAGGTTATGCAGATTGTTGGTTAGCGCAATGACCAGCGCTATCAATTCGGGCACAAAGATGCCGCGCCGGAGCCAACGCGGCACCCGCCACCATTCGCCCGAATAGGCCAGCGCAATAAGGAGCCAGCACGGCCCAATCATCACGATGCCGACATTTTGCAACAATGACCAAAAGAGCGTTCCTTCAAAGGTCGTATCAGCGATGCTCAGCGCGTGGCAGGCATTCCACCATGCGATGGCCGCAAGCAACAGAGTGAAGGGACGGCCACCGCGATAGTAACGGTTTTGCCACATCGTGATCGCTAGACCGGCCGAAATAACTGCCGGAATGAGATAGATCATCACAAACGGTATTACCGCCATTGGTGCGTTCCACTCAGAAGTGATCGATGCCATCATTCGTCTGAAAAACTCTCTTGGCCGATCTGATGTGGCAAGGCGAGGGTTGCGTCGTTCTTACTATACCGCCTATTGTACTTCAAAAGAATGAACGGTGAACAACGTTTTCCTTACACAATTGATAGCAGGATCACTTGACCTTCCCCTAA
Source organism: Chloroflexota bacterium (assembly GCA_030550625.1). Taxonomy (GTDB): domain Bacteria; phylum Chloroflexota; class Chloroflexia; order Chloroflexales; family Chloroflexaceae; genus Chloroflexus. The sequence goes on along the minus strand of JAUQOZ010000377.1, from coordinate 17,835 downwards.
CTGGAAGGCGTATGGTAGCGACAACTGTGTCATTGCTGGTCGCGAAGGAGCAATCGCCATGAGAAAAAGCTGCGCAGGCTCGTTACCTGCTGAAACAACCAGTCATGAAACTCATACGCAGCCGGGGCTGTGTCCAGCTTGTGGCGCTATGGGGGTGTCTGTTTCGATACAGACCGTGCAAGCAATGGCTGCAATCAGCTTGCGTTGGTTGCGGCCAACGTCGTATCAATTTTGTCGTACGCCTCACTGTCCAGTCGTCTACTATCGTGTAGATGATGCACAGACACTTACGGTTGATCAGGTGCGTGAACGGGTATATCAAAAAGAAACGGCTCAATCTGACGTTTTTATCTGTTACTGCTTCCGGTATCGCGCCAGTGATCTTCGGCAGGCTACCGCTGCTGAATACGAAGCCATCATTGCCGATATCAGAGCGGGTATAGCCGCCGGCCAATGCGCTTGCGAGTTACGCAATCCGCAGGGATCGTGTTGTTTGGGGAATGTATACCGCGCGCTACGCGATAAAGGCTAACCTATCACTGTCTTGTCGAGAATGTTGAAGTATGCTATCGTTGACGCAGGATTGGTCATCTCATGCAGGCAGGCTATGGCATCCGCCACCCAGCTCTTTCCAATCTTGACGAGCGATCAGTCGTTGATAGCACAGCTCAGCGCGCTGTTGGGTTCAGCGTGGCAGGTTGTGCCGGTAGCTACGGTTGCCTCCTCGGCGCCGCATCTTATCGACTTGCGGGAACAGATACCGCCCGATCTCGCCGCGCAAGCCGAGCAGTCGCCTTTGATTGGTCTCGTAGCGGATGTAGATGCGGCCGTCGCTGCGTTACAGGCGGGCGCTCATGAAGTGCTGACAGTAGCTGATTTACAGCCGTTATGTTTGCTGCGCGCATTGGCGATTGCGCAAACGCGCTGGCAGATTGAGCAAACGCGCCGCCAGCAGTTGGCTGAGGCGCGGGCCCAAGTACATGCCTTGACGGTGCGTTTGCAGAATGAGCAGATCCGCGATCCGCTCACCGGTCTGTATACGCGCCGCTATCTCAACGAGACGCTGGATCGCGAGCTGCGGCGTGCCGATCGCGAGCAGGTGGTGCTAAGTGTCGCGTTGATCGATATTGACCAGCTTGAACAGGTGAATTGGCAATTTGGCCGCCCGCTCGGCGATGCGGTGTTGCAACATCTAGCCAGTCTAATCGGGCGGCAGGTGCGCGGCGGCGATATTTTTTGCCGCTACGGCAGCGATGAATTACTCCTCGTGTTGCCTCGGGTTACACATGAAGTCATCTTGCATCGCGCCGAACAGTGGCGCTCAGCCGTGGCTCAGACAGTGATCCGGCCCGGCACCCTCGATCTGCAAGTGACGATTTCGATCGGCGTAGCCGCCTTTCCCCGTGATGCGCGCAATGCGGCTGACTTGTTGACGCGGGTGGGTGAAGCGCTGTATGCGGCGAAAGTAGCTGGCGGTAATTGTGTGCGATCATGGCCGGGGGCCGGTAAACCGTAGGATGGCGTGCGGCAGTGCGACCGCCGCAGTTCAAAACCTATTCTCAAACAATACATTATCAGGGGCTTGTGGTACACTGCGTCGAGATCACCTCACGTAACGCTTGCGACGTTGCCTTGCAGCGTCGCCGCGATAGAAGGGAGCGCCAATCATGCGACTAGCAGGCAAACGAATTGCAGTTCTGTTGGCCGAAGGGGTGGAAGACCTTGAGTTTTACGTGCCGCTGATGCGCCTGCAAGAAGAGGGTGCTGAGGTGTTGGCCGCTGGGCTTGATCTGCGACCGGTACGTGGTAAGAATGGGCTAGAGATTACCCCCACGACGACCATTGCCGAATTGCGCGCCGATGACCTGTTTGGCTTGGTGTTGCCCGGCGGTTGGGCGCCGGATAAGCTACGCCGCTATCAGGCGGTGACCGATTTGGTGCGAGCGATGGATGCCGCCGGCAAGGTGATCGGGATTATCTGCCACGGCGGTTCGATTGCGATTTCCGCTGGGATTGTACGCGGTCGTCCAGCCACTGGCTCGACCGGGATCAAAGACGATTTGATTAATGCCGGCGCGACGTGGGTGGATGAAGCGGCCTTCCGCGATGGTCATCTGGTGTGGGGACGGGTGGTGGCCGATATTCCCGCCTTCTGCCGCGAACTGGTGGCGGCTTTGGTGGAGCGCGCATGACCCCGCGTATCGCTTATTGTTCACCAGTCAACCCTGCCCCGTCGGGTATTTCCGATTATAGCGAGGAGCTGCTGCCCTACCTCGCCCAATACGCCGAAATCACGCTGTTTGTTGCGGATGGGTTGCGTCCGACAAACCCGCAGCTTGGGCAGCATTTCACCGTCTTGCCTATCCGCAAGCTCGAACGGCTAGCCCGGCGGGGGGCGTTCGATGCGATCGTCTACCACATGGGCAATAGTCCTGCCCATGCCAGCATCTGGCGGGTCGCGCAGCGCGTTCCCGGCGTGATCGTGCTGCACGATTTCGTGCTGCATCACTTTATGCTGTGGTACGCGGCGAATGTGCAGCGCGACGTGCAACGTTACGTGACAATGATGCGGGCGCGCTACGGCGCGGATGGCGAATATATCGCACAGCTCATGATCCGTTCGCGCTTTAGCGAAGCGGCGTTCTCGTTTCCGTGCAATGAAGATGTATTAGCCGCCGCCAAGGCGGTAATCGGTCATAGCCGGTATCTGTTGGAGCGGGTAGCAGCCATCCGGCCCGATCTGCCGCGTGGTCTCGTGCCGATGGGAGTGCCGTTACCGCCGGTGATTGACCGGAACGAGGCGCGCCGGCGGTTGGGCATTTCGCTTGAACAGCCGTTGTTGGCAACCTTTGGCCATATCAATGCGTGGAAGCGGATTGAACCAACGTTGCGGGCGTTGGTCATCTTGCGCCGCGAGGGGATCGATGCCCACTGCGTGTTGGTGGGTTCCGTTTCACCTAATTACGACCTCAAGAGCGTGATCCAACGGCTTGGCCTGCAAGCAGCCGTGACCATTACCGGCTATGTTGAGCGTGCCCAATTTGAGGATTACGTCGCAGCGACCGATGTCTGTCTCAATTTGCGCTACCCGACCGCTGGCGAAACCAGTGCCAGCCTGTTGCGTCTGCTCGGTGCGGGCAAACCGACGCTCGTCAGCGCGGTTGACGCTTTCCGCGAATTGCCGCCCGATGTCGCGGCGCAAGTGGATGTTGACGAGAGTGAGACCGATTTGATCGTCGCCTATTGCCGGCGCTTGCTGGCTGATCCGGCGCTGGCGGCGGCCTTAGGGGCGCGGGCGCGGGCGTATGTAGCGACCAACCATACCTTGCCCGGAGCAGCGCGGGCGATGATCGGCTTTTTGGCCGAGGTTTACGGTTGGCCGGCCCCGCGTTTGCTCCGCACCGAGCCGCTCTGGGATCCGGCCCCGCCTTTGGCGGCGGTGGCTTCGCCTGCATCGCCAATGCAGCCGGCTGCCGTGCCGTCCTCGTTGTTGGTGCAAGCGGCGGCGCGCGCTGCTGCCGAAATCGGCTTGACCGAAGACGATACCGCAGCACTGCGTTCGGTCGCGGCGCGGATTTATGAATTGACATAATGACAAACGACATCACTTTTGTGTTTATCGTGCTGGGGGTAATGATCGCGCTGTTCGTCAGCGATCGCATCCGGCTCGATTTGGTTGCGATTATGGGGATGCTGGCGCTGATGCTGAGCGGCATCCTCACCCCTGCCGAAGCGGTGGCTGGGTTTGGCGATACAACCGTGTTGCTGATCGCCGCGCTCATGGTGGTCGGCGATGGCCTGTTCCAGACCGGCGTGGCGGCGTGGATCGGCCAGCGGTTGGGCCAGCTTGCCGGTAACAACGAGCGCCGGATTCTGGTGACGTTGATGATTCCGGTGGCCGTGCTGTCGGCATTTATCAGCTCAACTGGCACGGTGGCGATTATGTTGCCGATTGCGGTCAATTTGGCCCGTCGCGCCGGCATGAGCCCGTCGCGCTTACTGTTGCCGCTGGCGTATGCGGCGTTGGGCGGCGGAATGCTGACGGCCGTCGGAACGCCGCCGAATATTATTGCCATTGATGCTTTGGTAGCTGCCGGACGACCTCCGCTCGGCTTTTTTAGTTTTACCCCGATCGGCGGTTTGGTTGTGATCACGATCACGAGCGTGATCGTGCTGTTTGGGCATTGGTTGTTGCCGGAGCGGGTGGCGCCGGTTACTGGCGAGACGCGCGGGCCAACGCTAGCCGAACTGGCTGCCGATTACCGCTTAACCGAGGGGCTAGCGCAGGTGCGGGTCGCTGCCGATTCGCCGCTGGCCGGTTTGACGCTGGCCGAGGCGCGTTTGCACAGCCGGTATGGGGTGACGGTGGTGGGGATTCGCCGTTGGCCGGCCAATCGGCCAGCTCCCGGCCCGGCGCGCGCGGTCACTGCGGCGACGCGCATACTGGCCGGCGATCTGCTCGATGTGATTGGTGATGAGTCGGCGGTGGCGGCGCTCTGCCGCGCCGAGCGTTTGATCCCGCACGCGCCGCAGCCCGATCTACCGTTTGGGCCGGATTTGCCGGTGATGGAAGTGGCGCTCACCCCACGGTCGCGTTTCATTGGCCAAACGGTGGTCGCTTCGGAGCTGCGCCAACTGTTTGGGGTGACGGTATTGGGTGCGCGCCGGTTGGGCCAGCCGCTCGCTGGCGATCCGGCCCACGAGACGCTGCGCTTTGGCGATACGTTGCTGGTTGCCGGCCCGCCGGCCCGCCTTGAGGCGATTGTGCGCGATCAACGCACCTTTGGCGATCTGGCGGTAGTAGCGCTGCCGCGTGATCTGGCTGTCAGCGGCGACCGGCTCAGCCGGCGCGCGCTGTTGGCTATTGCGATTATGCTGGCAATGTTGGTTGTGATGGCCGGTGGTTGGTTGCCGACGGTCACGGTGGCCTTGGTGGCGGCAGTGGCGATGGTCATCACTGGCTGCGTGCCGCTCAATGAGATCTACCGCCGCCTGAGTTGGGAGAGCTTGGTGTTGATTGCGGCGATGTTGCCGATGGCAACGGCGCTCACCAAGACCGGTGGCGCGGCTCTGATCGCCAGCGAGCTGGCAACTTCGCTCGGCGCGTTCTCGCCGCTAGTGGTGCTAGCCGGCGTGTTTATTATCACCAGTTTCCTCAGCCAATTCATCTCAAACACTGCTACTGCCGTGTTGATGATGCCGATTGCGTTGGGGATTGCGCAGCAGTTGGGCCTAGCGCCGGAGCCGCTCGTGATCACGGCGGCGATTGCCGCTTCGACGGCGTTTGCCACTCCAATCGCCTCGCCGGTCAACACGCTCGTGCTGGCGCCGGGTGGCTACCGCTTTGCCGATTATGCCCGCGCCGGCATTCCGTTGCAAGTGGTGGTGCTCGTGATCTGTCTATTGGCGGTGCCGGTGCTGTTTCCGTGGTGATCGAGCTGGCGCGCTTTATGCTACAATCAGCCTTGCCGGTTTGTGAAACGATACCTGTTGCTATATAAGGAGGTTTATGGTGAGTGTCAAAAAGATCGGCATTCTCGTCGGTCGCGAGTGGTCGTGGCCGCCCGCCTTTATCGAAGAGGTCAATCGGCGCAATGTTGGCGTGCAGGCCGAGTTCATCAAACTAGGTGGGACGCGCATGGCCGAGTTGTGCGACTACGACGTGATTGTCGATCGCATCAGCCATGAAATCCCGTACTACCGCACATTTCTCAAGACGGCGGCGCTCAGCGGCACCCGCATTGTCAACAACCCCTTCTGGTGGAGCGCCGATGATAAGTTCTTTGGCGCGTCGTTGGCGACGGCGCTCGGCATTCCCCATCCGCGCACGGTGGCGCTGCCGTCGCATTCCTATATCGAAGGCGTGGTTGAAGAGTCGCTGCGTAATCTGCAATACCCGATTCCGTGGAAAGAGCACGTCGATTATGTCGGTGGCTTCCCGGTCATTCTCAAGCCGGCGTGGGGCGGCGGTTTTAAGAAGGTCTACAAAGTGCATTCGTATGAGGAGTTGTGGCGCGCCTACAACGAGACCGGCATCGAGTGCATGATGCTGCAAGAGTACATCGCGTGGGAGAAGTATGTGCGCTGCATCGTGATCGGTCGCCGCCACATTATGACGATCAAGTTCGATGCCAATGCGCCGTGGCCGCACCGCTACTTCCGCGATGATAACTACCTGACCCCTGACGAAGGCCGGCAGGTGGTGGAAGGCGCGCTCAAGCTGAATCAGGCCCTCGGCTACGATATGAACACGGTCGAGTTTGCCATCCGTGATGGCGTTGCGTATGCGATTGACTTCACCAACCCCGCGCCCGACTTCGATGTCAATTCGCTCACACCCTTCTATTTCGACTGGGTGGTACGCACGATGGCCGATTTCACCATCGAGCTAGCCTTGCAAGGCCGGGCCAAGCCGGAAGAGTTCGCATGGCATCGCTTGTTGAACGGCCCGATGGCCCCGGCTGCCGCGCCGGTGGCTGCGCCGGAAGCTGTTCCCAATGGCGATCCGCCGGCTGCTGAAGCGCCAGCAGCGCCGAAGCGCCGGACAACCCGCAAGAAGAAGACGGCTGAGGAAGCGTAAAGGTACGCACCCTTCCCGCTGGGGAATAGCCACGAAAAAACGCAAAAGGCGCAACATCTTTCTGTGCCGTTTGTGTCTCTTTGTGGCTGTTCCGAGGGCCGGGGTGGGGCGGGAATAGCCGCAAAAACCTACAAAAGACTCAAGAATAGAACGATATTTTTGTGTCTTTTGTGTCTCTGCGTGGCTATGCAAAGAGTGACGGGGCGCACGAATCTCACCCTTGGGGGAAGTTGCTTCGCCTCGCGGGGGCAGAGCACGGCTCTGCCCCTACGCTCGGCTCGCGCTGCGCCTCTGCTACCTTTGCGCTTGGCTGAATCGCCGCAAAACACATACCAGTCATCTCGTGTTATATTTTTTGTGCCGTTTGTGTCTCTTTGTGGCTATTCAGAAAGAGCCGGGGTGAGGCTATTAGATAAGGAACGACTATGACCCTTGCGCAGGCAATCGCCGATTACCATGCTCTGCTCGATCCGGCGCTAGCAGCCGCGTCATGGCAGCGGCTAACTGAAGAAATGCGCGCCCGCCAGCTCTATTTCGGCGAGCGTCCGCTGGCCACCGTATTGCGCCCGCGGTTGATTACGGCATCGCAGTACGATTTGTTACGGCAAGGAACGCAACAAGTGGCTGAAGCGGCGCGCGCGATCGTGGCGGCGGTGCTTGAGAACAACGAGACCGGGCAGGCGGTGCGCGATATCTTGATGCTCACCCCTCTCGAAGAGCGCCTGATCGCGATGCACCCCGGTTATCTCGAACCGAGCGCTCATTCCCGCATGGATACCTTCCTCACGGTGGATGGTTCGTCGCTGCAATTTGTTGAGTACAACGCGGAAAGTCCGGCGGCGATTGCCTACGAAGATTTGCTGGCGCAGGCCTTTTTGGCCATGCCAGTGATGGAAGAGTTCGCCAAACGCTATCCGCTAATGCCGTTGCCTGCTCGTCCGTACATGCTGCGTACGCTGATGGATTGTTGGCGGGCAGCCGGCAGTCCCGGCCACGAACCGCGGGTGGCGATTGTTGATTGGCGCGGTGTGCCGACTGCCACCGAATTCGAGATGTTCCGGCGTTATTTCACCGAGCACGGCTTGCCGGCGGTGATCTGCGCGCCGCAAGACCTTGTCTTCCACGATGGCCAGTTGTGGGCGCGGTTGGAAGACGGCAGCGAAACATTGGTCACAATCGTCTTTAAGCGGGTGTTGACCAGCGAATTTCTCACTCACTACGGCGATGAATCGCTCAGCCACCCGCTGGTGCAGGCGTATGCCGCCGGCGCATGCGTGATTGTTAATTCGTTCCGCGCCAAACTGCTGCACAAGAAGTCGCTGTTTGCCCTGCTATCCGATGAACGGTTCCACGATCCGCTGAGCGCCGAGCAGCGCGCTGCCGTCGCTGCCCATGTGCCGTGGACGCGCGTGGTGCGGCCCGGCCAGACGACCTATCAGGGTGAGACGATTGATTTGCTCGCGTTTGCCCGCGCTAACCGCGAGCGGCTGTTGCTAAAGCCGAACGATGAGTACGGCGGCAAGGGAATTACCATCGGCTGGGAGACGAGCGCCGCCGAGTGGGATGCTGCGTTGAATGCTGCCCTTGCTTCGCCGTTTGTGGTGCAAGAGCGGGTGACTATTGCCTATGAGCCGTATCCGGCGTTGGTTGATGGGCAGGTCGTGATCGGCGAGCGGTTGGTTGATAGCGATCCGTTCCTGTTTGGCACCGAAGTCAATGGCTGTCTGTGCCGGCTGTCTACAGTGACGTTGCTCAATGTCACTGCTGGCGGCGGCAGTACGGTGCCGGTCTTCGTGATTGATGGTTGATGACCGTGAGGAGGGCGTGATGCAGGTGCGTGATGCCCTTGGCCGGACAATCGAGTTGGCCGCGCCGCCGCAACGGATTGTCTCGTTGGTGCCGAGTATGACCGAATGGCTGTTTAACGTAGGCGCCGGCGAGCGGGTGGTGGGGATTACCGACTATTGCATCGAACCGGCGGAGGCCATCGCGCATCTGCCGCGGCTGCGCGGCACTAAGAATCCAGATCGGACAGCGATTCTCTCGCTGCACCCCGATTTGGTTATCGCCGAGCAAGAAGAGAACCGTGAGCGCGATGTGCTGGCTTTGGCTGCTGCCGGCGTCAACGTCTATGTTACCGCTATTCGCAGCGTGGCCGATGCCGCCGCGCAGTTGGCGGCGTTGGCTGACGTGCTTGGGTTGGCGGTCACGGCTGCGCCGATGATTGCTGCGATGCAGGCGGCCATGGCTGATCCGCCGCCGCCGGCGCGCCGGGTGCTGGCGCTGATTTGGCGCGATCCGTGGATGGCGGTGGGGCAAGATACCTACGCCAGCGATCTGTTGCGACTCAGCGGCGGGCTCAATGTGGCGGCGACGCTGCCGGGCCGCTACCCGCGCGCGCCGCTGCCCGAACTGCTGGCCCTCGATCCCGATCTCATCCTCTTGCCGAGCGAGCCGTACCCGTTTAGCGAGCGCGATCTGCCGGCGTTTGCTGAGGTGGCCGGTCATTGCCAGATCGCGTTCTGCGATGGCATGGCTTTGACATGGCCCGGCCCGCGTACCGCCGCAGCGATCGCTTCGTTCCGGCAACTGTTAGGGAATACAGTATGAGCCAACTGGTCTGGTTGCGCGAAACGGTGTTTGGCTTGGCGTTGGGCGATCGGGCGCGCAGCGTGCTCAACGCTGGCCCTGTGCCAGCGGCGACGGTTGATGGAGCGGCGTTGGCCGCCGAACTCAAGCGGGCAGTCAACCAGTTTAAGGCGCAGGCGATGGATGCCGGCGGAACGCAGGTGGCCTATGATCGACTCCGCACGGATCCGGCTTACCTCACGTTCCGCACTGAACTCACCCCGCAGTTGCAGCGCTTCGATCCGGCTTCGTTGCCGGATCGAGCAACGCGGCTGGCCTTCTGGATCAACCTCTACAACGCGCTGGTGATCGATGCCGTCATTGCCTTTGGCGTCCAGACCAGCGTTGCCGATGAATTGGCCGGTTTGAGCTTCTTTCAGGCGGCAGCCTATCTTATCGGCGGCCAGCGTTGTTCGCTCAACGACATCGAGCACGGCATCCTGCGCGCTAATCGTGGCCATCCCTTCATCCCCGGCCCCCAGTTTGCCGCCGGGGATCCGCGCCTCACGTGGATTATCGATCCGCCGGATGTCCGGATCCACTTTGCCCTCAATTGCGCCAGCCGTTCGTGCCCGCCAATTGGCGTCTACAGCGCCGAGCAGATCGATGCCCAACTCGATCTGGCGCTGCGCAGTTTTGTTGACGCTGACGTGACCATTGATCCGGCCCGCGGCGAGATCCATCTGTCGCGCATCTTCGACTGGTACCGCGAAGATTTTGGCGGCCCCAACGGAATCGTGCAACTCTTGCGGCAGGCGCTGCCCGCTGACGAACGGCGGGCATGGCTGTTACAAGCGCAGCGCGGTCGCTTGGTCTACCGTCCGTATGATTGGTCGTTGAATCGCGGTTGACGCGGGCCGGGATCGACCACCCCGCCAAAACGTTGAGGGGCGGATAGAACATTTGTAGTGATCACAACCGTTGATCGCTGTGCGGTGTCTCAAAGTCCGGCTCTACACTCCCCTCTCCCGCGCTAGTGGCTTGGGGGGCGGACAGAATATTTGGTCAAGCACAACCGTTGATCGCTGGGCAATGCCTTAACGCTTAACTTGGCACTCCCCTCTCCCACGTTAGTGGGAGAGGGGCTGGGGGTGAGGGCAAAACGGAGCATCGCACAGCGATCAACCACATCTGCGCTCATGCGTGCTGTCCGCCCTTAAAAACCCCAAAACGAAGGTATACTACAAGAGCAGGATCAACGACAGTACAGGCATCGCAGAGAACGTTATGACTGACGACTGGCGCAATCGCTCACTCAAAGATCTCTACCGGCTGACCGGCCAGATCTTCTCACAGATTCCGGCATTGGCCCGCTTGTGGGGTGGCGCGTATCGCGCGCTCAGTTTCGATACGGTGCCATTCACCACCTTGCGCAAGCCGCTGGCTGAAGCTCGCTTTGCGCTAGTGACGACCGGCGGCGTTCACCGGCGCGATCAACCGCCGTTTGATATGGTCGATCCACGCGGCGATCCTACCTATCGCCGCATTCCGGCTGATACGCCGGCGGCCGATCTGACCATCACGCACGACTACTACGATCACACCGATGCCGAGCGTGATCTCAATATTCTCTTCCCGCTAGCATTGATGCGCTCGTTGGCGCAGCGCGGGATTATTGGCGGTCTGGCCGATTGCTACAGCTTCATGGGCCATATCGAACCGCCCCATCTCGAAACCTTGCTGCGGCAAACCGCCCCTGAAGTCGCCAGCTTTCTGAAACAAGAGCAGGTGGATGCGGTCTTGCTCACCCCTGCCTGAGGGTTGTGCAATCAGTCCGTGGGACTGATCGCGCGCATCATTGAAGACGCTGGCATCAGCACGATCTGCATCGTCAGCCTCAAGCCAATTGCCGAACAGGTGCGTCCGCCGCGCACCCTGCATCTGGCATGGCCGTTTGGCCATCCGTTAGGGGAACCGGGAAACCGGGCGCAGCAGTTGACCGTGTTGCATGCGGCGCTGCACAGTCTCTACTTTGCCGAGCCGGGCGAGATTTTAGAGCCGGGTTGGCGCTGGCGACGGGAAACGTACACCATACCGGCGGGGTGGGAGGTGTGAGTGATGCCGGACGGTATCTTAGCCGGCTACGTCATTGCTTATCCCTTGCCAAACAAGCGGTAATTCAACACCGGAAAGATCGCGTCGTGCGTTTCGATCTGCTCAAGCGTAAAGAGATCGGTCGCGCTCAACGATTCTTGGCGCGCAAGCGCGAACAACTGCTCGAAGCGATCGAGGTGTCGTTGCCAGCCCAATTCCCGCGGATCTTCAGCCCAATCACTCTGTTCAGCCAGCAATAGTTCGCGTGCCGCTTGAGTCAGCACCCGTTCGCGAAATCCTTCGACTGCCGGATAGTGCGCGATTAAATCAGCAAATCGTTGTTCGGCGTCGTGGAGCGCCTGCCAATAGCGTTGCGCGCTGGGCGACTGCCAACGCGAGAGGGGCTGAGAGAGATGGGCATCAGTGTGCAGCGCAACGGTCTCGCTCGTGCGTAGGCCGGTCAGTATCGTTCCCGGATGGGTCAAGCTGAGACGAGCATCAGTCGCGCAGCGGGTTAATACTGCTTGCAGCCATGTCGGCCCTTCAAACCAGCAAGTTCCCCACCAGCGGGCATCAATTGGCACCACGATCGTGGCGTCAGCCGGCAATTGATTCAACCGGTACAGGAGTTGATCGACGAAATGGTTGGCATGCTCTTGCGCGCGCCGCAGCGCATCATACGGATCGTATGGTTGTGGTGCATTGATGCCATTGGCCGTATAACCGGTTGGATCAGCAGCGTTCCGGTAGAGCGGATCACCCGGATATCCTAGTTCGGTAGACCAAATGTGGCGGGACAGTTCGCTCTCAACCCCAATGGCTGCCAGCCGGCGCGGGATGATCCAGCCGGGCAATTGGCCAGCGCGCACGTAAGTTGGATCCACAATAACATAGCGTAGATCCAAATCGAGCGCTATCTGCTCGACTCCCGGTCGCCATGCGCCACCGGGCAGCCAGAGTCCTTCCGGTCGTTTGAGGTAGCGCGAGATATAGAGCAAGCCGTGCTCGAGTTGCGCTCGCACGAGGCTCTCACGGCTGAGCAATGGTAAAATGGCGTGGCTGGCCGGCAAACAAAGCGGCGTAAGCACCTCGGTAACAACTAATTCTTGCAGCCGCCCGGCCACATTGCGCTGGTAGCGAGTATTGAATGTGCGTAGCGTTTGGCGATCCCAATCAAGGTAAAACCGGGCGAGATAAGCCCCGTGGTGATTGCCTTCCGCTTCAAATCGAGCGAGTTCGGCTTGATGGCGAGCAATTTTATCTTCCAGCCACTGCGCAAAATGCTTGCTGACAACCCGATCGCGCCACTGTTCCAGTGCAACTGGCGAGCATGCCAAGGCGAGCGTGATCGGTAGATGGTGACGCTGCAATTCACCGAGCAGATCGAGCAGGGGAATCAGCATCTGCGCGGTACAAGCGTGCAGATGCTCTTCGCCGATAGGATGCCGTCCGGGATGGCGCACGTATGGGGTATGCACTTCAATCACAAACGCGACCGGCATAATGCCCTCGCTCATTACATTCCCACCGGCTCTCGCGATCCATTATAGTACACATGCGCTTATGGGTTCACCGGTGTGACTGGCACTGGCGTTGGTAGTGGCGTGGCGGTTTCTGTCGGCGTAGCGATACTGGTCGTTGCCGGCGTGCCTTCTGGGGTCGGGGTGCCGGTGGTAGCCGGCGTGCCTTCTGGGGTCGGGGTGCCGGTCGTTGCCGGCGTACCTTCTGGGGTCGGGGTGCCGGTAGTGGCCGGCGTGCCGGTGGTGGCCGGCGTACCTTCTGGGGTCGGGGTGCCAGTGGTAGCCGGCGTTCCCTCTGGGGTCGGGGTGCCGGTGATGGCCGGCGTACCTTCTGGGGTCGGGGTGCCAGTGGTAGCCGGCGTACCTTCTGGGGTCGGGGTGCCGGTGGTAGCCGGCGTGCCCGTTAGGGTTGGTGATGGTGTTACCGTCAACGTTGGCGTCTCGGTTGGTGATGGCGTTGCCGTCAACGTTGGCGACGGTGGCGGCGGCGGTGGCGGCGGTGGCGGCGGCGCAGTTGGCGACGGCGGAACCGGTGATGGGGTGTCGGTAGGCAGCGGTGTTTCGGTTGGGGTGGCTGTCGGCACGATCGTAAACGTTGCCGTAGCCGTTGGCAGCGGCGCGGCCAACGTAGGCGACGGAGCTGATGGAACCGTTGGCGCCGGCGTGGGTGTGGCGTTATCGCTGAAACTGCGCGCCACAAACACGATTAATGCGATGACGACCACCAGCAAGATACCGCCGATGATAAAAAACGGCAGTTGATCGACCCGATCGCTGGGTACCGCAATATTCCCGTGCCCGTGCGGATGGGCCGGTGTATTTCGCCGGGCAGGGGGTTGGGCGGGTGGGGCCGGTGGCGCGACCGGCGGTTGGTTGTTTGGTACGTTGGGCGGTGCAGCCGGGCGGTTCGGTACAGCGCTGGCCGATAGCGCCGCTGGCCGGTTGGAGCCTGCCGGTGGATATGAGCTAGGCGCTGGTCGAGGCGCCGGCGGCTCGGCAATCGCCCGTGGTTGAGCCGTAAATGCTGGTATCGTCGGCTCAGCTTGATCGAGGGCCGGCGGCGCGACGAGCGCCGCCAGATCGGCAGCCGTAGCGGGAACAATCCCATTCCGATCAGCAATATCGCGGAGCGCGGCGATAAACGCTGCGCCGGTTTGGAAGCGCCGTTCAGGGCGTTTGGCCAGCGCGCGGGTCAGCACTAAATCAAGATCAGTCGGCAAATCGGGGGCAATGGACGAGATCGGTGGCGGCGGCAATTGGGCATGGGCGACGATCAATTGCGGCGTTGGCCCGCTAAACGGCACCCGTCCGGCAATAATCTCGTAGGCGACCACGGCCAGCGAATAAAGATCGCTGCGCCCGTCAACCCGGCGAGCCTCGGCCTGTTCGGGCGAAATGTATTCCGGCGTTCCCATAAAGACGCCGGTACGGGTCAGCCGTTGATCATCGGCTTCGGGGGTTTGGGCAATGCCGAAATCGGTCAACACCACCCGGCCATTGCGATCAACCATAATGTTATGCGGCTTGATATCGCGATGGACAGCGCCAGCCTGATGGGCATAATCGAGAGCGGCGGCAATTGGTTCGAGCAGGGCAATCGCATAGCCAAGCCCGAGCACGACATGCCGTTCGAGAATGGTGTGCAAGGGCAAGCCGTCGATGTACTCCATCGCGATATAGTGCAGCCCCTGATCCTCACCGATATCGTAGACTGTCACGATATTCGGATGGCGCAGGTTAGCGGCGGTGCGCGCTTCGCGCTCAAACCGCTTGATAAACTCCGCATCCATGCTGAGTTGTGCAGCCAGCACTTTGAGAGCAACGATGCGCTGAAGCTGGGTGTCACGCGCCCGATACACGCGCGCCATCCCGCCGCGACCCAGCTCCTCGATTAACTCGTACCGGCCAATGCGCCGCCCGCTAATACTGCTCACCCGTGTCTCCGATCACCCATCAGTGGAATGCTGTGAATTCAACGTCTGCCACAGGCGAATATGCCATGGTATAATCAGCAAGGTCAAGGCGATTGTACCACATCGCATCTGCGCATTCAAAAGCATGTTGTAGCTGGAGGCTGGTGAACGATGCAATCCGCTCCCGCCCCGCAATTGATTGTCAAACGTAGTAACGGCGACTATCGGGAAATCGTGTGGGATCGACCGGTCATTACTGTTGGCCGCGATGGTGCGAATGATATTATTATCGATCATCCGCTCGCTTCCCGGCGCCATGCGCGCTTTGAACAGACGGAAGAAGGGTTTTTTATTCGCGATCTTGAAAGTACGAACGGTACTTTCCTTAATCAAGAGCGCGTGATCGGCGCGCGCAGCCTGCATCATTCTGATCAAATCTTGATCGCCGATACCGTTATTGTATTTAACGACCCCGCTGCAACGATGAAGGGGACGCTTGACCCTGCGCTGTTGCGGGCGGTGCGGGCCGAGATCCGGGTTGATGAGCCAACCAAGTCGGTGTACATTCGCGGTGAGTTGCTCACGCCGCCGCTCACGGTGAAAGAGTTCCAATTGTTGGCCTTGCTCTACCGCCGGCAGGGTGAGGTGGTGAGTAAGGAAGAGATCGCTAATCAGGTATGGGATTACGCCATCTTTGATTACAATGCGATTGATGCGCTGGTCTACCGGTTGCGCCAGCGGATCGAGCCCGATCCGTCGCGACCGCGGTATTTGGTGACACAGCGCGGGTTTGGGTACAAGTTGATTGTGGCCCCCGACGCTGAGCCGGCGGGCTAGAGCGGATGATGCGGCGATGACAGGGATAACGTTAACTGCACCGAGCCGGTTGCGCGGTGTGGTTCAGGTACCGGGTGATAAGTCGATTTCACATCGCGCGGTGTTGTTTAACGCTATCGCGACCGGCAGTGCGCAGATTGCCAATTTTTTGCCCGGCGCTGATTGCCTTTCCACAGTGGCTTGCGTGCGTGGGTTGGGGGTGACGGTTGAACAGATCGGTGAACGCGAGCTGGTGGTGCATGGCGTAGGCTTGGGCGGCTTCCGCGAGCCGGCTGATGTGCTCGATTGCGGCAATTCTGGCACGACCTTGCGCCTGCTGGCCGGGTTGTTAGCCGGCCAACCATTCTTTAGCGTGTTGACCGGTGATGCTTCGTTGCGTTCGCGCCCGCAACGCCGGATTGTCGTGCCGTTGCGCGCCATGGGGGCGCAGATCGATGGCCGCGCCGAGGGTGATCGGGCGCCGTTGGCGATTCGCGGCGGCGCGCTGCGCGGCGGCCAGTACGAGTTGCCGATCGCGTCGGCCCAAGTCAAGTCGGCCCTCTTGTTGGCGGCGTTGAACGCCGATAGTCCCATCACTCTGACCGGTCGCATTGACTCACGCGACCACACCGAGCGCATGCTGGCGGCGATGGGGCTTGATATTACGGTGACTGCCGAGCAGATTACGTTGCGTCCGCCAACCGCGGCTACTGCCCCAGCCGCGCTCTCGTTGCGCGTGCCCGGCGATCCTTCGTCAGCCGCCTTTTGGTGGGTAGCGGCGGCGATCCATCCCGATGCCGAATTGGTTACTCCCGGTGTGTGTCTCAATCCGACCCGCACCGGCGCGCTCGATGTGTTACGCGCGATGGGAGCGGCGATTGAGGTTATCAACGAGCGCTTAGAAGGGAGCGAACCGGTTGGCGATGTGGTGGTGCGTTCGTCAACCCTGCGCGGCACAACCATCGCCGGTGAATTGATCCCGCGCTTGATCGACGAAATCCCGATCTTGGCGGTGGCCGCGGCCTGCGCCGATGGCGAGACGGTCATCCGCGATGCGCACGAATTACGCGCCAAAGAGACCGACCGGATCGCGACGGTTGCAGCCGGTTTGAGCGCGATGGGTGCGTTGGTCGAACCAACCGCCGATGGGATGGTCATTACTGGCCGGCCCGGCCAATTGCATGGCACAACGCTTGATAGCTATCACGACCACCGGCTGGCAATGGCATGGGCGATTGCGGCGCTGGTGGCGCGAGGCGAAACCACCATCTTAGAACCCGCGGCCGCCGCCGTGAGCTATCCCGGCTTCTGGCAAGCGCTCGCTGCGGTGCAGGAGACAGTATGAGCGATGGCTTCACCTTTACGGTCGAGATCTTCACACCAACGTTGCTTTACACCGGCAGTTATACGCTGCCCTTGTACCGCAGGGTGAGTGATGCCCTTAATAACCGGATGAGCCGCTTTGTGAACCTCCATGAGGTCAGCATCGCTCCGCTCTGGCGTCCCCAGCACGCGCAGCGGGTGCCGCAAGCCTTAGTGGCATGGGGTGATGCGCTGCTGGTGGCGGTGTTAGCCGAACCTGAACCGCCGCCGGATTATCGTATTTCAGCGCCGCCGCGGGCTACGCAGCCGGTGATGTTTTTTACCAGCGAATTTGCGGTGCGGGCCGAGATGTATCGCCGGCCAGACGTTGAATTGGAAGAGATGTTGACGGAGTTGGCCGATGATTTCATTCCGCTCCGCAACGTGACAATCTTCCCGATCAATGGCGGTGCGCCGTTGCACCGCTCGTTTGTCTGTTTGGCGCAGCGCGCGATCCAAGCCCTCTACAGTGTGCGTAATCTGGCTCAGCCTGAACCGGCGCCGGAAGCGCCGGCGGCGGCGGTTGATCCTGCTTCAGATGGAACCACGCCCGAAGGTTGATAGACGAGGGAGATGATGACTATGAAGGTATTGGTTACTGGCGGCGCCGGTTACATCGGGAGCATTACTAGCGCCGAATTGGTGCGGGCCGGGCATGAGGTGATTGTCGTTGATAACCTCTATCAAGGGCATCGCGCTGCTGTACCGCCGGAGGCGATATTTGTCGAGGCTGATTTGGCCGATCGCAATGCGCTGCGCGAGATTTTCGCCGCTTACCCCGGCATTGATGGGATTATGCACTTTGCCTCGTATACGCTGGTTGGCGAGAGCATGGAAAAGCCCTTTCTCTACCTGCGCGACAATCTGGCGAATGCGGCGAATCTGCTCGAAGCCGCCATTACCGCCGGGGTGCGCCGGTTCATCCTCTCGTCAACCGCGAACCTGTTTGACCAACCCGAACGCATTCCTATCGCTGAACACG
>JAUQOZ010000170.1 GCA_030550625.1 Chloroflexota bacterium | reverse complement strand
CAAATCGCCTCTCTGAGGTGCTGGAATAGCCACAAAAAGACGCAAAACTCACAAATGTTATGGTTTTTGGTAGTTATTTCACTGGTCGCTTCCAACCGTACTCAGTTCTCCGCTCCCCTCTCCCGCGCTAGCGGGAGAGGGGCTGGGGGTGAGGGCCAGCAGCCCTCGCAGCGGGCTTCGTAAGCCTATCCGCCGGTGCGGCACCTCGTTGCCCTTACCCCCAACCCCTCCCCCGCTGGAGGAGGGACGATCCCTCAACCCCACACTCCTCTCCCGCCTCACGGGGGCGCAGCCCCTTCTGTCATTGCGAGGGGGCGCAGCCCCCGAAGCAATCTCCCGCTTTCACGCAGACCAATGGCTGGCAGGCATGCCTCCCGCTCTAGCAGGGGATTGCTTCGCCGCGCTACGCGCGGCTCGCAATGACAACCGGGGAGCGGCGGTGCGCTCGCCCCGCTCCCGCGCCAGTGGGAGCGGGGCTGGGGGTGAGGGGGCGCATCGCAACGCATCAACTACAGCTATGCTCATGGGTTCTGACCACCCTTGAACTCCTCAGAGCCGGGCATCAGTCCTGTTCGAGCGTCGCTACCGGTAAGACATAAACCGTCTACTGCCGTCGCCCACGAAAATAGCCAGCGCGAAAGGCAATCGCGGCCACAACCGCCACGAGGATCAAGACGATGAGGCATTCGACAATGCTAATGTTTGGCATACACTCATTGTGGGGATCAGCATATCATTTCGCGCCATTCAGCGAGGTAGCGACTCGCCTGCGAAGGAGCTTGCTGCGCACCCCGTAGGCGTTCACTGTAACAACCTCGTATCAGTACGAAATGATATTCAGCGGTAGTTCCGCCTTGTTCCAGTATACCGTATTTGGCCTTGCTGCCGGTCGTGCTACAATAGCGCCGATATGGAGCGACTCGTTGCCTTGCACAGCCGGTTACAACTCACCATTACCATCGTGATCGCGGTTGGCGTGCTCTGGGCCTTGGTGGTAGCATGGCGCAATCGTGGCGGGATGCAGCCGCTTAGTGGGATTTTGCAACTGCTGATCATAGCGCAGGCGGCCATTGGGCTTCCCTTGCTGGGGCAGGCCGATCTCGCCCGGATGGCGTTGCACCTCATCTACGGTGTGGTGGCGGTGGCCCTCATCCCGGCAACCGCGCTGGCGGTGCGTGACCGGCCTGTGCGCGTGGTCGGGTTGTCGTATGCCGGTATCTTGTTGATGCTCTTGATCGTGGTGGCGCGGCTCTACGAGACCGGAGGATGAGCATTGTCCGCACGGTTCGATTTCATCATTGTTGGCAACACTGCTGCTGAGGCGGCGCTCGCTGCGCTCTTGGCCAACGACGGCCACGCAGTGCTGCTGACCGGCGCCGGCGGCTTGCAGCCGGTGGTGCGTAGCGGCCATTGTTGGTACGATACCATCCCGCCACAATGGGCCGGTGTGCGCGATGGGCCGTATGCGCAGATCGCGGCGCATCTGGGGGTCTATTTGCCGGTGGCGCGGCGTGACCCGGCGTGGCGGCTGCATCTGGCGCAGCGGGTGATTGACGTGCCCAGCGATCTGGGCCAGTGGCGCCGGAGCCGGCGCGCGCTCTTTCCGGCCCAAGCCGATGCCGCCAGTCGTTTCTGGCAAGCGCAAGAGACGGCGGCTGCCGCGGCGTTGCGCTTGGCCGAGCGGTTTGATCCGCTGGCCCAACTGCAAGTGCTGCGCCAGCAACGGCTGACAGCGGGCGATATGTTGTACCGCTACGGTATCGTCGATCCGGCGCTGCGCAACGTTGTGGATACGATCCTTGCGGCCAGCGGTCTGCCAGCAAGCGATCATTGTCCGTGGCCGGCTGGCAGTGTGGCGCTCCTTCCCCCTGCCGAAACCGTGGCTGGCGATGCCGCAACGCTCATCCGCCTCTTTACCGATGCCTTGATCCGCGCCGGCGGTGAGTGGCGCGCGAAACAGCGGGCAGTGGCTCTGATCACCACGCCTATCCGGGTGGCAGGGGTACGCTTCGCTGGTGGCGAAGAGGTGTTTGCCCGCGCCATCGTTCTTGGCCCAGCGGCATGGCGCTTGGCCGCGCGCGCCAGTGCGCGTTCGCCAATCATCGCGACCGGCTACCTTGCTGTTGAACACTCGCACCTGCCCACTGACACCCCCCTCTACCAGATTGTAGCCGGTTCTTCGCTACCGGTGACGATCAGTCTCTCGCCGGCGGCTGAAACAGAGACGTACCGGCGTGTGACCGTCGCGATGCGGCTCTCTAGTGCCGAAGTCGCGCAGTTGAGCCGCGCCGCCCCGCGTGAACGGCGCCAGTTCCGGCATGCGCTTAGCGCGGTCTTGCAAGCTGCCGTTGCAACCGCACTGCCAAGTCTGGCGAACGAGAAGCTGGATGGGTTGACGACCGTTCTGCTCCGTGACCCAACCATCCCGCCGGCCCGCCCGCCGGCAGCGCAAGCTGGTTTGTGGCTGTTGCGGCCAGCGTCTTGGCTGCCGCCGGGGTACGACAACGGCAGTAGCGTGGTGTCCCTCTATCGGCAATTGCGCGGGTTGGTATCTTGAAACATAGCCCGCTATAATATCCGGTATCATGACCGGTGGCTGTCACGACCCATTCCTGCACCGTGAGGAACAGTTTATGGACGATGTAGTCATTGTGAGCGCAGTGCGCACGCCGATTGGCCGCTTTAACAGCGCCTACAGCGGCCTCGGCACCATTGATTTAGGCGCAGCCGCCGTGCGGGCTGCTGTGCAACGGGCCGGGATCGAACCGGCGATGGTCGATGAATGTATCATGGGGTGCGTCGTTACCGCCGGTTTGGGCCAATCACCAGCCCGGCAAGCAGCGCTCCGCGGCGGGTTGCCAGACTCGGTTGGCGGTTTGACGGTCAACAAGGTTTGCGGTAGCGGGCTGAAAGCCGTCATGGTTGGTACGGCGCTGATCAAAGCCGGCGAAGCCGACGTACTAGTGGCTGGCGGCATGGAGCACATGAGCAGCGGCCCTTATCTATTGCCGCAGGCGCGGCACGGCTACCGGCTGGGTCACGGCCAAGTGATCGATGCCGTGGTTCACGATGGGTTGTGGTGCGCATTTGAAAACCATCACATGGGGGCTGCCGCCGAATGGATTGCCCGTACTTTCCACGTCACCCGCGAACAGCAAGACGCTTATGCGCTGCAATCGCACCAGCGCGCGATCGCGGCCCAAGACCGCGGCGCCTTTGACGAGGAGATTGTGCCGGTGACAGTGCCGGGAGCGAAAGGGCAGACTAACGTGGTGACGGTTGATGAAGGGCCACGGCGCGACACTTCGCTGGCGGCGCTGGCCAAGCTCAAACCGGCGTTTGTCGCCGATGGCACCGTCACCGCTGGCAACGCTCCCGGCATTACCGATGGCGCGGCGGCAGTGGTGTTGATGAGCGCCAGCCGGGCGGCGCAATTGGGCCTGCAACCGCTAGCCCGGATCGGAGTGGCCGCGCAGGCAGCGGTCAAGCCGCTCGAAGTCTTCACCGCGCCGGCCTTTGCGATCGAACGGTTGATGAAACGCGCTGGGCGCACGCTCGATGATTACGATCTGTTTGAAATTAATGAAGCGTTTGCGGCCCAAGTCATCGCGAATCTCCGCGCGCTTGCCCTCGACGCTGACCGGGTGAATGTCCATGGCGGCGCGATTGCGCTCGGCCATCCGATCGGCGCGAGCGGTGCGCGGGTGTTGGTGACGCTGATCTCGGCCCTGCGCCAACGCGGCGGCAAACGCGGTATCGCTGCCCTGTGTCTCGGTGGCGGCGAAGCCGTCGCGCTGGAAGTTGAAGTGCTCTAACCTCAGCCGGAGCGACGTTGCTGGCAACGTCGCTCCTTCCTTAGAGGACTAAATGCCGGTATTGGAGGACACAAGCGCTACGAGCAGCGTAGGCAGTCCGCCCGCCGTAGATTGCAACCGTTGATCACTGTGCGCTGCCTGAAAGCCCGCTACTGCGTTCCCCGCTCCCGCGCCAGTGAGAGCAGGGCTGGGGGTGCGGGCCAGCAGCCCGCGCAGCTGGCTTCGCTACCAGATAACGGAATAGCCACCAAAAGGCACAAAACTCGCAAAAAAGCTATTGGTTGGTTGGGGATCTTCCACTGGTCGCGTCCAACCGTTGATCGCTTGGCGATGCTTGAA
>JAUQOZ010000038.1 GCA_030550625.1 Chloroflexota bacterium | reverse complement strand
AACATCAAAAAGATCACGCCAATCTCGGCCAATTGGCTAATATCTTCCACATCGCCGACAAAACCCGGCGTGAATGGGCCGATTGCCATCCCAGCCATTAAATACCCAACAATTGTTGGCAGACCGAGCCGCCGAGCCAGCACCCCGCCGACGAATGCTACCACTAAGGCAATGGCCAAATTTGCCAACAATGAAATGTCATGATGCATAGCACAGCTCCGGTCACAACCAGCGGTGAGTAGACAAACGCGGGCAGAAATAGGGGATAGATCTACGCAACTTGGCGCAGATGGTATGTACTGTGTATGATACGGAATGAATGAACGGCTGTCAAAAGCGAAACAGAGCTATGGTACACTAAAAGCTACGAGAGAGATAACCAGTGCTAACATCTATGCTAGCCATCGTGATCGTGTCGTGGAATGTGAAGGATCTGCTGCGCCGTTGCTTGACCGCAGTGCAAGCCTCGCTGGCGGCGGGCAGTCTTGCTGCGGAGATCATTGTAGTTGACAACGATAGTCACGATGGCACACCGGCAATGGTGCGCAGCGAATTTCCTGATGTGCAAGTGATCGAAGCTGGCGCGAATCTTGGCTTTACCGCCGGCAATAATTTGGCCTTGCGCAGCTTATTGCAACGGCCTGATGGCGGCCCTGAGTTTGTCCTCTTGCTCAACCCCGACACCGAGCCGGTGGCCGATGCGATCCCGCAATTGGTCGCCTTTCTTCAGAATCATCCAGCCGCGATCGCAGTCGGCCCTCGCTTGCTCTACGGCGATGGCAGCCTCCAATCATCGCGCCGCCGCTTCCCTACCCCACTCACAATGGTTTGGGAGAGTACACCGTGGGAACGGATGTGGCCAAACAACCCGTGGAAACGCCGGTATCACTGCGCCGATCGCGAGCCTCACCGCGTCCAGCGCGTGGGTTGGCTGGTTGGCGCGGCGTTGATGGTGCGCACCGCCGCGATCCGCCAAGCTGGCTTACTCGATGAGCGCTTTTTTATGTATAGTGAAGAGTTGGAATGGCAGTGGCGGTTGCAATGGCGCCAGCCGGCGCCGCCGCCTCCCAACGCCTCACGGTGCGAGAGTGTCGAAGTCAGTAGCCAGATTTGGTATCTGCCTGAGGCTACCGTTATCCACCACGAAGGCCAGAGCAGCGAACAGGCGCCGGTTGGTCGCCACCGTTATTTCCAAGCGAGCCGTCTGCTGCTGGCCCGCATGTGGTACGGCTGGCCGGCAGCGGCACTGTTGCGCCGGTTGATCTGGCTCGGCTATCAGTACGAATTGGTCGTCGAGGCGCTCAAACTGGCGTTGGGCCACCGGCCCGCTTTGCGCCGGCAACGGATCGTGACCTACCGGCAGGTGTTGGATGCGCTCGACAGATTGGTGATCATGTGAACGCATCTTGACGCCGCACCGCCGCACGGCCGTGCGGCTCTACGAGGCGCGAAACGTTATGCATTTGTATACGTTGGCTGACGGCTGGCAGATTCGCCCGCTGACCGAATTTACACAGGGTATCTATCCGCGCAATGATCAGGGATGGTTGCCAGCCATTGTGCCGGCCCATTGGCAGCAATTACCCGGCCTTGAAACCCACAGCGGCAAGGTTGTCTACCGCTGCCGGTTTGCCAACCCGCCCGCACCCGATCCGCTGCCCGGCGAACGACGCTGGCTGCGGATCAATGGCGCGTTCTATTACCGCCATACCTATTTCAATGGGGTTGATCTTGGCGCGCACGAGGGCTATTTCGAGCCGTCCGAGCACGAGCTTACCACCCTCTTGAAGTCTGAAAACACCCTCATCATCGAACTCGATTGCCCCGACGAGCACAATAAAATCGGCAAGCGCATGATTACCGGCGTCTTTTCCCACTGGGATTGCTTCGATCCACAAGCCAATCCGGGCGGGATTTGGCTGCCGGTCGAGTTGCACCGCAGCGGGCCGGTGCGGTTGCGCGCTGCCCGCCTGCGCACCGAGCATTGCGATGCCCGGCTGGCCCAGTTGCGCTTTGCCCTTGATCTCGACGCCGCGCAGGCCGTGGCGATCCGCAGCGAAATCGTCTTTGCCCCGCTGACCTTTCACGGCGAGACGCAGGTCTTCACCGTGCAACGGCGCTTACGCGGCGGCGCGCAGACGGTGCAGGGCTTGCTGAAGCTGCGCGAGCCGCGGCGCTGGTGGACGCATGATCTTGGCCGGCCTGACCTCTATCAGGTGACGGTGCGGATCTGGCTTGATGATACGCTCAGCGATGAGCAGTCCTTTGCCTATGGCGTGCGCACCTTCGAGCTGCGCGACTGGATTCCGCACTTAAACGGCGAGCGGTTTCTCGCCAAAGGCAATAACTATCCTCCCGGCGATATGCGCATCGCGACCATGAATCGCGAACGGGCCGATCGCGATCTCGCCTTGGCCCGCGATTGCCACATGAACATGCTGCGCGTCCATGCCCATATCGACCATCCGGCCTTCTATGACGCTGCCGACGCCGCCGGAATCTTGCTCTGGCAAGATTTTCCGCTCCAGTGGATCTATCGCACCGAGGTGTTGCCGGCAGCTCGCCATCAGGCGCGAGCCATGGTGCGCTTACTTGGCAACCATCCCAGCATCGCGATCTGGTGCATGCACAACGAGGCGATCCATCTCGAAGACACTGCCGATGAGTCGTTGGGCGCCCGTCTGCGCACCTACCAGACTGCGTTCATTTTTAGCTGGAACCGCGACGTGATGGATGTGCAGTTGAAGCAGATCGTCGAAGAAGAAGACCCGACTCGCCCCGTGATCCGTTCGTCGGGTGAGCCGGACGTGCCCTACGTGCGCACCGGCACCGACGCTCATGCCTACTTTGGCTGGTACCGCACCTACGGCACGTTGGCGTTTGGCGAAACAGTGCGCGCCCGCTTCCCCAACAATCTGCGCTTTGTGACCGAATTCGGCGCGCAGAGTTTTCCCAACCTTGAAAGCAGTTTGCGCTTCATGCCTGACCCGCTCGATGACGCTGCCATAGACCACCTCGTTGAACGGCACGGGTTGCAGGCTGACATTATGTCAGCGTGGTATCCGTGGCGACAAGCCGCCTCACTGGCCGAAGTCATCGAGATGTCGCAGAACTATCAAGCTGAACTCAACCGCTTTTATATCGATCGCTTGCGTTACCACAAATATCGTCCGACCGGCGGGATCATTGCGTTTCTGTTTGTTGACCCCTACCCGGCGGTGCTGTGGAGCGTGATCGATTATTGGCGGGTGCCCAAGCGTTCGTATTACGCTCTGCGCGATTGCTTTCGCCCGCAGTATGCTTTTACTCTGATCGAACCGCGCGACTTCGTGATTGGCGAAGTGATTGATTTGCCAATCTATGCCGTCAACGATGCCCGCCAACCGTTAGCTGGCGCGCAAGTCACCATTACGATGCGCGATCCTGCTGATGCTGAATTGGCTACCGTCGTGCGCTATCTCGATCTGCCCGCCGACTCGCTCGCCACCGAGATCGATCACCTACGCCTCACTCCCCTTCACGCCGGACGGTACACGATCGAGTTGCGCTTGATCGGGGCCGGGCCGGAATTCACCAACCGCTACCATCTGAACGTCGTTGAAGGAAGGTCAGGACAGTGAGCAAAGACCGTGTCCCCTTTTTTACCGCCGAGGACGCGGCGGGCATCTGTCCCCGCTCCGTTGCCGCATAGCCACCAAGAGACGCAAAAGACGCAAAAATAGCACGTTTTTGTGTATTTTGCGTCTTTTCGTGGCTATTCTACCCGCTGCGCGGGCTAGCCCTCACCCCCCGTCGGGGGGAGAGGGAGAACTGCGTACGAAGCGCGTGAGGCACCGCTGAAGCGAAACGCAGCAGCGCCCCTCGCCCGCGCCAGTGGGAGAGGGGACGGGGGTGAGGGCAAAGGTGCATCACCACACCGTATCACCCGGCCCTCAAGGGCCGGGCTTGGATGACGAAGCCCGCTGCGCGGGCTAGCCCTCACCCCCCGTCGGGGGGAGAGGGAGAACTGCGTACTAAGCGCATGAGACACCGCTGAAGCGAAACGCAGCAGCGCCCCTCTCCCGCGCCAGCGGGAGAGGGGACGGGGGTGAGGGCACCCCTCCCCCAGCGGGAGAGGGGCCGGGGGTAGGGGGGCAACCATAGCACCACCGAGCGCACCGGGGCAACTGGAGG
>JAUQOZ010000055.1 GCA_030550625.1 Chloroflexota bacterium | reverse complement strand
TTAAACGTTTAAAGCGGAGCAAGGGCTGTGGCCACGATCAAAGATGTCGCGCGACGCGCGCAAGTTTCCACCGCAACGGTCTCGTATGTGCTCAACGGCACCGGCGTTGTCAGCGATGCCACCCGCGAGCGCGTCTTAGCCGCTGTGGCCGAGCTTGGCTACCAGCCCAACTACAGTGCCCGCGCCCTCCGCACCCGCTCGCACACCCTCGGCGTCGTCGCCCCCGGCATTGCGAGCCGGCTCGCCGACCCAGCCACCGCCGAGATTTTGGCCGGTCTTAGCGAAGCGGCAACAGTTGCCGGCTACTGCCTCTTGATCGCAGCGCCTACCGACAGCGAAGCCGAAGGTGAACTCGATCTCCGCCTTGCCCGCAGCGGCAGAGTCGATGGTCTCGTACTCTTTGATCTGCGGGTGGCTGATGAGCGCCCGGCGGTATTGGCCGAGGCGCGTATTCCAGCGATCGCCATCGGCGCGCCAGCGACCGGCGTGACCTGCCCGATTGCCGGTTTCGATCTCCGCGCTGGCGCCGAACAGGCCACCCAACACCTGATCCGGCTCGGCCATCGCCGCATCGCTTTGCTGGCGGTATCGTCAGATCTCAGCATCAGCGAGCCATTCTACGCTGGTTACGTCGCCGCTCTGCACGCCGCCGGCTTGCGCCGCGATGCCACACTGGTGATCGAAGCCGGCAGCAGCGAAGACGATGGCATGGCGGCGATGCAAGAGTTGCTGGCCGCGCGTACGCCGCCCACTGCGGTGCTAGCAGCAACCGACACGCTCGCGTTCGGCGCGATGCATGCTCTGCGCGACGCTGGCAAGGTCGTAGGGCAAGATGTCTCGGTAGTGGGGTGCGACGATCTGCCGCTGGCGGCGCATACCTACCCGCCGCTCACAACGTTGCGCGCGCCACGCCGCGAGCTTGGCGCAACATTGGCCCGCCATCTGATTAGTCTGATCGAACGGCGCACTGTACCACCCGCCACCCTACTGCCGGTGCGCCTGATTGTCCGCCACTCCACCGCTGCGCCGCGCGCAGCCGGTTGAGGATAGAGCATGAATTCGGCGAGCGCGAACTCGCCCAGCAAAGGAGCTTTGACAATGGCCTCGATTAAGTACGATCACGTGTGGAAACGGTTCGGTGAAGTCACCGTGCTCAAGAATCTCGACCTCGACATCGCCGATGGCGAGTTTCTCGTGCTGGTCGGCCCGTCGGGTTGTGGCAAGTCAACCGCGCTGCGCTGCCTAGCCGGTCTGGAAGAGGTTACCGAAGGGCGCATCTTCATTGGCGACCGCGATGTGACCGACATCCCGCCCAAAGATCGCGACATCGCGATGGTCTTCCAGTCCTATGCGCTCTACCCGCACATGAGCGTCTACGACAATATGGCCTTCGGCCTCAAGCTCCGCCGCGTGCCCAAAGCCGAGATCGACCGGCGGGTGAAAGAAGCTGCCGAGATGCTTAGCATCGCCCACCTGCTCGATCGCAAGCCCAAAGCCCTCTCTGGCGGCCAGCGCCAGCGCGTCGCCCTTGGCCGCGCCATCGTGCGCGATCCCGCCGTCTTCTTGATGGACGAGCCGCTCTCGAACCTTGACGCCAAGCTGCGCGTGCAGACCCGCGCCGAGATTAGCAAACTCCACCAGCGCCTCAAGACCACCTTCATCTACGTGACCCACGACCAAACCGAGGCCATGACGATGGGTTCACGCATTGCCGTCATGCGCGATGGCATCTTGCAGCAGATCGATACGCCGCAAAACCTCTATGATCACCCGGCGAATATGTTTGTGGCGGGATTCATCGGCAGCCCGGCGATGAACTTCTTTGAGGCGAAGCTTGAGCGCACTGACGGCGGAGTGAGCGTGGTGGTGGGCAAAGAGTTCGTCTTGCCGGTGCCGGCCAGCAAACTCGATCACGTCAGCAGCCACATTGGCAAGAGCGTCTATTTCGGCATCCGCCCCGAAGACCTGCACGACGCCCACTATGTGCCGCGCGGCGTTGACGAGCGGGCCAAAGTGCATGCCGCCGTCAACGTGGTTGAGCCAATGGGAGCCGAAATCTACGCCTACGTCGAGAACAGCGGCAAAGAGTTCATCGGCCGCTTCGACCCGCGCTCGAACGCGCGCACCGGCCACACGATCGAAGTGGTCTTCGATATGGAGAAGATGCACATCTTTGACCGCGAGACTGAAAAAGCGTTGACATAGTAAAGCCGCACGTCCGTGCGCCTCCATAATGAGGAGACGCACGGACGTACAGAGCCGCTGTAGAAGCATTACAAGAGGCACGGTCGTGCAGCGCCGCACAGCGCCGCACGACCGTGCGGCTTTACAACAAGGCTGTGGTTTCGGGGAAGCCGAGCATTACGTTCATGTTCTGCACCGCCTGCCCCGACGCCCCCTTCACCAGATTATCCACCACCGCCACCACAATCGCCCGGCCCGGCTCCACCATCTGGTGACCGATCACTAGATGGTTCGTGTGCTGGACGTGGCGCAATTCGGGGAGCTTGCCCGCCGGCAACACGTGAATAAACGGCTCGGCGGCGTAGGCATCGGCGTAGACGGCGGCTAGCGTCGCATCATCCACTTCCGGCTTAAGATTGACATAAATCGTCGAGAGAATCCCGCGGAAGACCGGCAACAGATGCGGAGCGAAGATAATATGCAAGCCGGTCTCCTGCTCCATCTCGGCCAAATGGCGATGGACGCGGCCCACATTGTAGGCGCTAAAGGTCTCGTGCGTCTCGCCGAAATGCGTCTTCAACGACAGCGAACGTCCCGCGCCAGAAACGCCCGACTTACTATCGACAATCACAGTCGAATCGGCGAGCAAACCGGCGCGCACCAACGGCGCCAGCGGCAAAATGGCCGTCAACGGATAGCAACCGGTATTCGCCACCAAGCGGGCTTGGCGAATGCGTTCGCGATGGAGCTCAGGCAGACCATACACCGCCAGCGCGAGCAATTCCGGCGCCGGATGCGGTTTGCCGCGCCGCGCCGCATAGACTGCGGGGTCGGCAATGCGAAACGTGTCGGAAAAATCGACCACTTTCGCGCCGGCATCAAGCGCGCGCTGCACAATCGGAATCAAGTCAGGGGTGTTATGAGGGAGGCAGGTGAAGACCAGATCAACACCAGCCGGATCGACCTCCTCCACCGCAGTCAACCGCAGATCGCTCACAATCGGGAAGACATCGCTCAAACGCTGCCCGGCTGCTGAGCGGGCAGTCGCAAAAGCGATCTCCACCTCCGGATGGCGGGAGAGCAGCTTGAGCAACTCAATCCCGGTGTATCCGGTTGCGCCATAAATACCGACACGGGCCATTGGTGCGCTCCTCGTACAACGAACGAATACCCTCCTCGCTCAATTGTACCCTACTCTTACCACGTGCGATCAGGCGCGATCGCGATCACGGCGGGGTGGATCTGGCCAAGCCGGCGCAAGAAGTTCAGAATCCGGGTAAACATACGCATTGCTCCTCTCGCAGACGACCGGACACCTGTGCGCGACGCTTTCCCCCGGCGCATCGAACGGTACGATGGGAAAGGCACTGCACGCACACGCTGCTTCACGCAGCCGCAAGCCGGCGAACCCCGGCGGGTGGACGGTCATCGGACATCATCGATGCGCCATGATCAGCATAGCATAGCCATGTTAACGTTTCATCAGCCCAAAGGTTGAGGAGTGTTAACGCGAAATAGGGCAGGAGGAACAGCCACGAAAACGCACAAAAGGCACAAATGTTGTATCTCTTTGCGGCAACGATGGCGGCAGCTCCCGGCAGAGCGACAGGGCAGAGCGACAGGGCAGAGCGACGGGATTGCTGAGCAAAGATGAAGCAGTATAGCGTGCGTGATCGGGTTGCTGCGCGGCGTCGTGGTCATTGATTGCCAGCACTGTAGCAGGGAGTCGGGGAAAGCTTCATCTTATGTCGATTACGTGATATTCAGTGAAACATATCGGATGCTATGTTGCACTAAACCCGTTTTACCGCAGAGGCCGGCTGTCTTGTGAGGGAGCGTCAGCGCCCGCAGCAAGCTCCTCCTTCGGCGGAAAGGTTCCGCTCGCGTGCTCGCGGGGGATTGCTTCGCTGCGCGGCGGGCAGAGCGCGGCTCTGCCCCTACCGCTCCGCTCGCAATGACAAACGGGGAGGCGGCGTTTCCCCAAAAACCT
>JAUQOZ010000343.1 GCA_030550625.1 Chloroflexota bacterium | reverse complement strand
ATGTTCACGCTACAGCCGAATCATAGCTCTCACCAGAGGAACGGTCAAGCGCATGGTGCCTGCGCATAACATCATCCCATGATAGAATACAGCAGTGCGGATGGTTACACGCACCGGAAAGCCCGATCAATATGCAAAACCACCCTTACAGCGTACTCGTCATTGATGATGATCCGAATGTTCGCGATATTCTCAGCGATTTACTCAAACGCGAACGGTGTGTGGTACGTACCGCCGCTTCCGGTCTCAGTGGCATTGCTGCCGCGCATGAAGCTCTGCCAGATCTGATTCTGCTCGATGTGATGATGCCCGATCTCGATGGGTTTTCCGTCTGCCGGATGCTGCGCGACGATCCACAAACCGCTGAAGTGCCGATTATTATGATCACGGCGCTTGACGATCGCGCTTCCCGGCTCGAAGGAGTCAAAGCCGGCGCCGATGAATTCCTCTCGAAACCGGTTGAGCTGAGCGAGTTGCGCTTGCGGGTGCGCACGATGCAGCGTATCAACCGCTACCGGCGCCTGATCGAAGAGCGTGAACGAGCAGCGGCGCACGAGCGCCAGCTTACCGAGCAAGCCAAGCAAGCGGCACAAGCGATTGCGGAAGCGTATGACCAAACCCTGATCGGCTGGTCGCGCGCGCTCGATTTACGCGATAAAGAGACCGAGGGCCACTCACAACGAGTCGCGCAACTCACGATTGAGATAGCCAAGGCGCTGAATATTCCCCCCGAAGAGCAGATCAATATGTGGCGCGGCGCGATGCTGCACGATATTGGCAAAATTGGCGTGCCCGACTCCATTTTGCACAAACCCGGCCCGCTCACCGCCGAAGAATGGGATATCATGCGCCGCCATACCACGTATGCGTATGAGTTGCTTTCACCGATCGCCTATCTGCGCCCAGCCATCGATATTCCTTACTGCCATCATGAAAAGTGGGACGGCACCGGCTACCCGCGTGGTTTGCGCGGCGAGCAGATTCCGCTAGCAGCGCGGATCTTCGCGTTGGTAGACGTGTGGGATGCGCTTACAAACGACCGGCCTTACCGCAAAGCGTGGACGCGCGAGCAAGCCTGCCAGTATATTCGCGAGCAGACGGGCAAGCATTTCGATCCAAATCTGGTTGATCTCTTCCTCTCAATCGCTGCGCCTGATTTAGTAGCGGCCCGCGAGCGGCAACGGTAACACCTGATGAGGAACATACGTTCCCGCTAACAAGCGCAACTGATACGGGCAGGTTGAAAACCCGCCCGTGTTCAATCTAGACGTTCGGCAACGCTACACTATCCTGCAACTTGCTCACGCTTGAACGTTACTGCTCCGGCGCAAGAAAATCAACCGCCACATACCCTTCGAGCCCATCAGGGGTGCGCACCGGTCGCCAGAGCCGATCTTCACCGGGGACATCATCACCGATCTGTTCAAGGCGGGTGCCATCAGGCAAGGTGGCAATCGGTGGATTGCTGCGGTTTGGTTGCGGTCGCAGGAAAAGGCCTTGCCCGCCAGTATTCACTACCACAAAGAAACGCGGCGCCGGGGGCGGCGCAGGTTGCGGCTCAGCACTGGCTCCTTCATTGCCAAGCAGCAGGGTTGATTCACCGGTCGGTTCTGCCATCACGGTCGGCTGCGGCGCGCCCAACGGCGCTTCTCGCCGATCACCGCGCAACAGCGAGAGCGTAAGCATAAAAATCGCCACAATTAATACAAAGAGGACAAGGAGATAGATCCAACCACGCGCTTGCAGCCAACGCGGCAGATCGTGCCAGACACTGGTGATAGTCACAGCAGAGCTACGATTACGCACTTGTGGCGGACGCCAGTGCGGATTGGGGGCCGTCGCATCCAACCGTTCGGTGCGCGGTGTCTCGCGCTGGTATGGCACTACCTCTGACCGGCGCTCGACTTGGGTAGCGCGCCGTTCGCGCTCTTGACTCATGCCTGTTTCCTCCATCAACCCTGTCTTTACGTCATGATAGCACATCTTACCGCTGGCATGCGGCAGTTTAACCGCCGCACTCCACCGGCGCAACGTGACTAACGCACTGCGCGCAAATAGGCCAGCAATGGTTGCACATAGGGCTGAATCCCTTTGTACGCTAGAATCGACGGCTCGACCTGCTGCAACAGGTTGGCGAGCGCCGCGGCCCATTGTGGATCGGCAGCGAGCTGCGCTAACGGCGCGACATACGTGCGCACCGTAAACAATACCGCTGGGTGACGGGCAAGGCGTACCAGCGTTTGCCGTTCGACCCGGTAGAAGACGCGCTCGCCGGCGTTTTCGGCGGTAATGGCCGCCTTTTCGCGATCGAGCGAGCCAAGCCGCGGCGAGAGATCGAGATCAGGCAGCACCACCAATGACCAATTGCGCCGCCAGACCGGACGCGACGGCTGGAGGCGAGCGACTAGTTGGTTGGTTGAGCCGGCTAATCGTTCGCTAAACCCCGGCACCGGCCCGTGGATCGCAGCTAGCGGCAACCCCATCTTTTCGTCGAGACACCAGCGGTTGGGGAAACAGAGCTGACCGGCGATGAGCGGATGGCCAGCGGCCTCGTCAACCGCCAGCAAGAGCAGATCTTCTTGCACCTGCCGGCCTAACCAATCGATTGGCCACAGATCGAGTTCGCCGCCGAGCCGGATCGTCGCCGTTTGCCCAAGCAGCCGGTTTTCCCAATACACGTCAGCGCCGTGGCGCCGTACCACAAACCACTGCGGATAGCAGCGCGCTAACTCAGCGACGCCCCATTCCAACAGCTCCCACTGGGCCGGCAGACTGTCTGGATAGGCTTGCACGTAGTAGCGGTGATCGGCCTTCAACAACGCCTGTTTTAAGGCTAACTCGGCGTGATAGTGGGCCGGATCGACATGAAATACCGGCGCGCCGTGCAACGGGTAGGCGCTGACCCGCAAGACATGCGGCGAGGGGATAACGAATGGATCGAACGGCCATGCTTCAACCATGCATCACCTCGCTCGCCGCCCATGCCGCCAGCGCCCGAATATGATCGGGTGTCGTCCGGCAGCAGCCGCCGATCAAGCGCGCCCCAGCGTTGTACCACTGCCGGGCCTGCGCCGCGAAATCGTCCACTTCGGCTGTGCCGATCCAGCATTGGCAAACCGGATCATACGCCTCGCCAGAGTTGGGGTAGACGACAATCGGTTTATCAGTGACCTCACGGATCGCATCGACCAGATCAGCGATAAAGCGCGGCGCTGTGCAGTTGATGCCAATTGCTGCCACTTGCGGATGCGCAGCAATCTCGGCAGCCACCTCAGCGATCGGCTCGCCGCGCGACGTATGCGCGCCATCGCGGGCGCTGAAGCTGATCCATGCCGTCAGATGGGGAAATTCGGGCAACAATGCCACCAATGCTCGCGCCTCATCCCAGCACGGGATCGTCTCGCAGGCGAAGAGATCGGGTTCGGCGGCGGCCAGTGCGGCCATGCGCGGACGGTGAAAATTGATCAAGTCAGCTACCGATAAGCCATACTCACCGCGATATTCCGAACCATCGTGCAGATACGCGCCATACGGGCCGATCGACGCCGCCACCAGCGGGCGGATGCGCCCGATCCGGTTGGCTGGTTCGGCCCAGAAGGCGTCGCGCGCGGCACGGGCTAGCGCTACCGACCGCTGCAAGAGGGCAATTGCCTCGGTTTCGCTCAAGCCACGCGCCATAAAGCCGGGGATGGTCGCTTGATAGCTAGCCGTAATCGCTACATCAGCGCCGGCAGCGAAGTAATCGGCATGCACGGCTTGGATCAGCGCCGGGTTTTCGATCAACACCTTCGCCGACCAGAGCGGATCGGCCAGATCGCAACCGCGCCGTTCGAGTTCGGTCGCTAGCGCGCCGTCGAGAATCAACAGCGGACGCTGCGCTAACGCATCAGCAATCGGGTTCATAAACGTATCCTTGGTTGGATATAAACACGCACAGATGCAAAGACGCAGAGATATGTATTCCTATATGCTTTGCGCCTTAGCGTTAGCATCCCTTAGCGCCTTGGCGTTCCTGCAAGCCGCGCAGCATACAGAACTTCACCACCTCGTGCCACGCCAGCGTCGCGCCGAGGAATACCCCTAGCCAGCCATCGCGCCAGCCGCCGAGCTGAATATAGCGGCGGGTAAACTCGCGGGCCGGCGCGCCGAGTAGGTTACGCCAGCGCATGCGTCTGCCGGCGCGGTAGAGCATGGTCGCTTCGGCG
>JAUQOZ010000296.1 GCA_030550625.1 Chloroflexota bacterium | reverse complement strand
ATTCACCTTGCGCGAGCAAACCCACACCGTCACTTGCTACCCAGATGGGCACTACACGATGGGCTAAGACGCAGCGGAGGCAAAGGCGGTTAACGCAAAGACGCAGCGGAGGCAGAACCGCGAAGAGTTTTTAACGCAAAGGCGCAAAGGTATTTGAGGTTGGGTACAAGCGTGGTGATTCAAACAATAAAAAACTCTTTGCGTCCTTGGCGTTCTTCGTTCCTTTGCGTTGAGCATTCTTTGCGTTCTCTGCGCCCTTCGCGCCTTTGCGTTTGTCTTACTTTGCGTCCTTTGCGCTGTGGATAAGAGGACTGTGTGATGTCGATCAAAGGATTCATCTTCGATCTTGACGGCGTGCTCACCGACACCGCCGAATACCATTACCGGGCATGGAAACGGCTTGCTGATGAACTCGGCATTCCATTCACCCGCGAAGAGAACGAAGCGCTGCGCGGCATTCCGCGCCGCGAGTCGCTGTTGTTGCTGCTCAAAGGGCGCACCTTCCCCGAAGCGACGCTCAACGAGCTGATGGAGCGCAAAAACGGCTACTACCTCGAATACATTCGCGAAATCTCACCCCGCGATGTCTTGCCCGGCGCGCGCGAGCTGCTGAGCGAAATCCGCGCCGCCGGCCTCAAAGCGGCGCTCGGTTCGGCGAGCAAAAACGCGCGCGAAGTGATCGAGCGGCTCGGCATCGCCGGCCTGCTCGACGCGGTTGCCGACGGCTACAGCGTCACGCGGCAGAAACCGGCGCCTGACCTCTTCTTGCATGCGGCGGCACTGCTTGGCTTAGCGCCGGCGGAATGCGTCGTAGTCGAAGACGCCGCCGCCGGCGTCGAAGCAGCGCTAGCCGGCGGCTTCGCCGTGATCGGGATCGGCCCGCACGAGCGGGTGGGCAAGGCCCACGTCGTGCTGCCCAATCTGGCCGGCGCGCGCCTCGCCGATCTGTTGGCGCGGTTGCCGGTATTGGCGTAACGCACCGGTGTATCGAAACGATGGTATGGGGGAGCCGGACAGCCGTCCGGCTCGACGGTCTTCCCGTCTGCGGTGGCACATTGGAGCCGGACAGCCGTCCGGCTCGACGGTCTTCCCGTCTGCGGTGGCACATTGGAGCCGGACAGCCGTCCGGCTCTACATGGTTGGCGTTATCCCCTTGCCATCCAGCGCATTTTCTGTCACACTGCTCTTGCTACTGTCATTCGGTCGCAAGGAGCATCTACTATGTCAGAACCGCTGGTTCTCACCTCCGAACAACCTCCTGCTCGTCGTCCGGGCCTCTGGATAGCTGGTGTAGCAGTGTACATTCTGCTCATCAGCGTTGGCTCCAGTCTTGGCGGCGAGTTAGGCATCTTTACCACCGCCAGCTTCAACGCGCTGCCCTTCGTCGGGTTGGCTGTACTGGCCTATTTCGCCGGTTCGCAGTTCAACTGGGCGTGGATCGCCACCGGTTTGTGGTTGGCGCTCGTGCTTGGCTTGGCATCAATCTACACGTTTGGTCTCGGCGTCGTCGTCCTGCTTGATCTGCCGCCGGGAGGGATTAATCTAGACCAACCACCCAATCTCTCACCAGCAGCCATCCTCAGCATCGTGCTGTTGATCTTGGGCATCTTTGCCGCGCTCGGCATTGGCATGCTCACCCTATTGCCGCCGGTACGGCAGGGCTTAGCGCGGGTGCTGCCGATCGATCCCAATTCATTTGTGCATGCCATCGCCTTGATGGCAATCGTGAGTCTGACGCTGATGCTGATCGTGCCGCTGCTGGTGACCGGCAAACCACCATTGCTAGCGTTAGTCAACATCATCAGCGACGAAGCGCTGAGTGATCTGAATGCTGATGAACAGTTACGCAGCCAGATTTACGGTCTTGTCTGGACGATTCCCGCAGCGTTTCTCGCGGTGGGATTTGGCATTCGCCGCAATTTGGCCGCTACATTAGAGCGGCTAGGTTTGGTGCGCCCAACGCTGCGCCATCTGACGATTGGCATCGGCCTTGGCCTAGGGCTGGCTGGCTTGATGTCACTCGCATTGCCGTTGATGGATGCGCTGTGGCAGGCATTGGGATGGCCAAAGACAGATAATGAAGCTTTTGGCGAACTCATGGCCTTCGCGATCAGCCCGATCGGGGCGCTGGTGATCGGCGTTACGGCTGGCCTTGGCGAAGAGTTAGGCGTGCGTGGCGTCTTGCAGCCGCGGCTTGGCATCTGGCTCTCGAACCTCTTTTTTACCAGCCTGCACGCTTTCCAATACCATTGGGACGCCCTACTGGTGGTGTTTGTGATTGGAATGGCATGCGGGTTGGTGCGCAAGCATACCAACACCACCACAGCAGCCATCGTGCATGGCGTGTACAACTTTGTCATGGTGATGCTGGCGGTGATAACTGACTCGTAACGGCATTGCCGTGACACTTTTGCCACACTTTTGTTGTTGCCTATTCACGCTCTCCTACCACCATGAAGTTGGCGAGATAATCCGCTACATTCCTTGCAATGTGAAAGGAGAGTGTGATATGGCAGAGCAAACAATGCAGACGAGCGCATCACCCACCACGCGCTGGGGGCGCTGGCTCATCGGTGGCGCGCTGTATCTGGCGCTGCTTGCCACCGGTTTGAGCATTGGCGGCGAGTTGAGCGTCTTTGTGAGCGCAAGTCTCAATGTGTTGCCATTCGTGGGTCTCGCAACGTTTGCCTACTTCGCTAGTCAGCGGTTGAATTGGGCTTGGATTGTAAGCGGGCTTTGGTTAGTGCTATTGATCGGCGTGATAACCATGTACGCCGCTGGCATAACCATGGCTGTTCTCCTTAACTTCGCGCCTAATAATCTCAACCCGCCTGACCCAAGCGATCCCGCCTTCCTCACCCGGTTGCAAACCGCCAACATTCCCGGCCTTATGCTCAGTTTTATCGGCGTGATCGGTATCAGCAGCTTGCTCCTCATCCCAGCGATTCGGCGCGCCACTGCTCGCTTCATACCAATTGATCCGTCATCGTGGATCCATACCGTGGCCCTTATCACAGTCATATCTGTTACATTGATCATGTTCATACCATTATTTATCGTTGGTGAACCGCCGTTGCTGATGTTCATACGGCAAACCAATGGTGAAGTACCGTCCGAGCTGAGTGATGAAGTGCAGTTGCGCGCACAAATCTATAGCCTGATCTGGAATATCCCGGCAGCATTGCTCGCAGTCGGGTTCGGCATCCGCCGCAATCTAGCTGAGACATTGACCCGGCTTGGATTAGTGCGCCCAACCCTAAGCCAGCTTGCAATAAGTGCAGGGGCTGGCTTAGTGATGGCTGTTATCGTCTATGTAGGCATGCCGTTCCAGCTTTCCCTTTGGCAGATGTTGGGATGGCCTATGACAGATCATGAGTCGTTTGCTAAGCTCTTAGCCTTCGCGCTTAGCCCAATTGGGGCGGTTGTGGTGGGTGTGACTGCCGGGTTGGGTGAAGAGCTGGCCATCCGTGGCGTCTTGCAGCCGCGAATGGGATTGTGGCTCTCGAATCTCTTCTTTACCAGCCTGCATGCCTTTCAGTACCATTGGGATGCGCTACTGATAGTATTTGCAGTTGGTCTTGTCTGCGGGATCATACGCAATCGCTTCAACACGACGACTGCGGCAATTGTCCATGGTGTGTATAACTGTACATTAATATTGTTGACCATCACGTTCGTATGAGCGTTGCGATGGCGCAGGAGATTTGCGATCGCGCGCCTCTAGGCGTGATATCTGGTTTGGAGAGTGCGGCAGGCGAGCTGCCGTACTCTGACCACTATCAATAAACCTGCGAGCAATTATGGCCACCATCCTGATTGTCGAAGATGAACACGAACTAGCCTTCTTGTTGCGACAACGCCTTGAAGGTGAAGGGCACACTGCGCTCGTCGCCTATGATGGCATAACTGCCCTAACGCTGGCCGGACAACATCAGATTGATTTAGTCATTCTCGATTGGATGCTGCCCGGTCTCGATGGTTTGACAGTTATGCGCCGTTTGCGTGAGCGTTCGCCAGTGCCGGTCTTAATGCTAACAGCGCGTTCCGAGGAAGTTGATCGGGTGTTAGGACTCGAAATCGGCGCCGACGATTACGTCACCAAGCCATTTAGCTTGCGCGAATTGTTAGCTCGTGTTCACTCCATTCTGCGCCGGGTCGAGTTATTGCGGCAACCATCAGCCCCACCGGCGATCCAGCTTGGGGATTTAGCGATCGATCACGAAGCGCGGCGGGTCACAGTGGCTGGAACACCGGTTGAATTAACCGTTAAAGAATTTGACCTCCTCTGCCTGCTCGCCGCCCATCCCGGTCGCAGCTTTAGCCGCTCATACCTGCTCGATCGGATCTGGGGGCTTGAGTACGATGGCAGCGATCGCACCGTCGATACACATATTGTCCGCTTGCGCCGTAAACTCGGCGCAACCGGCGAACGGATTGTCACCGTATGGGGCGTAGGGTATCGCTTCGAGCCATAACAGACTATGTCTTGCGCCCGGTTGGGCT
>JAUQOZ010000146.1:1302-4233 GCA_030550625.1 Chloroflexota bacterium | reverse complement strand
CCCCTCTCCCACTGACGCGGGAGAGGGGCGCGATGGCATTCCGCTAGATAGCAGCCTTCCCCTGCACCCGCCAGATGTGCCCCCACCCCCTGCCCCTCTCCCGCTAGGGGAGGGGGCTTACTCCTCCCCCCAGCGGGGGGAGGCTGGGAGGGGGCTATAATTTACCGCCGCAGAAGATTTCCAATATTCTTTGCGCCCCTTTGCGTCCTTTGCGCCTAGGGAGACGGACGGCCGTCCGTCTCTACTTTGCTCCCTTCGCGCCCTTTGCGCCTAGGGAGACGGACGGCCGTCCGTCTCTACGGGGCGTTGGACGGCTCACTCATACGCCAACGCTTCGCGCACAGCGATACGGGTCGCGGCGCGCGCCGGCAAGACGCTCGATGCCAATGCAAACAAGATCACCACCCCCAACCACATCCAAATCGCCGGGAACGAGTACGTCCAGATCAATGGAATATTGAGCAAGGCCATGCCAAAGTTATAGGCCAGCGCATAACTCATCGGGATCGAGAGGATCACCCCGCCTACCCATGCCAGCAGCGCGATCGTAAGACCTTCGGTAACGACCAATTCGCGGATGGCGTCGTCGCTGGCGCCGATGGCGCGCAGAATGCCGATCTCACGGGTGCGTTCGAGCACGTTGATGCTGAGGGTGCCAGTGAGACCAAGCGCGCCTACCGCGCCGATAATCAAGGCCATGATCGAGATCGCGCCAGTCGCTAGATTGAACCGCTCTTCGAGAATGCGCCGCTCGTCGCTCATGGTGCGGATGAGGCGCAGATCGATGCCGTAAGCGGTGAGCCGTTGTTCAATCGCTGCCGCCGCGGCGGCATGGCTCACCGGATCGTGGCCGACAGTCGCCACCCGCACGGTATCGGTGCGGCCCACCCCACCCTGCTCGGCGGTGAAGGCGGCGAGATCAACATACGCCTGCGCCGGCATGGTCGGCGGGGTAAAGACCTCGATCAAGCCCACCAACCGCCACTGCGACTCGCGGCCTTGGATTGAAAGCGTCACCCAATCGCCGACGCGCAAGTACGGCTCTTTACTGCGGATGTTGGTCGAAAAGACCACCTCGCGCGCGCCGGAGCCAGCGAGCCAACGCCCCTCGGCGAGACGCGGATGGAAGAAATCGGTATCGGCAGGCAACGCGCGCAGCGCCAACTCTTCGCCATCGGCGCCATCGGGCCGCACCGGAAAGGCCGGCGCGCGCAGCGTGCTCTCGATACGAGTCACCGCCGGCAGCGACTCAATCAGCGGCGCAATCCGCTCGATCCGGTAGGAACGGGCCAACTGCACTTCGAGATCGTAATTCAACCCGGCCAGACTTGCCTCAAGCGTAGCAAACAACGAGGTACGCTGGGTCATGACGGTAATCAAGACGCTGCCGCCCAACGCCAAGGCCAGCAGGGTGCGCGCTAAGCGGGCACGCTGGCGAAAAGCATTGCGCAACGCCAAGAGGGTAGGCCGGCGCAGTAACCGGCCCAGCGCGCGGGTCAGCAGAGTCACGGCGCGCGGGGGGGGCGGCGGCGCAGTCTCACCGCTGATCAACTCGCGCACGGGCCGGCGCAAGGCGCTGCGAATCGGCCACAACGCAGTCAGCACCGGCACCGCGATCCCGGCCACGATCTGCAACAACAAAATCTCACCACTCCAAACGGGCCACGGCAGATCGATATTCAACTGCCCGGCCAAAAAACCGGCAAGGCCCTGCGTTGCCAACAACCCCGCCGGCAAGGCCAGCATGAGCGCCAACACCCCAAACAACGCCGCCGTCGCCATATACATCGTCGCCAATACCCGCGGTCCGGCGCCGATGGCCGCCATCACGCCGAGCTGGCGGGTCTGTTGGTTGAGAATAGCGCTAATCGTATTGATACTGAGAAAACTACTGGCGACCAGCGCCAACATCCCGACAATCCACATCAAGACGGTAATCACCGGCAAGAGGGCTTCAGCCGGATGTTGCAACGGCGGCGGCACATAGGTCTGAATCACCGGATGGCCGCTACGTTCAAGCAACTGCTCAACCGCCTGCGTCATCGCGCGGATCTGGGTCACATCGCGCCGGTCGCCATTGACAATCAGGTGCAACTGGTTATAACCGGCAGGGCCGCCCAACCAGCGTAGCGTGTCTTCGGTCATATAGATAAAGGTCTGCGCGGTCAGGATTGCTAGCGGCGTACTCAAATCGTGGATCGTACCGGCCACCGGCATCACACGCTCGCCGATCCCCGGCAGCTCAACCACGACTGTCTCGCCGATCGCCAGACCTGCCCGCGTGAGCGACGCCCGTTCCACGAGAATCGCTCGTTCGGGGGGTGGCCATGCCCCTGCTTGCGGGCGGACCATCCCGATCCGGCGGATGCCATCGTCGGGCAGCACCGTAATCAGCGCATCTTCCCACCGATCAGGGCCGATGCGGATGCGGGCTGGCACGACGCGGCGGCCTTCGGCGACCGCCACTTCCGGCAAGCGTTCAACCGCCTCGGCGAGATCATCGGTAAAGGCGGTGGTGGTGATCGTTGCGCTGGCCGGCTCGATCGCGAGAAAGCTGCGCTGCAATTCGCGCCCGATTACGGCGCGCGCGGTGAGGATGACGCCGAAGGCGAAGACGCCAACGGCAATCGAGAGCGTCACCAGCGCAGTGCGGGTGGGGAAGGCGCGCAAGTCGCGGATCACTTTTCGCCAACGCGGAGCAAGCATAGCAATATTCCAACGCAAAGACGCAGAGCGAGTAAAGGCGCGCAGGTTTTAACGCAAAGGCGCAGAGGTTGGATAGGCTCTATCTTTACGCGCTCTACGCTACCTGTCCCCAACCTGCCCAAACGACACACGGCTGCACCGATCTGTCAGAAGTGTAGCACATGTTGATTGATCAGTCAATCAACAAAATAGCCAAAAATAGAGCGACGGCGTGGTAAACCGTCG
>JAUQOZ010000146.1:0-1292 GCA_030550625.1 Chloroflexota bacterium | reverse complement strand
GCAGTGCGGGTGGGGAAGGCGCGCAAGTCGCGGATCACTTTTCGCCAACGCGGAGCAAGCATAGCAATATTCCAACGCAAAGACGCAGAGCGAGCAAAGGCGCGCAGGTTTTAACGCAAAGGCGCAAAGGAAGCGCAGGTTTTAACGCAAAGACGCAAAGGACGCTAAGATTGTTAAC
This sequence comes from Chloroflexota bacterium, assembly GCA_030550625.1. GTDB lineage: Bacteria > Chloroflexota > Chloroflexia > Chloroflexales > Chloroflexaceae > Chloroflexus. Next base: position 1,114 of record JAUQOZ010000146.1, on the reverse strand, counting down.
GCAAAGGCGCTGGAGAGCCGGACGGCTGTCCGGATCCGCAAAGGGCGCGAAGGGTTAGATTGAGTAGCGCAGATAGGCTACCGTCTTTACGCGCTCCACGCTACCTATTCCCAACCTGCCCAAACGACACACGGCTGCACCGATCTGTCAGAAGTGTAGCACATGTTGATTGATCAGTCAATCAACAAAATAGCCAAAAATAGAGCGACGGCGTGGTAAACCGTCGCTGCGCGGCAGGCGCAAACGTTTCCCATCCATCTAGCCGGCCACCACCCTCAACATATTGAGAAAGATGCGCGTTTCACGGGCAATAGCCGGCCATGCCGCCGGATCAGCCGCCTTCGCCGGCAATTCCACCGTGGCGAACTGGTGCATGGTGCGCGGCAAAGCTTGGCCGCGGGTTTGGGTAGCGACCTCGCCGCGCAGGTACGCCTGCCACGCCGCTTCAACCGCTTGGGCAAACTGCTTTGCCGAGGCTTGAATCGCGCTCGTATCTTTGGTCTCTAAGGCGGCGAGCAAAGCCCGGCCCGCCTCATTCATGTGTTGCACATACATCACGCAACGCTCCTCTATTCATCACGCGGCGCACGGTGTGGTCGCCGCCAGCTCGCGAGCAGGCAAGAGCGGCGGTTGCAACCGCCGCTCCTCTTTAGGACTATAGCGAGAGCTGTGAGTGATGGCAAGTGTGGGGAGGGGGTGGGGCGTCGATGATAGCGCCAGAAGTGCATATCAGCGGGCATAGATTTCTGCTCGGCTCAATGGGCGAACGTTAGGGATGCGCACCGGTTGGGCCAGCAGAAGCAATCCCCCGCTTCAGCGAGCGCTAATGCCTGAGCGCACCGTTTCCGCTGAAGGAGGAGATTGCTTCGGGGGCTGCGCCCCCGCGCAATGACAGGAGGAAAGCGGGCGCTGGCTTCGAGGGCTGCGTCTCCTCGCAATGACAGGAGGAAAGCAGGCGCTGGCTTCGGGGCATTGCTTCCAAAGCAATGATAGTTGAGGGGAAGACAGCATGTCTGAGCGCAGATATGGTTGATAGCTTTGTGATGCACCGGTGTACCCTCACCCCCCGGCCCCCTCTCCCACTGGCGTGGGAGAGGGGGAGCCGCTGGGTTGC
>JAUQOZ010000318.1 GCA_030550625.1 Chloroflexota bacterium | reverse complement strand
CGCCCCGTGCCGGCAACGATTGACGAGACCACGCTCCTCTTCGGCAAGGGAGCACTGCTCGATTCTTTGGCGCTCGTGACTATGGTGGTCGATCTTGAGCAGCGTATCGAAGAAGAATACGATTTGACTCTAACTCTCGCCGACGATCGAGCGATGTCGCAACGCAACAGCCCGTTCCGCAGCGTTGGGGCATTGGTTGATTACCTCGAGCAATTGATCTCCGAGGAGCACGGACGTGACTGAGCAGGAAGTGGTGCTGATTACCGGCAGCAGCCGCGGGATCGGGCGCTTTCTGGTTGAGCACTTTCTGCAACGCGGCGCATTGGTTGAAGGATGCGCGCGCAGCGCGGTCGATTGGGAACTGCCCGGCTACACGCACCATCAAGTCGATGTCAGCAACGAAGGGCAGGTCAAAGCGATGTTGAGCGCCATTCAGCGCCGGCATGGCCGGCTTGATATCGCGATCAACAATGCCGGGATTGCGGCGATGAACCACGCCCTGCTGACGCCGGGAGAAACGGCCAGCCGCATCTTGAACATTAACGTGCTGGGCAGTTTTCTGGTTTGCCGGGAAGCGGCCAAGCTGATGCGCCGGCGCAACTATGGCCGTATCGTCAACTTTAGCACCATCGCTGTGCCGCTGCGGCTTGAGGGAGAGGCGCTCTACGCCGCAGCGAAGAGCGCGGTCGAAATGCTGACCCGCGTGCTGGCGCGTGAATTTGCCCCCTTTGGGATCACGGTCAACGCGATTGGGCCAACACCCATCGAAACCGATCTGATCCGGGGTGTGCCGCGCGAGAAGTTGCAGCATATCATCGACACGCTTGCTATCAAGCGTTTTGGCTCCTTTGCCGATGTTGCCCATGTCATTGACTTTTTCACGCATCCGGCCAGCGATTACATTACCGGACAGGTGATCTATCTCGGCGGCGGCGGCTGATGCCGGTTGCCGCATGGAGGCTGCTATGAGCATCGCATGGCTTCGTGAACGGATGGAACAGTGGGCCGATCACCCGGCCATTGTCTGGGATGATCATCCTTACCCATACCGTGACCTGCTGGCGCGCATGCAAGCGTGGCACACGGCGCTCGACCAACACGATGTCGGCCCCGGCCACGTCGTGACGATCGAAGGCGATTATTCGCCGAACGCGGTGAGTTTGCTCTTGACCCTGATCGAACGCAACACGATTGTGGTTCCGCTGACCCGCAGCGTCGCCGCGCAGCGCGACGAGTTTCTCGCCATCGCCGAAGTGCAGGTCGTGGTCAGTTTCGACGACAATGATCAGTGGCGGATCGAGCGCCGCGCCGTTGCCGTGACCAATCCGCTTACCCGACAGTTAATCGATCGCGGCCATCCGGGGTTGGTACTCTTCTCGTCGGGCTCGACCGGCAAGAGCAAGGCAGCCTTGCACGATTTCATCCCGCTGTTAGAGAAGTTCCAAGTGCCGCGCCATCGCCGGGTGACCCTGACCTTTTTGCTGCTCGACCACATCGGCGGGATCAATACGCTCTTCTACACGCTGGCCAACGGCGGCACGGTGGTAGCGGTGCAATCACGCGATCCCGATGTCGTTTGCCGTGCCATCGAGACGCACCGGGTGCAAACCCTGCCAACCTCGCCAACCTTTCTCAATTTGTTGTTGATTTCGGAAGCCTACCGGCGCTATGATCTTTCGTCGCTTGAGCTGATCACCTACGGCACCGAGGTGATGCCAGAGAGCACCTTGCACCGGATTCACGACCTCTTCCCCAATGTGCAGCTCTTGCAAACGTATGGCCTCTCAGAGCTCGGCATCTTGCGCTCGAAGTCACGCGATTCCAATTCACTATGGGTCAAAGTCGGCGGCGAAGGCTTCGAGACCAAGATCGTCGATGGCGTGCTGTGGGTGCGGGCCAAATCGGCCATGCTCGGCTACCTGAACGCGCCGAGCCCATTCGACGAAGAGGGTTGGATGAATACGCAGGATGTGGTCGAAGTTGATGGCGAATACATCCGCATTTTGGGCCGGCGGAGCGAAATCATCAACGTCGGCGGGCAGAAGGTCTATCCGGCAGAGGTCGAGAGCGTGCTGTTGCAGATGCCAAACGTGAAAGACGTGGCCGTGGTGGGTGAGAGCAACCCCATCACCGGCCAGATCGTCACCGCTCGCTTCAATCTGTTCGAGCCGGAAGACCCGAACGAGTTTAAGCGGCGGGTGCGCGTCTTCTGCCGCGACCGGCTCGCGCCATACAAGATACCGGTCAAGATCATCATCACCGAGGACGAACAGCACAGCGCCCGGTTTAAGAAGATGCGGAAAGCGTAATGATACATCCATGATTCCAACCATCACGCTGGCCATTGACCCTTCGCTGGCGGCGCACCGCGCCGAAATCGGCTACATCTGGCGCACCCTGCTCACTGGCATGGGGTACGGTTGGCGCGAACAACCGTGGAACAGCGAGCGGGTGACGATTGCGTACACCGCTGGGCCGGCCCAAGCCCCGCCGGCCCAGATCGTGATCCATGCGCTGCCCGACCGATGGGCCAACCCCGCCCAAGCCCGCCTGCTGGGCGCGAAACAGTGGGATGGGTATGATCTGCCGTTGCTGGCAGGTGATCAGGCCGATGCCCAGCCAGCGACCAGCAACGGCACCCTGCATATTCCCGATGACCCCATCTTTGCCGCTTTCTGGCTGCTCAGCGGGTACGAAGAAGAGCAATACCCGACGGTCAAGCATGGCTACCGCGACCTGACCGGCGCGCCAATGCTCGAACAGGGCCTGCTGCGCCGCGCTTTGGCATCGGCGGTTGGCTGCTGGCTGGCCGATCTGCTCCAGCACTGCGGCTTGCCACCCGGCCTGCCACGCTGGCCGAACGGCGCAGAACTAGCTGCTACCTGCGGCCACGATGTCGATTACCCGGAAGTGGTGCGCTGGCTCGAACCGCTGCGCATTCTGCTGCGGCAAGGGAGCGGCGGCCTCGGCGCAGCGGTGGACATCATCAGCGGACGCCGCACGCACTGGCACTTTCGCTCGTGGATGGCGCTCGAAGAGCGGATCGGGGCACGCTCGGCGTTCTACTTCGTCGCCCGCCAAGGCTCGTTGTTAGAATACGCTACCGGCCTGCCCGATCCCTTCTACGACGTGCAAGCGCCGCACTTTCGCGCGCTGTTTCAAGAAATCAGCGCGGCAGGTTGGGAAATCGGGCTGCACGCGAGTTATCGCGCCTACACCGACCGCACGCTCTTTGCCGCCGAACGCGCCCGCCTTGCCGCGGCCAGCGGGCAACCGATTGACGGCAACCGCCACCACTACTGGCATCTCGACCCGCAACAGCCTGAACAAACCTTGCTGATGCACGAGCAGGTCGGTTTTCGCTATGATGCCTCGCTGACCCACAACCGCTATCTTGGTTGGCGGCGCAGCAGCGTATGGCCCTTCTTCCCATGGCACCGCGGGTTGCGCCGTGAGATTCGCACCCTGCAACTGCCTACCGGTTGGATGGATGACCATCTGTTTGGGCAGAAACAGTTTAATCCCGGCGATCGCCAGACCTTGCTCGCTGAGCTGCGCGAGACGGTGACAAGACAAGGTGGGTTACTGCTCGTTGACGTGCATGATTATGTCTACGATGATAAGCTGTTTCCGGGATGGGCGGCAACCTACCGGGCGTTGTGGGAAGATCTGGCAGCGCGGGGAAGGGTCTGGTTCGCCACGCCGGCAGCAATTGCCGAACATTGGCGGCAGCGCGCAGAGCAGATCGCGGCAGTGAGCGAGGGGTTCGGGCCGTGAACATGCCAATGCAGGCAGAGCGCGGGCGCTTCGCCCGCAGCCGGTGCGTACAGGCATCGGTTCCGCCAAAGCGGGAGATTGCTGCGGGGGCTGCGCCCCCTCGCAATGACAGACCAGTTTGTCATTGCGAGCCGAGCGCAGGGGTAGCTTGCGGGCCGGCGGCCCGCGCCCCGGGCACTTACGTGGAGCGCGGGCGGCGCGCCCGCACCCGGAAGGGTCGTAGGGGAGCACAGCTTGCGGGCCGGCGGCCCGCGCCCCGGCACCACCTAGAACGCGGGCCTCGCCCGCACCCGGAAGGGTCGTAGGGGAGCGCGGCTTGCGGGCCGGCGGCCCGCGCCCCGGCACTTACGTGGAGCGCGGGCCTCGCCCGCAGCCGGTGCGTACAGGCATCGGTTCCGCCAAAGCGGGAGATTGCTGCGGGGGCTGCGCCCCCTCGCAATGACAGACCAGTTTGTCATTGC
>JAUQOZ010000327.1 GCA_030550625.1 Chloroflexota bacterium | reverse complement strand
TGGCGCGGCGGGGAGCCACGCGAGTGCCGCTGGGCGACCGGCGTCGATCGCGGCTGCTTTCCAGCCGTGGCCGGGGACGCCGAGCGCCAGCGGCATGTCGTGCGGCGGTGCGCCGAAGAAGAACCAGACCGCTTGGGGCATGCGCGGCGGCCATGCCCATGGGTAGCTCCACAGGCCGAAGCCGGCGGTGCCGACCAGTTGCTCTGCCGGGTGCGAGGTGCGCGCGCGCAGGCGGAGAGTGTAGGGCGGGCGCAATGCGCGCGGCGGGCCGGCCCGCCTCCCGAAGTCGTCGAGTTGGGCGTTGCGATAGCGGTCGGCGGCGCCGGGTGGGCGGATGAGGCGGAGGCCGGTGGTGGTGCGTACCACCCCGGCTCCGCCGCTGCACCGTGGTCGCAGGTGCATCGTGATCCGTCCCTATGCTTTGACAATCCCGACCGTCACGGCGCCGTCGCCGAATTCGTCGGTCTCGGTGTAGGCGCCGTCCGGCGGCGTACCGATGTCTAACCCAACGGCAAGGGTCTCGTTTTTGACATAGTCGCCGTGCTTGGCTAGCGTAGTTGCCAGCAGCTCGGCTTCATCGGCGCTGGTGAGGAAGAGCCGGATGCGATCGCTGATCGCTAACCCGGCACTCTTGCGCGCGTCTTGGATGTAGCGCACGAGGTCGCGGGCCGCGCCTTCCAACCGCAGTTCTTCCGTCACCGTCGTGTTCAACGCCACCAGCATGCCATCGGCTTCGGCCACCGCGTACCCCGCCGGCGCGCTGCTCTCGACCAGCACCTCTTCGGCCAGCAACTCGATCTCTTGGCCGTCAACCGGCAGGCGCACCGGTTGGCCGGCTTCCACCGCCTGCGCCGCCGCCCGCGCGGCCTCGCCGCTCAGATCGCGCAACGCCGCTGTCAGCGCCGGCACCAGCTTGCCAAACTTCTTGCCGACGAGGCGCAGGTTCGGCTTCAGACGGTACTCGACCACGGCGCTGTTGGCGTCGAGGTAGCGCACCGCTTTGACGTTCAGCTCATCGCGCAGCTCGGCCTCGAAGCGGCGCACGCCGTTGAGCAGCGCTGGCGTGCTGGCCCGCAGCCAGAGTTCGCTCAGCGGCTGGCGTACCTTCAGGTTGGCCTGCTTGCGCGCCGCTCGCCCTAGCGAGACCGCAGTCAGCAAGGCTTCGGTGTCGGCGACCAGTTGGTCGTCGAGCAAGGCACGATCAACTTGCGGCCAGCGCGCCAAGTGAACGCTCTCTGGCGCGGTGGCGTCGTGTTCGGCGACCAGATTGCGATAGATCACTTCGCTGACGAACGGGGTGAAGGGCGCAGCCAGCTTCGCCACCGTCACCAGACAGGTGTAGAGCGTCTGGTAAGCGGCCTCTTTGTCGGCGTCGCTCTCGCTCTTCCAGAAGCGGCGGCGGTTGCGGCGCACGTACCAGTTCGACAGCTCGTCAACAAAGTGCTCGATCGCGTTGGCGGCGGTATAGACATCGTACTCCTCGAAGGCGTCGGTCGCCTTTTGCACGAGCTGGTTGAGCGCCGCCAGCGCCCAGCGGTCGATCGGCTGCAATTCGGCGGTGCGCCCGCTGTTGGGTTGCCACTGGTCGAGGTTGGCGTAGGTGACGAAGAAGGCATACGTGTTCCAGAGCGTGAGCAGGAACTTGCGCATGCTCTCGCTGACCAGATCCATGCTGAAGCGGCGGGCATTGCCGGGAGGCGCGGCGGTGAACAGGTACCAGCGCAGGGCATCGACGCCGTAGGCGTTGATCACCTCTTGCGGCTCGATCACGTTGCCCCGGCTCTTGCTCATCTTTTGGCCGTCTTTGTCGAGAATGTGACCGAGACAGATCACGTTCTTGAACGCGGGCCGGTCAAAGAGCAGCGTGCTGACGGCGTGCAAGGTGTAAAACCAGCCGCGAGTCTGGTCAACCGCCTCGCAGATGTAGTCGGCGGGATGAGCCATCTCGAACACGTCGCGATTCTCGAACGGATAGTGCCACTGTGCCACCGGCATCGAACCGCTGTCGAACCAGCAGTCGGCGACGTCGGGAATCCGGCGCATCAAGCCGTGTTCCGGGTCTTCCCAGACCACCTCGTCGATGTAGGGCCGGTGCAAGTCAAGGTCGCGCAGCGAGCGGCCAACCTTTTCTTCCAGCTCGGCCAGCGAACCGATGCAGACCATGTGCGAGCCGTCGGCATTCGTCCAGATCGGGATCGGCGTGCCCCAATACCGTTCGCGGCTGATCGCCCAGTCGATGTTGTTTTCCAGCCAGTTGCCAAAGCGGCCATCGCGGATATGTTCGGGCACCCAGTGGATCTGCTGGTTGTTGGCGACCAGATCGGCCTTGAAGGCAGTGGTGCGGATGTACCATGAACGCTTGGCATAGTACAGCAACGGCGTGCTGCAGCGCCAGCAGAACGGGTAGTAGTGGCGCACGCGCCCGCTGCGCAAGAGCAGGCCACGCGCCTTGAGGTTGCGGGTGATGTCGGGATCAGCCTCTTTGAAGAACTTGCCGGCGAAGCCGAGTTCGGCAAATTCGGGCAACACGCGGCCATCCAACCCCACCGAGAAGAGGGTGGGCAGGCCGTGCTTGCGCCCGACGTCGAGGTCGCCGTAGGCCGGCGCGATATGGACAATGCCGGTACCATCGTCGAGGCTGACAATCTCATCGGCGATCACGCGGTAGGCTGTCTCCCAATCAACCGTATCGCCGGCGCCGGGCACGCCGCGGAAGAGCGGCTCGTAGCGGAGGCCGACCAGATCGTTGCCGCGGAACCGGCGCAGCACGGTGAAGCTCTCGGCGGGCAAGACCTGATTGACTAGCGCCGCCGCCATCACCAACCGCTCGCCGTTATGCTCAACCTCGACATACTCGGCGTCGTGCTTGACGGCCAGCGCCACGTTGGCCGGCAACGTCCATGGCGTTGTCGTCCACGCCACCAAGAACGCGCCTTCGAGCGCGCCGTCAACCGCCGGCGGCGGCACCGTTGTCCCCTTCACGCGGAACTTGATATAGACGCTCGGATCATCGACATCATCGCGCGCGCCGAGGCTGACCTCGTGGTCGCTGAGGCTGGTGCCGCAGCGCGGGCAGTGCATCGTGACCTTGTAGTCACGGAAGAGCAAGCCGCGATCCCACAACTGGCGGAAGATCCACCATGTCGACTCGATATAATCGTTCTCGTAGGTGATATAAGCGTCTTCGCTCAGCCAGAACGCGATCCGTTTGGTAAACGCCTTCCACTCTTGGATATACTCCCAGACGCTCTCGCGGCAGAGGCGGTTAAATTCAGCGATGCCAAACCGCTCGATGTCGGGCTTGCCGCTAAAGCCGAGCTTCTTCTCGATCTCGATCTCAACCGGCAGGCCGTGGGTGTCCCATCCTTCACGGCGGCCAATAATGCGATAGCCCTGCATCGAGCGATAGCGCAAGATCACATCTTTGAAGCTGCGCGAGATGGTATGGTGCAAACCGGGGCGGCCATTCGCGGTCGGCGGCCCCTCGTAAAAGACAAACGGCTTCTCGCCGGCGGCCAACGACTTCGCCACCACATCGTTGGCATCCCACCACGCCAGCACATCCTCTTCGAGTTGGGGGAACTTGACATTCGGATCAACCGGCTTAAACATGCAACCTCCGTGCGCACCAATGTAAAAAAGCCTCATCCCCAAGAGGGGACGAGGCTGATCAACCCCGCGGTACCACCCCATTTCGACGGCGCACACAAGCGCGCGTCGCACTCAGTGAGCGTCAGACAACGCTCTGCCCCGATAACGGTGGGCATTCCGGGCGCGGCTACTGCGCGGGGTAACCAACCACGCGGTTCACCTGCCGGCTCAGGGGTGATCTTCACTGCCACCGGTTCCACCCGGCTTCCACCATCCCGGGCTCGCTGGCGGGCAAGCGGCAGCTACTCGTCCCCGTCATCGCCGTTGAGTGACAGTATACGCCGGGCGGCGCATTGCGTCAAGGATGAGGAATGCCCCCACCTCAAGCGGGGGTGGGGCCGACCCAAAGGCGCAGAGGGGGCAAAGCCGCAAAGACGTTACACGCAAATACGCAAAGCACGCGAAGGGGCGCAGAGGAATTTTGGATGATTTGATGCGTCACGGTAGCCCTTCCCTCCCCCAGCGAGGGAGGGGCAGGGGTGGGGCAAGGGGTTACGCTGTGCGCGCGTGGCCCCCCTCCTCGCCTCCCCCCGTTGGGGGGATGAATGAGAACCCCTCCCCCAGCGGGGGAGGGGCAGGGGTGGGGGCAA
>JAUQOZ010000323.1 GCA_030550625.1 Chloroflexota bacterium | reverse complement strand
CGGTGGGAGAGAGGGGCCGGGGGGTGAGGGCAGGGAACGTAACGCACGCAAAGGGTGCGAAGGGTTGTAACGCAAAGCCACAGCGTTTGGCCACCCTCACCGCCGCGACCGCAGACCCTATGTTATAATCAGCCGGCAACTAACCCAATGGCGCAGGGAGTTTTACAGCATGGACAATCGGCCTAGTATTAGCGTTTTCTTCCCCGCTTGCAACGATGCCGGCACTATTGGCAGCATGGTCGTCGCAGCGATCGAGACGCTCGAAGAGATTACCGACGATTACGAAGTGATCGTGGTCGAGAACGGCAGCACCGACTACACGGTCGAAGTGCTCGAGTCGCTGGCCAAACGTTACGACAAACTACGGGTCTACACTCACCGGCAGGCGCTCGGTTATGGCGGCGCGTTGCGGGTCGGCTTCGCCAAGGCGACGAAAGACCTCATCTTTTACACCGATGGCGATGCGCAATACGATCCACGTGAACTCAAGCTGCTCTTGCCGGCGTTGCGCGAGGATGTCGATATTGTCAACGGTTGGAAGATCGATCGCGGCGATCCGCTCCACCGCGTCATTATCGGGCGGATCTATCACCACACCGTTAAATTCCTCTTCGGCTTCAAGCTACGCGACGTCGATTGCGATTTCCGCCTGATTCGCCGCCACGTCTTCGACGACATCGAGCTGGAATCAGACAGCGGCACCATCTGTCTCGAACTGGTCAAAAAATTGCAAGACGCCGGCTACCGGTTCGCCGAAGTGCCGGTGCATCACTATCATCGCACCTACGGCAAGAGCCAGTTCTTCAACTTCCCGCGGCTGTGGCGCACGTTTGTACAATTGATCGAATTGTGGTGGAAGTTGGTGGTGCGGCGCGAGCACCTGCGCAAGCGCAAAACCCGCGCCCGAACCGAGGTCGAGCAGACGACGCGCTGAAGCGCAGTCAACTAACTTTGAGCTAATTCACGCAACCGGGACAGGTTGAGCAGCGTGATGCCGGAGCTGTCCACGTCGAGCAGGCGCGCATCGCGGAATTGGTTGATCACTTTGGTGACAGTTTCGCGATAGGCGTTGATCATGTCGGCCAGTTGTTGGTGAGTACGGCGCGGCAGCCGGGCCGGTTGCGGAGTCGCGACCGGCTGTGTCTCAGACATTTCGAGCAGCACCGAAGCCAACCGGGCCGGCACCGACTTGAACGCCACCTCTTCGATCCGGCGGCTGACAATCAGCCGTTGCTGGCCGAGCAATTCGAGCATGGCCGTCGCCAACACGCCATCGTTCGCAATCGCATGCAGCGCCTCGGCCCGCGGCACGGCCAACGCGCGCACCGGCGTCAACGCCTCGGCAAAAGTATCGTAGGTTGCCTCGCGCTCGAGGGCGCTCAAGCCAAACACTTGGCCGTTCTCAACGACGCGCACGGTCAGCAGCCTTCCTTCCCGCGAAGCAAGGTGCAAGCCAACCTGCCCATTGGTCAGCAAATAGAGCGTCTGCGCCGGTTGGGCTGGAGTATAGATAGTGCTGTGCCGGCGGAATGACTGCGCCTGCCCTAATGGGGCCAAGCGATGCCAGACGAAGGATTCCGCTTCATGCAGCCGTGATGCCATGCCTTATCCCTTTCCGCGCCATCTCGACCGGCCAATGTGGAGCGTTTCATTGCTATGGTATTGTACCACAAGCTTTCGTTCATCGCCCCCTGATAAAATCAGCATTGGTATAATAATTCTATGAAGCATCGCAACCCTCTTTGGCAGCGCTGGTTCCGGATCGTATGGTGGATGGGGTTGAGCATCTGGCTGGCTGCTTGTGCGGCGCCGGCAACGCCAACACCGACCAGCACGCTGCCGCCGACCGCGACACCGCTACCGACTGCGACGCCGCTGCCTCGCGGCGGCACGCTAAATCTGCGGATTGCCGCCAACATTACCGATCTGCGCCCATGGCAGCCGCGATCGCGCGGCGAAGAACACCTGATCGGCTTGCTGTACAGCGGTTTGATGCGCCTCGACGCCAATCTCTGGCCTACTCCTGATCTAGCCGAACGGCTCGATATCGATGCCGAAGGCCGGACGCTCACCTTTAGCCTGCGTCCCGATCTGCGCTGGCACGACGGCCAGCCGCTGACCGCGGCTGATGTGCTCTTTACCCTCGAAGCGTTGCGCAGTTTGCCCGAAACCAGCACGGCGTTGTTAGCCGATCTGCGCTACATTGCCACCGCCTCCGCCCCTGATGAACGCACCGTGGTGATCGAATTGCGCAGCCGCTATGCGCCGATGCTCAGTTTACTCGCCGTGCCGATCTTGCCCCGCCATCTCTTTGCCGGGCGCGAGCTGAGCCAGATTAATTTCTTGAACCAGCCGGTCGGCAGCGGGCCGTTTCGCCTGACTGAGCGGCAAGCCAACGGGAGCCTCGTTCTCGACCGGTTTGAAGAGTATCACCACGGTGCGCCGCTGCTCGATCGCGTGGTCTTAACGGTCATTCCCGAAACCAGTCTCACCCAGAGCGCGCTGCGCGATGGCCGGCTGCAAGCCGCTGAGCTGCCGTGGGGTAGCCAAGATGCGCTCGCCGATGTGACCACCCTGCGCAGCGGCAGCATCCCCGAAAACGGCGTGTATTTTCTCGCCTTCAATTTGCGCCCCGGCCGGCCCTTTGCCGATGTCCGCCTGCGGCAAGCCTTGGCGACCGCGATTGATCTCCCCCGCCTCGTCGAGACGGCCACCAAAGGCGCCGGCATTCCGGTTGGCAACGGCGCGTTGCCGGGAAGCTGGGCCGACCTGACTCCGCCGGTGACAGCCGGTGACTTACCGGCGGCGCGGGAAATCCTCGATGCCGCTGGCTGGACGTTGCCGGCAGGGGCGACGATTCGCCAACGCGAAGGGGTGCCGCTGATTGCCCGCCTCTACGTGCGCAACGACGACGAACGGCGGTTGGTGGCGGCGCGGCGCATCGCCGAAATCGCTGCCAGTATCGGCATTCAGATTGTGGTTGAGCCCGCCGACTTTGCGACCGTCATTCTCGCCCGTTATGTCGCCCCCTACGATTTCGACCTCTTGCTGGGCAGTTGGATCAACGGCGCCGGCGATCCGGCTTTCGCCGATACCATGTTCTACGACCCCGACGATTTCGCCCTCTTTCATTCTAGCCAGCTCGAACAGGGGCCGGGTGACACGCGGGCCACGCGCAACTTCGTCGGTTTCAACGATCCGGTCTATGACGAGCAGGCGCTGATTGCCCGCCAGCTCTATGGGCGCGACGAGCGGCGCAGCGCGATTGCCCAGACGCAGGCCCGCCTTGCCAGCGAGTTGCCCTATTTGTACCTGTGGGTTGATCGCACGGCGGTCGTGCTCGATACCCGCTTGCGCACGCTCGATGGCCCGATCGATCTGAGTACGCCGCGGTATTTGTGGAATATTGAACGCTGGTATCTGGAACGGTAAGGAGATAGGGAGTAGGGAATAGGGAGTAGGCAATAGACACAAGTGCTTGCCCATGCCCTATCTGCCTGCTCCCTATCTCCCTATTCCCCCACAGGTGGAACCTATGACCAACCCCTTTAGCGAACGCGGACGCATCGTCGATCCGGGCAAGTTTGTCGGGCGTTGGCGCGAGCTTGGCGCGGCGTGCGAGCAACTCGAACGGCGGCGACCTATTCTACTGTACGGGCCGAGCGGCAGCGGGCGCTCGTCACTGCTCACCCATCTGGCCCAAGCCGCCGGCGCGGTGCTCGAAATTCCCAACCTCAACGCCTTCTACCTCGATCTGGCCGTCTTGCCCGACGCCGCCACCACCTACGGCCTGATCGTGCGCGCGCTCGGCGGCAGCGAACCGACCATCGCCGCGCTTGAACGGCGGTTGGCCGCCAATGGCCGCCCGGTGCTGATCTGCCTCGATGGGGTCGAGTCGGCGATCGCCGCTGGCTGGGGCGAAGACCTGCTCGAACGGTTAGGCCGGCTTGCCCGGCGCAGCGCACCCGGCTACCACGGCGTCGCCGGGCCGACCGGCCAGAGCATGGCGTACGATCTGATGGTGGTTGGGGCCGTGCGCGGGGCGCCGCCAGCGCTCAGCGAACCGTTCGCCACCGTGCGGCTCGGCCCGCTCAGCTTTGCCGAAGCGCGCATGCTACTCGACAGCTACCTTGAAGAAGGCGAACCGCTCTTCAGCGCCGACGAAGTGCGTGAACTGATGGCGCTCAGCGCCGGCCAGCCGGCCTTCTTGCAGCGCGCCGCCTACCACCTCTACGAAACGCGC
>JAUQOZ010000051.1 GCA_030550625.1 Chloroflexota bacterium | reverse complement strand
GAGTCGCAGGGCAGGATGCCGAGCGGGGTGCTCCCGTGCGCGCTGGGCAATCGCATCGCGCTGCCCCTACGCGCGGCTCGCAAGGACAGGGGCTATCTGTCATTGCGAGGGAGCGGCGGCGTCCAGCCATGCTGGAGGCCGCCCGACCGAAGCAATCTCCCGCTTCAGCGGTATGAGTGCCTGCGTGGATTGCTCCCGTACTCGCGGGAGATTGCTTCGCTCCGCTGCGCTGCGCTCGCAATGACAGGCGGGGAGCGGGGGGATACCTCGCGCCCTTTCGTGTACAATAGAAACAGCGCCGTGATCAGCGAAACCGAGGTGAGCTATGCGACTCAGCGAAGATAAAGTGCGCCGGATTGCCGAGCGCTTGCACGATGAATTGGCCGAGCGCGGCCTCTTAGCCTACCGCGACCGTCCGGGTCAGCGGCCTAGCGATGGTCGCGCGTTGCGGGTCAAGGCGATCTATGATGCGATTGTGGCCGATCTGAAGATCGAAGAGGAGATTGACGCTGAGGTGGAGCGGATTCTAGCGACCTACAGCCGCGAAATTAAAGGCACTGAGCGCGATATTCTCTTCCGCAAGCATAAGGAAGAGGTGGCGCGCAAGCGGGGGTATGTGTTGTAGGTGGGGTTCCACCGTGCTTGGATGTATGTTATGGAGTGCGGCAGTCAAACTGCCGCACTCCATAGTATCACGCGCCGCGCTCCCTCATTTCACCCAGTAGAGCAGAATGTAGTGCGGCCCGGTGTGCGGCACGACGAACTCTTCGCCGTGTGTTACGAAACCAAAGGCAAGATAGAACGGCAGCGCGCTCGTGCGGCCATGACACCAGATCATGTCGCCGCCGTGACGCCTGACATGCTCGATCCCGGTTTGAAGCAACGCTTGGCCGATCCCCTGCCGGCGGAAGGCGGGCAAGACACCCATGCCGCGCAGCCGCCACGCCGCGCGGGCCGGTACGTCAGGAAACGCTTCGGGGGCGAATGAGGCAATGCCGACGAGCTGGTTGCTAATGAAGCCGCCGGCGTGCAACGCCAGCGGATGGTCGTCGCCGGGATAGACGAGTTCGTCAATCGTTTGGTGCGGGCGCAGGATGTGTTGGCGCAGGGGCCGGGTTTCGGCGGCGCTGATGGGGCGAATGGCGTAGTTCATACGTTCATGCCTTTAACGCAGAGATGCAAAGAAGACAGAAGCGCAAAGTATTCTAACGCAAAGACGCAAAGATATGTGAGATTGATCCAAATATCATAAAATACTCTGCGCCCTTTGCGTCCTTCGCGCCTTTGCGTTTACCATTCTCTGCGTCTTTGCTCGCTCTGCGCCTTCGCATTTACCATTCTCTGCGTCTTTGCTCGCTCTGCGCCTTCGCATTTACCATTCTCTGCGCCTTTGCTCACTTTGCGCCTTCGCATCGAGATAGTCTTGCAAAATGATCGACGCCGCCACCTGATCAATCTGCTCTTTGATCTTGGCCGGTTTGAGGCCGAGATTGCGCAACATTTGCTCGGCAGCGACGCTGGTCAGCCGTTCGTCGAACATTTCGACCGGGCAGGTGAGCGCCGCGGCCAACGCATCGGCGAAGCGTTGCACTGCAACGGCTTGCGGGCCGTGTTCACCACGCATGGTCAGCGGCAATCCTACCACTACCCGCGTGACGCCGCGCTCGGCGACTAGGCGGGCAATCTGGGCAATGGCTCGTTCGGGCGGGTTGGCAGCGATTGTGGTCAGCGGAGCGGCAATGCGGGCGCTGGCGTCGCTGATCGCCACGCCGATGCGCCGTTCGCCGACATCTAGCCCTAGGATGGTCTGTTCGTTGATTGTATTCACGTTAGCCGGATATGATTGCACCGCAGAGGGCGCTGAGGCGTCGATATCCTCTGGGTTGCGGCAGACACTCTACCCTCGCTATCAGCTTGTTGTTCTGCAAGCAGTTGCCGTAGGCGCGGCGTTCTGCCGTCCCTGCAACGTGCCCTCCTCACTCAATCCGAATCCGGAGCTGCCAGCTCCAACCGGGGAAGCGGTCAACGTCTGGCGGCAACTCAAATCCGGCAAGTCGCCCGCTAGCTACCAATGCTTGCAAGCCGGCTTCAGCTTCGGTGCGGGTGCGGCCCAATACCGCATTCTGCACCGCCGCGCGTGTGGCCGGATCAAGCTCGTTGCCGCAGGCCGGGTCTGGCCCCACTGCGCCATCAACGCGCAGGGTTGCACCGTCCCAGCGCCAGCCATTGATCACCGCGGCCCGGCAATCACCCGGACGCAACTGGCCGTTTTGGATCAGTTGGGTATTGAACGCATCGGCCAATTGGCGCTGGAAGCTGGCTGAGTCGCCGCTGACCGCCAATCCGCTGTAGTTCGCTTGCACGGTCAAGGTAAAGAAGCGATTATCTTTCGGCAGCGACGTACCTAGCGGCGGATCGACGATCTGCTCAAAACCAGCCAGTTGCTCAAGCTCGGCCCGGCTCGGCGAGACGGTGGTCGGTTCAAGGCGGAGATTGCGGGCTAATGCCAGCCCGTCGAGCTGCCGGCGCGCCTCTTGGTCGAGCCGGGTCAACGCCTCGGCCAGATAGCGGCGCACGTCGCTCTCTTTAATCACAAACACCTCTTCATCGGTACCGCCGCCGATCGCGTCATGCACGATCGTCAGTACGCCGCCGGTGAGATTAATCGTTGGCCCGCCGGGAATACGCAGTTCGCGGATGCTGTTGGCGGGAATGTTGGAGGCGCTGCCGGGTGAGCGGGCAATAATCCGCACTTGCGCTTCGCCGAGCGTGGTGATGATCTGATTGCCGCGATTGGTGGTCACCGCGCCGGGTACGGTCACGTCGGTTTCGCTGATGAAGGGGATCGGCTGATTGTTTGGCCCAAAGGCGACAAACTCGCTCCCTGCCGGAATGGTGATCGGCTGGGTGTTCAGATTGCGGAGAATGATCGAACCCTGCGCGCTGCTGACCGGCGTCATCACGCCTTCCGTCACTTCGCCGCGTATACTGATGGCGACCGTCGTGCCGATCGGGTCGGCGGCGACAGCGCCATTGCCGCCCGGCGCGGTGACTGGGATCATCGGCAGCGCCAAGCCGGTGATCGGGGTCGTATCGCGGGCCGGCAAGCGCACGACCACCGTTGTGCTGCGCGTCACTACCAGCAACACGCCGAATATGACAATCATCACCACCAACACAACCAACAGGATGGTGGCAAGGCGCGATTGCTGGCGTGCGGCGGGTTGGGATGTGCTGCGCGGGGTAGAAGCGGGCGGTGGCGCAACTGCCGGTTCGCGCCGGGGTTGGGTGGAAGCGCGTTGAGCGCGATCAGCGTCGCTCCGCTGGCCAATCTGGCTGGCCCGCGCCTGCTCAGCCGCTGAGAGTTGAATATCTTCGGGCCGCACCCGCGGCGCTTGCCGCACCGCTTCGCGCGCAGGCGGGATAGGCGGCGGCGGTGCGCCAGTGCGCTCTTGCTCGAAAGCGGCAGCCAGATCATCAAGCGCGTCGAAGAACTCTAGGTCATCGTCACCCATCGCTTGGGTTGGCGGCGCTGCCGTGCCGCTGGTCGTGGTTGGAATAGGCCGCGTTGCCGGGGCTGCAATCGGACGGGTTTCAGCCGGCGCCGGTTTCGCCGGTTCAAACAGCTCTAGATCGTCAATAGCGCCAGTACCGGCTAGTTCATCGAGTGCGGCTAGAAATTCGAGATCTTCAGCCGGCAGGTCTTCGCCGGCAGGTGGCGGGGGGGACGCCGGCGCTTGCACGTGCGCACCGGTGACTTCGATCGTAGTCAGCCGGCTCTGGCGGGCCGCTTTGAGGATAGCCGGGTCGGAGCTAATGATCGTGAGGGCAATACCGGCGGCAGCGGCCAATTCGCGCAACGCATCGGTACCGGCGACGCGCTGGAGGAAGCTCGCTCCTTCGGGGGCTAAGATCTGGACATTGGCGGCATGGGTGGCGCGTACCCGCGCCATCAGCGACTCGGCGGTATCATCGGGTAGCGCAAGGACAATCGCTGTCTCGTCGGTGATCATAGCCCCTTACCCCCGGCCCCTTTCCCCGCGTTCAGGAAGAGGGGCGCTGCGGCAATGCGTCAACAATATTTTAGCACTCGCGGTATAAGTCTACCACGCGCGATGGTTGATTTGAATAGCCACGAAAAGCCGCAAAAGGCACAAAAACATATTATTTTTTGTGTCTCTTGTGTGTCTTTGTGGCTATTCTGCTCAGTACCCTCACCCCCGGCCTTGCGTGCCCCCACCCCTGCCCTCCCCCGCTGGGGGAGGGTGTTGAATAGCCACGAAAGGCCACAAAAGGCACGAAAACTA
>JAUQOZ010000391.1 GCA_030550625.1 Chloroflexota bacterium | reverse complement strand
CCCTGCGAGCGTTCACCGCAGCGCCGGGGAGCCGCACCGCCGTGCGGCGTGCCGATGTTCGCGCCCCGCCGGTACACCATTGTGGCGGCGGCACGCCCGGTTGCCTGATCGTCATCCATTGCGCACCCGCAGCGCCGGGGAGCCGCACGGCTGGGTGAAAACCGCCCTGATAGCGTTCACCGTATCGCCGGGGAGCCGCACGGCCGTGCGGCTCTACAATGGTAACGATTGCAAATCGTGGCCGACCTGCGCTGCGCCCCTGAATCCACCTGCGGACACCTCGGCCAACGCCTGCGCGACCGGCATTGTCCAGCGCGGACTGAAATGCACCAACACCAGTTGGCGTACTCCGGCGGCGGCGGCGACTGCGCCGGCTTGGCGCGGCGTGGTGTGGCCGGCAAACGGCTCAGCAACAGTCGCTTCGTGAATCAGCAGGTGTGCGCCGGTAGCCAGTTCGGTCACTGCCGGGCATGGCTCGGTGTCAGCCGAGTAGCACACTGCCGGCAGCGATGGCGCGGTGAAGCGCAGGGCAATACATGGCCGGCTATGCGCGGTTAACGCCGTCGCAATCTCTAAACCATCAGGCAGACGCAGCCGGTCGCCGGCGGCGATCGGTCGCCATTCCGCCAGATCCGCCCATTCTTCCAAACCTGCGGCCAGCACGTATCCACGCGCTAGTTCGAGGGTTGGCGCGAGGCCGTAGACCGGCAGCGGCTCGGTGCGTCCACCCAATCGCAGGCTGAAGAGTAACGCCGGCAGACCATTGATATGATCGCAGTGGCTGTGGGTGAGAATGACACCCCGCAAGGTTTGCGGGTCAATCCCCGCTGCCAACAACCGGCGGTAGCTCTCGCCGCCAACATCAACCAGCAGCGGCCCTCCCGGCCCGTCCCAAACCAGATGGGTATAGGCGCGATCGGGATCGGGCAGACCAGTGCCAGTGCCGAGCAAGACGATCCGTGCGTTAGTCATGGGGTTGTCCTTATGGATTACTCCTCGTCATCAATCGGCACTAGCCGCTTGCGCAAGGCATAGATCGCCACTTGGGTACGGTCGGCTAGATGGAGCTTCGAGAGAATGTTGCTGATGTGAGTTTTGACCGTCTTTTCCGAGACGATCAGGGTATCGGCGATCTCTTTGTTCGACATGCCCTTGGCGACTAACCGCAACACATCCATCTCGCGCGGGGTGAGCTGCTCGACCGGCGCTTCGTTGGGGCGCGGCGTATTGAACTCTTGCATCAATTTGGCCGCGACATCGGGATGCAAGACCGCTTCACCGCGGCAGGCAGCGCGGACGGCATGGGCCAGCTCTTCCGGTGAAATATCTTTGAGCAGGTACGAGATCGCGCCGGCTTTGATCGCCGGAAACACTTTATTATCGTCGGCAAAGCTGGTCAGTACAATCACTTGCGACGAGGGACTGACCGCTTTGAGCCGGCGGGTGGTCTCGACGCCATCAATGCCGGGCATGACCAGATCCATCAGCACGACATCGGGCAAGAGCTCGCGGGCAAGTTCCACCCCCTCTTCACCGCTGCCTGCTTCGCCGACCACCTCGATGTCGGGTTGCAGTTCGAGGAAGTCACGCAAGCCTTGGCGCACGACGCGATGATCATCAATCAACAGCACGGTTATTTGTTCCATTCGCCGGCCTCCTGTGGGACACGAGCCAAGGGATGGCAACATAAGCCTTGCCATCCGCTTACGATGACAATCAGTGCTTAAGGGGCTTCGATAAGATTAGGCGCCCTCATCCCCCAGATCCCTGCTCTCGCACGATATAGCACGGGGCAGCTTCATCATACCGAATTGCACTACTCCCTACTCCCCTGTCGCATTTCGCCCGCGTAGCGGGACCACTACCTCGATCTCAGCACCCGCGCCGGGCCGCGAATGGACAACGAAGGTCCCGCCGAGTTCGGCAGCCCGTTCGCGCATGCTGAGCAAACCGAGATGGCGGCCTTCCCCCGAAGGTCGCGCGGCGGGGTCGAAGCCTTGCCCGTCATCGATCACACGAATGCGCACTTGTTCAGCGGTGAATTCGAGATGAATCTGGACATTACGGGCCGCGGCGTGTTTGACGATATTGTTGAGCGCCTCTTGCACGATCCGAAACAATGGCTGTTCCATACCGCGAGCATAGCGCTCATCGCCGATCACGTTCAGCTCGATCCGCAACCCTTCGCGATGGGCCAGATGCTGGGCATGTTGTTGAATAGCGGCTACCAACCCCTGATCGCGCAACGCTGGCGGGCGCAATTGAAAAATGAGCGCGCGCATTTCGGCCAAGGCAGCCGTAGCCGTCTCTTGCAGCCGGTCGAGCAAGGCTGGCACGCGGGCCGGATTCCGCTCAAACTGGGCGCGGGCCGCTTGAGCGGTCAGCGTCATGCTAAAAAGTTGCTGGCTGACGCTATCGTGCAACTCGCGGGCCAAGCGATTGCGCTCTTCGAGTGCCGCCGCCTGTTGAGCGCGTTGGTACAGCCGGCCATTCTCAACCGCGCCGGCCAACATATCGGCCACCGTTTCGAGCACCGCTGCATCTTCAGCGGTCAAGCCAGCCGGTTGCGGCGATTCGATATTTAGAACTCCTAAGGTTTTGCCATTAGCGATTAAGGGCACACACAACTCTGAGCGAATATCGAGCCGCTCGCTTAAACCAAGATAATCGGCTTCGCTGGCCACATCTTCGGCGCGCACAATTCGCCCGCTGCGCGCAGCCCGCCCCACCAAACCGAGATTGATGTGTTGGCGATAACCAACCCGCGAGGGCGCATACTGGCCGGCGGAAGCGACGAGCACCAACTCGCTGGCATCATCTTCAAGCAAGAACAGATCAACTTGCGGATAGCCAAAACCTTGCTGAATGCGCTGAGTGGCCAGCGGCAACGATTCGCGCAGATCGAGCGTGGCGGTGACGATACGCGCAATCGAATTCAGCACCGCCAATTGGTCGGCGCGACGCTGCACCTGCGCCGCCAACCGCTGTGACTCGGCGTAAAGCTGGGCGCTGACAATTGGCCCGCTGACCTGCGCTGCAATCGCTTCAAGCAGATCGACATCTTCATCGCTAAATGCGCCGGCACGGCGGCTTACCACACTCAAGATGCCGATAACCCTGCCGCCACTACGCAATGGCGCAATCACGCACGAAGCCACCTCTGGCCCAAACACCAACGCCTCGCGTGTGGCTATCCGGCAATCGTCAATCATGAACGGTTGGCCGCTCTGCGCTACCCATGCCAGCGTTCCATCAAGGATTGGCAACCGTTGACCAACCATGTCTGCCAACGATGGCGATGCCGCAGCGACGAGCAGGTCGTTGGCTTCATCGAGCAGCGCCACTACACCACCGCCGAACGCCGCAGACAATCGATCAACGGTCTGGCGCAAGATAACCTCAAGATCAAGGGTTGCGCCAACAGCGCGCCCCAATTCGGCCAATAGTTGCTCTTTGGCCAGTAAGCGGGCGCTGCGCTCGGCCAGCCGCACGTTTTCTACTGCCAGCGCCGCTTGGCGCGCAATCGCTTCGACCATCCGCACCGTTGCCAGATCGGGCGGCTGCGGCCACGCAATCACGATCACCCCGATCAGCCGCTCGCCACGCCCCCGCAATGGCGTCAGCAACGCCGCCGCCGGCGCAATGGCTGCTGTGTCAGGCACACCGGCGGGCAAGGCCTCTGCCGGCACGAGGTACGAATAACTGAGCCGGTATTCGGGCCGCAACAAGGGCTGGTACAGCGCCGGCTCGACCGGCGCAGCTTGCAACTGCTCGGCAAGCTGCGGATCGACGCCGGCGAAGGCGACGGCATGCAACGTATCGCTCTCGTCGTCGCGCAGCCGCGCATAAACGCACGGACTGCCAACAATCCGCCGTAGCGTCTCTACCACTTCGCCAAGCAGACCTTCCGGCGAGTCATCGGCGCGTAGGGCATCGCCAAACGCCAGCCAGTCGCCGAGCGGGAGTGATTGGTTTGCAGTTGTAGGATGCGAAGCGCTTGTCATAGGAGTTACTCGTAACGTTTAGCAGCCCCCCGCTGGGAAAAGGAGCGGCACCAATGGCGGGCCGGCGGCCCGCGCCCCCTTGCCGGTGCGGAGCGCGGGCGGCTCGCCCGCTACTAACAACCTTTACCCCCCAGTGGGGGGAGGTGAGCTGAGGCCTCCTTCCCGGCCTCACCCCGCTGGGGGGAGGAGTGGCGCCGCTGCGCGGGCCGGCGGCCCTCACCCCCAGCCCCTCTCCCACCTGACGGCGGGAGAGGGGAGCGTAAAGCGAAGCGTTGAGGCATCGCACACCGATCATAAGGTGCTGTCCGCTATGCCCCC
>JAUQOZ010000394.1 GCA_030550625.1 Chloroflexota bacterium | reverse complement strand
CGGGTCGAGGGGCCGGGAACGCACGAGTTTCTGGTCGAGGAGTTTGTGCCGGGGTTTGAAGTGGCGCTGGAAGGATTGATCGACCGCGGGCAGGTGCAGGTGCTGGCGCTGTTCGATAAGCCCGATCCGCTCGACGGGCCGTTCTTTGAAGAGACGATCTATGTCACGCCGTCACGCCTGCCAGCAGCGACGCAAGCCGCGATCTGTGAGGTAACAGCGGCGGCGGCGCGTGCGGTTGGCCTCGAACAAGGGCCGCTGCACGCCGAGTTGCGCATCAACGACCGCGGGCCGTGGATGATCGAGCTGGCTAATCGCAGCATCGGCGGTCTGTGTTCGCGCACGTTGCGCTTCGGCGCCGATGCGCCGCTCGAAGAATTGATTTTGCGCCAAGCTGTCGGTTTGCCGATCGAGTCGCTCAGCCGGGCTGGGCAGGCTGGCGGCGTGATGATGATCCCCATCCCGCAGGCCGGCATCTTGCGCGGGGTCGCCGGGGTGGAAGCAGCGCAAGCGATTCCCGGCATCGAGTCGGTTGAGATTACGGCGCCGCTCAACTACCCGTTAACCCCGCTGCCCGAAGGCGATAGCTACCTCGGCTTCATCTTCGCTCGCGGTCCCGATCCGGCCACGGTCGAAGCGGCATTGCGCGCCGCCCATGCCCAGTTGCGGTTCACCATCGTGCCGGCGATTACGTTGATGGTGCAGTAGCGACGCACGACCGTGCGTCGCTGCTGCGCCATCCCAATTATTTACGGCGGGGGCCGCCCTTGGCCGGCGCGGCAGGTGGCGGCGTCCACCCTTCGGGCATACGCGCGTTCTCACCGAAGAAGAACTCCTCCATCGCCTTCATCAGGATTTGTTGCGCGTTGGGGTCGCCGAGACTGAGGCCATAATGGTTGATAATCAGCGTCGCCTGCTGCGGCCACAGCCGCCACGCCTGCGCCGAGACCTGCTCGTAGATGCGCTGGCCGAGCGGGCCGGGGAACGGCGGCTTATCGAGGCCGGGCAATTCACGACCAAGCTTGACACAATTCACCATGCGCGGCATAGGTTTTTCTTTCTTTCAAACCAGCGTGATACCATAATCATTATACCCGAAAGAAAAGGTCGGCCATGCGAATCGTGCTCTTTGCCATGCCGGGGCCGATGGCCTTGCCTGTTTTACAACGCTTGCTGGAATTGCCGGTACATGTGGTGGGATTGGTTCATCCGGCGCCACCGGGTCTGCCGGCGCTGACCCGCCTGCCAGCGGCCACGCCAACCGCCCGCCAAGAGGTCGTAACGCCGGCGAATCTGGCGACTCTCGCTGACCGGGCCGGCATCCCGCGCTGGGCCGTTGGGCGTGCCGGTATGCCGGCCCTCGCCAAACAGCTTGCGGCGCAACAGCTCGATCTAGCGCTTGTCGCCTGCTGGCCGTGGCGCATTCCTACTGACCTGTTGCGCGTACCGCAGTACGGCTTCCTGAACTTGCACCCCTCGCCATTGCCAGAACTGCGCGGGCCGGAGCCGCTCTTTTGGGCCGTGCGGTTGGGTTGGACGCGCACGGCAATGACGCTACATCTGATGGACGAAGCGCTGGATCACGGGCCGATCGTGCGGCAGGAATGGTTTGAATTGCCGCTTGGCGAGCGGCTGAGCGCAATGGAAACGCTTGCCGGACGGGTTGCCGCGCAGATGCTGCCGGCGGCGCTGGCCGATCTCGCCACACCGGGATGGCAACCACAACCGCAACCTGCTGGCGGCAGTTACTACCCTGCACCGCAAGCTACTGACTTCACCTTCACCGCCGATTGGCCAGTCCAACGCGCCTACGCATTCGTGCGCGCCATCGCCGAATGGGGCCAACCGTTCACGTTTATCGCGGCTGATGGCCAGACCGTTTTCATTGCTGACGCCATTGCCTGCCGCAAGGACGAACAGCAAGCAAGGCCGATCATCACCAGCAACGACCAAATCGCTTTACAACTGCGCGATGGAATACTGCTAGCGACACCTGCTTCACAATCGCAATCGTCATAGACCGATCGATTAACTCATTTTAAATATTTGTCAATCCAGCCACGATGGTGATACAATGCGCAACGAGTTTGCGCAAGGCAGCACCAAATGAGCCATGCCTGCGCTTGCCCAAGGCTCGTTATCGTTCTCTAACCAAGGCCACCGACGCTACGGAGATACTGGAATGTCTAGCTCCCAACCACCTGCCATCCCTCCCACCGAAAACGCTAGCACAGTTATCGCCCAGTGGCGGCTGCAGATTCTCAACAACTTGCTTTGGATACTGGTCGTGCTTGGCGGTTTGGCGCTTGTCGTCGGATCGTGGTCAGATTATAACGCAATGGGTGAGCGGGCGCTGCCGTATATCGCTATCTATACCATTGCCTATGTGCTGGTTGTATCTGCGGCTGCCCTCCGCCAGCTTAGTCTAACAATTCGCGCCATCTTCGTGCTCACGATTCTAGGCGCGATGGCGACCTTTTTGCTGATCTTCTATGGCCTTGTCGGCAGCGGGCGTTTGCTGTGGATCGGCGTGATCGTACTGGCGCTGGTCTATTTTGGCAGCCGGGGCGGGATCAGCGCGTTAGCAATATCGTTCGTAACGATGGTCATCACCGCCGCCATCTACGTCTCTGGCAACGCCACCTTTGTAACAGCGGAAAACCTCGCGGTACAAGATACTATTTCTGATTGGGTTGGCGCTATTAGTGTCTACCTCGCCAGTGCATCGCTCACCCTCGCGCCATTCCTTTATTTGTTGCGGCGCATGGAGGGGCTGGCGTTGCAAGCAACTGCTGAAGCAGCTCGCGCGCGGATGCATGCCCAACAGGTTGAGGCATCTGCCGCCCAACTCGAACAGCAAACAGCGCAATTGCAGGCCACCGAACAGATGCTGCGCAATCTGGTGCAATCGCTCGAAACGCCTACAGTCGAGATCGGGCGCGATGTGTTGCTGGCGCCAGTCGTCGGCCAGATTGATAGCCAACGCGCCGAACTGCTGTTAAAGCGGCTGCTCGATGTGGTCAGCGCTCGCCGGGTGCGCCTAGTTGTGATCGATGTCGCCGGTGTGCCGGCCTTTGACACGATGGCTGCGCAGAGTTTGATCCAGACGGTGCAAGCCTTGCGCTTGATCGGGTGCGAGGCGGTCATCACCGGTATTTCCCCCGCCACCGCGCAAACCATCACCGCGCTCGGCATTGACATGAATAGCATCGCCACTGCCCGCTCGCCGCAAGAAGCGCTGGTGCGCGCAGTAGTGTAGCAAGCGCCGATAAGACATTTTTGCGAATTTTTTGCCAAGCGCGCAACTTTTGCCCTTCTCGCGCGGTTTCCATGATGAGAGTATTGCTGTGCGAGGAGATTATTATGCGCCGCCGAACGCCGCTCTTGGCTCTGCTCATACTGCTCATCGTTTGGCCAGTATTGGCAGCCGCTCACGCCATCCCCCCAACTCCGCCCGTAACCCCATCTCGCCTCATTCTCGGCGTCGAACAGATCTCGGCCACAGCATGGGCGCTGCTGGTAGGCTGCTCCTCACCCCCGCACGATCTGCACGTGTGGGCGGAAGAAGCGCCGCCGCAGCGCCCACAAACCATCACCGCGCTCGCACCGGGGCGCTGGCGCGCGCAATTCGACGGCGCGTTGCCTTCGTCAGCAATCGTATACGGCTGCGGCCAAAACGCAGCGCTTGTCATTGCCGCGCCACCGCTGCCACAATGGCTGAACGTCCTGTTCGGCATCGGTATCGTTGCCGCAGTATTGCTCGGAGCGCGGATCATCCGCCGTCCACGCCACACCGTGACGCCTCGCTCCCAGTTACCGGCTACGAGCGTATGGCAAGCCTCTATTACCGACGAACAGGGTGAACGCACGATCGCTCTCCCTACCGGTATGCTCACAGCCGGAAGCGATCCCGCCTGCCATCTTATCGTCTTGGGATCAGATATTGCTCTACGCCATGCGCACCTCATCCTTACCGAGGAACAGGCCCACATCGTCGATCTCGCCAGCCCTTCCGGCGTCTTTTGCGGCCCCGTCCGGCGGCGGTTACGCCCGCACACGCCTACACCGGTTGGCGACGAGGATATCTGGCTCGGCGCCACCGTGCGCTTGCGGCTGGTCAAAAACCGAGGGGAATGACAGCAAAAAAGCCAACTAACGTGCGGCAGTGGCACTGCCGCACTCCCTCCATTGAGCGAGGTATGGGCTATCAGCGGGCGCTTACGCTATCCGCCGGCTGGCGCCAAGAAAGACCGGCGGGCGCACACGCAGCATCAAGCCAAGATCGACCAAAATATGAATGAAGATCACCGTCCAGATATCTTGATACAGATAAAAACAGAGGCTCCAACCCAAAACGAGCGCCATCTCGGCCAGCGGGCGCAACTTGCGGATGCGCATCGATTGCGGCGAGTCATCAAGATGGGGCGGCAGGTATTGCAGCCAAAACATGCCATGAATCACACCGCCATAAATGACGAAGGCAGTAAACCCAATCGCAAAACCGAGCGGCCCCACCAGATTTGGCCAGAACTGCATCGCGATCCCATCACCGATCCACGCACCAATCCGATACACCACCGCAAAGGCAAACGTCTCAATAACGCCGTTGCCGATACTGAAAATCACGGTCGGCCCCCACAGGAATGGACGGCCATCATGGCGGGCGACCAGTACATACAAGACTTGACTAAAGGCAAAACTAGCCAGCAAGAACACCACGAACCACGGGTTCGCCAAGGTTGCAGGCACATTCCAGCTCTTCAGCCAATCACCTAGCAGGGGGATGCCTATGACTAACGAGATGAGCCAGTAGAGCAAGATGTACTGATCTAGACGACTGAGGGCGCGTTGTTCGGTCAGTTCGTACTCCATGATGCTAGTGCTCCGTATGTTTTTGATTGCAACGTACAAGTATTGTTTATATGAAATAATTCTACCACACTTGAGAGCGCTTGCCTAGAGGAAAAGCGAACAAATTGGGGCGTAGATGTGTGCATCTTTAGGTAATTCTACGTTCGGCACGTGATTGAGGCAGCACCGAGATCGCGGTATGATGATGGGGGGATAGAGAGAGTAGAGCAGGGGACTGGATAGTCATTAAACGGTAATGGTCATAGTGCAGCCGAATGCGTATCGCATTGGGCGAGGCGCATTATCGTAACGACGGCAACATCTCTTGATGCACAGGCGAACCGTGCATGTCATTGCGAGGGTGCGGAGCGCAAGCGCAGTGATGCGCCCCGCGCCCAAAGCAACCCCCTATGCTAGCGCGAGCTATGTCTCGATGAGAAATGAGCCTACAACGCTCCTTATCCATGAGCCGCTAGTTATTGACCTTGGCAACATAGCTTTGTCTGCAACGCCATCAAGCAGGCGCTGCCAACGTTATCGCATACCGGCGAGAGTCATTCACGCACTCCTCAGCTCGCCGCTGACTATCATTGCGGATTCACGAACTCTGCTCACATCAGACCTGAGAGTCTACATTGAGCGCAACACTGCGCTGGAATGATCACATGGCTGTTTTTCGCTACGAGGTTGACTCGTCGCCGGATGGGTCTACGATATATGCTAGCAACGCAGCATCGTTTTGCGAGAAATTGCCGAAGGAGCCAACCGTGCGGTTAACCAGTTTCATCCCTCCTGCCGGAGGAACAGCGCGAGCCGGTGTCTTGCTCGGCGATGCGATCATCGATCTCGCCGCGGCAGCGGCGTTGATCAGCGAGGAAGCCGCCGCAGCGCAGTGGGATATGCTCTCGCTGTTGCGCGGCGATCACCCCGATGTCACCGTAGCCGCTGCTGCCGATATTGTGCAAGCGGTGATCAACGTCATGGGCGGCGCGGAACCATCAGAAACGCCGCTCAGCGAATTTGATTGGGATGACGGTTTAACCATCGGCGATACGGCGCTGGTGATCCCGGCCACCCAAGTACGCCTTGTCGCTCCCTTGCCGCAAGTGGTTTCATTGCGCGAGTTTGATGCGCTCGCCGATGATCGCACTACGATGATGCGCCAAGCGGCTGGGTATTGGGTTGGCGACCGCAACTGGCCCGCGTTTCGCTTCGCTAGCCATACCACTATCCTCGGCCCCGACGAACCGATCGAGCTGCCAATGACCGAACCGCTCGATTGCGGCATGGCGCTCGGATGCGTGATCGGACGGGCCGGGCGCGATATTGCGCCGGAAGATGCCGATGCCTACATCGCCGGTTATCTGTTGGTCAATGCGTGGACGATTCGTGATCCGCTGGTAGCATCACTCCGCCCGCGCGATCGGGCCACTTCGCTCGGCCCGTGGCTGGTAACGCCCGACGAGCTGGAATACTACCGCGATGATGATGGCCGGCTGATGCTGGAGTTGCGGCTGCGGCTGAACGGACGTGAGCTGGCCCGCACCAATACGGCGCTCATGCGGTGGTCGTTCGCCGAGCTGATCGCGTTTGCCAGCCGTGATACGATGCTCTACCCCGGCGAGGTGATCGTTAGTGGCGTAGCCGCTGGCGGTTGTCTGCTTGATCTGCACGGTGACGATGGCCCGTGGCTGCGCGCTGGCGACGAGGTCGTGATCGAATGTGCTGAGCTGGGACAGTTGCGCTCGCCAATTGGGTTAGGATTAGAGTTAGAGTAACGCATCCATACAACACGGAGCGCGCAGAGCGAGCGGTTGTTGCCAGTGCGTCGCTTTACGATCGGTATGGCTCTCGCCATCGCAGGGGATAGCCTCACCGCCACCGATAGCGGAACGCGCCGCGCCGCACAAGGTATAGCAGCGCACTGTAACTAAGAAACGAGCGACTAGCCTTAGCGCCACTTGCCAGCTTGCCCGCCATCTGGTATAGTCCGCCCCGGTTATGGAAAAGAACGAGTACACAACAATGGCAGCGGTTGAGCTGCAACACTGGTGGTACGGCGGCATGCGCGCCATCAATGCCGCTATGCTTGACCGCGTGTTTGGCGGACGCCGCGATCTGCGCATCCTCGATGCTGGCTGCGGCACCGGTGGCGACGCGCTGTTTTTGCGCCGTTACGGCACAGTAGTTGGGCTTGATCTCGCCACCGAAGCGCTTACGCTCGCGCGCGGGCGCATTCCGGGCCGGTTGGTGCGCGGGTCGGTGTTGCAACTGCCATTTGCCGATCACAGCTTTGATCTCGTCACATCGTTCGATGTGTTGTATCATCGCGCTGTGATCGACGAGCGGCAGGCGCTAGCCGAAGTGCGGCGGGTCTTACGCCGTGATGGCCGGCTGCTCATCCGGTTGCCGGCCTACGAATGGCTGCGCTCGCGCCATGATCGCCAAGTCCATACCCGCCACCGCTACACTGCTGGCGAAGTAGCGCGGTTGCTGCGTGAGAACGGCTTTACCGTCGAACAGCTTACTTACGCGCTGACTCTGCTCTTCCCGATCTCGGCAGTGGTGCGCCTGCTTGAGCGGGTGTTGCCGGAACCGCAGACTGAGTCGGCGATGGAGTTGCCCTCTCGCCCGGTCAATGCGGCGTTACGCCTGCCAATGATGCTCGAAGCGGCGTACATTGCGCGTGGCGGGAAATGGCCGTTTGGGTTGTCCATCGTTGCGCTGGCGCGGGTATAACGTGATCGCGTTCACTGCTGCGTCACCGCAACCGGTATCATCACTCCGGCTGGGATAAAGGTTGCTTTAGGGGCTGACTCCCTCGCTACGGATGTGGTGATCGTCGTATGCACATCGACATGTCGCCGGCGACGGTTCAGCGTAGGCTACCATTGCCGGCGTCTCAGTTGAAGACTGGTTAACTACGATGCTGAATCCTGTCCTCAACCGCTTAAGCGCCACTCCTGAATTGTGGAACCGGCTGCGTTGGCTGGTCGAAGCCGGCTTTACCGGCGAACATCTGGCCATTGCCCGCGAGCTGCGCCCGTGGCGCGGCGACCACCGCCGGTTTCTCGATCTCGGCTGCGGTACCGGTGAGTTTGCAGCCGACTTTCCACCGCATCGCTATGTCGGCATTGACCCATCGCTCACCTATCTCCGTTTTGCGGTCCAACGCCGGCCGGGAACGTACCTTGCCGCTAGCGGCGATGCGCTGCCATTCGCTGATCAGACGTTTGACGCCGGCCTCATTCTTGGCGTATTACACCATCTGCCCGACGCCACTGCCCGCGCTGTGATGCGCGAAGTCTACCGGGTGATGCGTCCGGGGGCTACCGTGCTGGTGATGGAAGATACACCGCCGCCACCCGGCCAAAATCCGCTCGGCTATGTCATGCATGCGCTCGATCGCGGCGGCTATATCCGGCACGATGCCGATTATCAGGCAATGTTCGGCGATGGTTTTGACATCGCGCGCAACTATCACCTTCGTTCTGGGATTTGCGACTACGCAGTGTATGTCCTTCGCCGGCGACCATCATGATGAAACCGTTATTCGCTGTCTCAACCAAAGTGCGCACTATGCTGCTGGTTCTCGCTCTATTGATTACGGCCAGCGCCCTCACCGTGACGGGTGAGGTGTTGCTCAAGATCGGCATTAACCACGTCACCTCTCACGTTGGCGCGTTCTCGCTCGAACCGCGGGTGCTTTGGGCGACGTTCACTGACTGGCGCGTCATTCTCGGCTTTGCCCTCGTCTTTGGCGGAGCCATCTTTTGGCTGGGGGTCATTTCACGGGTAGACCTTTCCTTTGCCTACCCGTTATTGGCGCTCAATTACGTGATCATCTTAATCCCCTCGCGGGTCTTGCTCAACGAGCCGATCACGATGATGCGTCTCGTGGGAGCCATGATCATTGTGATCGGCGTGATCGTGATTACGTGGGGCAGCGGCAAGTCGTGACTCCGGCGCACGTCATCGCAGAACTGCCAGTTTCGCTCGTAGCGCAGGTACGCCGGAATTGGCGGTCTGCCTTGTTCCTGCTGGCGCTGATCCTGCTAGGATGTGGCGCAGCCTACCAAACTCCGCTCAGCGTCCACCTTGCCGTTGGCGGCGATCCGCTCACCCGCCGGCGCGAGGACGATGCTCCCTTCTTGCAGATGGTGCATGCTTCCGAACCGGCGCTGCCGTCGGTGGCGGCATGGTGGGAATTGCCCGGCGCTGCTGATACCTACCGCTGGACGCAACCGGAGAGTGTGATCAGCCTGCCCGGCCTTGGCGGCGGGTACTGGCTGGTGAAGGTGCGTGCGCAAGGCGGCAGGCCTGATGGTGTACCAACCGCTACCGAGTGGCAGGCCGGCGCTGCGCCGCCAGTGGCCTTTGAGTTGCCAGTAGGGCAGATTCGGCGCTATACGATGCTCTTGCCAGCAGACGGGACAGTACGGCTGGCTATGCGCAGCGATTCGTTCCAAGCAGCCGGCGATCCGCGCGTGCTGGGTTTCTTGCTGCGCGAGGTGCGCGTGCAAACGATCGGCGGCTGGCGCGCGCCGGATTGGGGCCAACT
Source organism: Chloroflexota bacterium (assembly GCA_030550625.1). Taxonomy (GTDB): domain Bacteria; phylum Chloroflexota; class Chloroflexia; order Chloroflexales; family Chloroflexaceae; genus Chloroflexus. The sequence continues at coordinate 14,261 of JAUQOZ010000394.1, read as the reverse complement.
TGGCTGGATTGGGCTGACCCTCGTGGCGGTATGGGTGTGGGGACACATGTCAGCACTCTCGCCCCGGTGGGGGTTGAGCGTCATCGGCATCGGCGGCTTGGCCGCGATCATAGCGGTTGCGCTGGCGCGACCGGCCTTTGCGCTCTTGATGCCAGTTCTGGCAACACTAACCCTGATCGCAACCGTGATCAGTGCGGGTTTAGCCCTGCGCTGGCCGCAGCATGTCGCGTGGCGACAAGCAGCAGCCGTCATGCTGCTTGCCATCATTGTGCGCTTGGCCGGGTTGCTCCACCCGCATGCGATCAGCAGCGACGCTGGATTTCACGCGAATAACCTCTTGCGACTCGGTCTTGGTCACGTCTTTCTCACTGCTGGCCTGCCCGCCGAAGCTGGTGGGGGCTTAGCGCCGTATCCAGCCGGTTTTTACCTCATAGCCCTCCCCTTCCAGATCCTGTTTGGCGACGATTTTGCCGCTCGCCGGCTATTAGTGACGATCGTGGCCGCTGCCCTTGATAGTCTCTTTTGTGTAGCCATCTGGTGGTGGGTGCGGCAAGCCGGATTCGGGCAGCGGGCCGCGCTCCTGAGCGCCGCTTGCTACCTGTTTGCCACCCAAGCGCTCGAAGCATTGGCGATTGGCGAGCTGGCCAATGTGGGAGGGCAAGCCCTGATCGTGCCGGCGTTGATCGGGCTTAGTCTTGGCGCAGCAGCAAACAGAAGCCACTGGCTGGCGCTGAGCGGATTGGCGCTCGCGATTGCTGCTGGTTTGATGGCCCATTCCGGCGTGACGCTCGGCTTTGGCTTCCTGATCGGCTGGGCATGGTTGTTGGCATGGCGGCAGCCAGCGGCAATCGTCACGCCGGCCCGCCTCTTCATCGCCGCTGCCGGAGGGATAGCGTTAGCCCTGATCGTGATGTACACCACACCTGTGTACCTCGAACTGATCAGCGGGCGGAGCGGGCAAGGGGCGAGCGGCGGGCAAACGCCGGTGCAGATCATTACCGAAACCATCCTTGCCCTTACCGGCTGGCAACCGCCGCAACGGCGCGGATTACCGGTGCCGTTGGGGTTGGCGCTGGCCAATCTAGCCGGTCTCTGGATCCTCTGGCGCACCCAGCAACCATCAACAACGACACTCCGCTGGCTGCTCGGCGCGTGGTGGGGCGGCGCGCTCAGCGGCCTTGTCCTACTCCTCTTCGCCGATCAAGGGTTGCGCTGGATGCTCTTCCTCTACCCGGCGTTGTGCATCCCGGCTGGCATTGCGCTTGACCGGCTGGCGGCGCGCGCCGCATGGGGGCGTATTGCCGCTGCCGTGTGGTTGATGGCAATTATCGGGCAGGGTGTACTCCTGTGGGTTGGTCAGATCAGGGATTATCTGCATTGAATTGCGGGTTTGACGTGGCTGACGATCCGTTGATATACCCCCATCCTCTCCGCCGCTGGGGAGGGGAGACCCTCACCCCCTCCCCCGCTCCCACTGGCGCGGGAGAGGGGCGCTACGGGGTTCCGCTCCACGGTGCCTGTCGTGAAGACACGACAGCTCTCCCGCTGCGTTCTCTGCGCCCTCTGCGGTAAAACATTCTCCCGCGATCTCACCGTCGATACGCCCCTACCCCGCTGGGGGAGGGGCATAGCCACAAAGAGACCCAAGAAGCACACAAAAATCGTTGTGGTGTTTGCGGCTTTTCGTGGCTATGCGTCCCCGTCTTAGTGGTAGCCCTCACCCTCCGGCCTCTCCGCCGCTGGGGAGGGGAGACCCTCACCCCCTCCCCCGCTCCCACTGGCGCGGGAGAGGGGCGCTACGGGGTTCCGCTCCACGGTGCCTGTCGTGAAGACACGACAGCTTCCCTGCTGCAACCCAGCGGGGGAGGGCTGGGGTGGGGACGAGCTAACGCTGGCCGCTGAGGGGGCGGAGGGTGTGAAAGATGAATGTCATGCCAACCCCCTCTGCGTCCTTTGCGTTCTCTGCGGCTTGGCAGTTGCCCCCACCCCTTGCCCATCCCCCGCTGGGGGAGGGGAACATGTACCGCAGAGGACGCCGAGGGCGCAGGGTGAAGGCTCACATCACCAACCCTTTGCGGAGCCGGACAGCCGTCCGGCTCTCCTGCGCCTTCGCATTGCCCTTTCCCTGCATGGGGGCTAGCGTGCAGGCGCTACTGCCCGTTCACCGCCGCGACAATCGCCATCTGCAACAAGCGGTACAGCTCAGCAGTCAGCGCATCGTATTCGGCTTGAACCTCACCGGCGAAACTCATGTCCGTCCACGATCCCATGCCGCCAAACACCCACGCTGCGCGCACCGCGGCTAGCAATTGGCTGGAGTCAGGGGGCAAGAGGTCATCGGCATCGGCGGCGCTCGCTGGCGTGGTGAGGAAGTGCAGCGCAATCTCAAACGAGCGAGCAAACCGATCTTCGTAATGGTCAAGCGCGAAGTCGATCATCTTGGGTAGGTGCGCGATGAGCTGCTGTGTCACCTCGGCAACGGTGGCCGAAGAGGCAGCGTAGCCAGCGGGGGCATTGGCAGCGATCCGGCCATACGTCACCTGCCATCGCCTCCCATCAGCGCGAAAACGGTCACCCAGTTCCCAACGCGCCTCCCAATAATCAGAAGCCGCTGGCTTCACCGCTTCGATCAGCCAACGGGCGCCTTTGTCGCCAAATCCCACCGGCGGACTGCCGGCGGCAGCGTCTGGCTCCGGATCATACACCAGACGCAGCGCCGTAACTCCCTCTGCCCTCAGCCGCGCCAACCACGCGGGCGGATCCGCCGCATACAGCGTCTCTTCCCATGTGGCGCCAGCGTGGTTCAGATCAACGAACCGGACAACCTCGCACGACCGGAACACCGGGTTATCCGGGTAGACATCGCCGGGATTCACCGCCGCCGGCGCGCGCAACGCCGCATTGCCCCACGCGGTGAGGGTAATGATTTGGGCGAGTGAAGTGTACATGGTGTTTCCGATTGGGGAGGGTGATGGGATGGTTTACCGCAGAGGACGGTGGTTATTGCTGCGTGATTGCGGCGGTGATGGCATCTAGGAGAGTATTCGCAAGCAATACGACCATCCTGCTCTTGCTATTGTCAGATACAATACACTATCCTGTCTCACGCAGGATCTGCTGAATATCTCGCTTGACTTGCGGGATCCGCTCACTGATGGTTTGCCAAACCAATCGATAATCTATACCGAAATAAAAATGGATTAACTTGTCTCTCATACCAGCCATCTATTGCTGCCAGAATGTCTTGTAAATAGATAGTATAGTTTCTCATACCATCACTACTTCTCCTAGTACCGTGTCCTGCAACTCGGCGCGCAGAGCGCGTTTCGGCGCCACATCCACCGGTCGCTGGAAGATTTCTTCGAGGTAAAGCGCCAATCCGATGACGTCGAATACATCTGCGCTCTCCGCAAAATCCGCTAACAGGTCAGTATCACTCGTGGCAGTCTGTTCGCCGCGCGCAAACGACCCGCAGAGACCGATTGCCGTGGCTTTAGAGCGCGTGGCAATGATTGGTTGCAGCTCTTTTAATTTGGCGAGGATCGTTTCGGCGTTGAGCATTGGGATTGGCTGGTTTTATCTGCTGCTCGAACTACTATAGGATGGCCCTATCCGCATGTCAAGCAATCCCACCATCGTCTCACTCTGTGCAAGGAGTGCAACTTCCCTCTGAAAGCGCTTTCACGGTTTTGTGCAACTGATTCGCGCTTTTTGAAAAGCCAACCGCAGCGCCGTTTCGCTACTATACGGGTAGTTGGAAGCGTTCCCAGTCAGCGGTGGCAAGCTATGAATATCACCCTTGACGACATCGCCCGGCGGGCCGGGGTCTCGCGAGCAACCGCCTCGCGGGTGATCAATAATCACCCGCACGTCAATCCGGCGGTGCGCGAGCGGGTGTGGCAGGCGATCCGTGAGACGAATTATCAGCCCAATCTGCCGGCCCGCTCGCTGGCCAGCCGTCGCTCGCAGGTGATCGGGATCATTATTCCGCAGCCGATCCATACCTTGTTTGCCGATCCCTACTTCCCGCTGCTGATCGAAGGGATTGCCCACGTCTGCAATGAACGGCAGTTTTCGATTATGCTCGATCTGGCCACCACGACTGACGGCGACCCGTATCGCCACCTTGGCCGGCGCGGGTTTCTGGAAGGCGCGATTGTCGCTTCGGCGGTCGAAGACCAATTCCTCTTGCAGTGGCTGGCGCAAGAGACGATCCCGGTGGTGTCGGTGGGGCGGATTACGTCGCAGCAGGCGATCCCCTTCGTCGATGTCAATAATCGCCATGGCGCGCGCATGCTCGTCGAGCATCTGATCGGTCAAGGGTATCGCCGGATCGCGACGATTACCGGCCCGATGAATATTGTGGCTGGCCGTGACCGGTTTGCCGGTTATAGCGATGCGCTGCATGCCGCCGGGTTGCCGGTGATGTCCGAACTCGTCGTTGAAGGCAATTTTAGCGAGCAAAGCGGGTTTACCGCAATGCAAACGCTTTTGCGTCTGGTGCCGATCCCCGACGCGGTCTTTGCCGCCAGTGACATGATGGCGCTCGGCGCGTTGAAGGCGTTGCGGGCCGCTGGTCTCAGCGTTCCCGGCGACATTGGCTTGGCTGGGTTTGACGATATTCCGCTGGCGGCAGCGATGACGCCGGCGCTCACTACCGTGCGCCAGCCGATCGGCGAATTGGGCCAGACGGCGGCCCGGTTGCTGCTCGACCGGCTCGCGACCGATTCTCTCGCACCCGTGACCCAGCGGGTGATGTTGCCAACCGAATTGGTGATCCGCGACAGTTGCGTTCGCCAACGTTGAAAGGAGGTGCAAGCGATCAGACAATGAAGCCAGTGCTGGGGATGCGAGAAGAGCACCTGCCTCCAGTCGTTGCAGCCGCTCAACTCGCCCGCCAATTCAAACCACCTTCGGCACGTGAATAGCAATGGCGTACTCATTCCAGAGGAGGAGATCCCATGAAATCGCTGAAACCGCTGCTCGTTAGCCTCATGTTGATCGTGGCCGCGCTCGTCAATGCCGCCTGTGGCAGCGGCGGCGCAACACCGCCGGCCCAACCCACCAGCGCACCCGTGGCGAGCGAACCAACCGCCGCCGTCGCCCCCACTTCAGCTCCTGCTCCCACCGCTGCCCAAACCTCCAACCGCGTCAAAGTGCGCTGGTTCGTCGGGTTAGGCGCCGGTACCGATGAAGGCGCTATTCCGCCGCAGAATGCCTTTGTCGAGCGGTTTAACGCCAGCCAAGACAAGATTGAACTGGTGCTTGAGATCGTTGACAACAACGTCGCCTTCGATACGCTCGCCACTCAGATTGCTGCCGGTAACGCTCCCTGTCTCGTCGGCCCGGTCGGCATCCGCGGACGCGACAGCTTCAAAGGCGCATGGCTCGACCTGCAACCATTGATCGAGAAATACAACTACGATCTGAGCGATTTCGATCCGAATCTGGTCAAGTTCTATCAGGTGAAGGAAGAGGGCCAGCTCGGCATTCCGTTCGCGATCTTCCCCTCATTCATCATCTACAACAAAGACTTGTTTGATGAGGCTGGCCTGCCGTACCCGCCCGCCGAACATGGCGCACCGTGGATTGACGAGAATGGCGTTGCTCGTGAGTGGAATATCGAGACGCTGACTGAACTGGCCAAGAAGCTAACCGTTGACGTCAACGGTAACGATGCCACCTCGCCCGATTTCGATCCCACCAAGATTGTGCAGTTCGGCTGGATGAACCAGTGGACCGATCCGCGCGGCATTGGCACCTTCTTTGGTCCCGGCTCGCTAGTTGATGAGAACGGCAACGCCCAAATTCCCGACAACTGGAAGGCGGCGTGGAAGTGGACCTACGATGGCTGGTGGAAGGATTGGTTCATTCCGAACGGCCCCTACGGCGGCGCCGACTTCCTGCAAGGCCCCGGCGGCCCCTTCTCATCGGGCAATCTGGCGATGATCCACATCCACATGTGGTACGTGGCGCCGTGGGCGTTGGGCAATGTGGGTTTCGATTGGAATCTGGCCGCCACGCCGAGCTATAACGGCACGATTACTGCCAAGATGCACGCCGATACTTTCGGCATCCTCAAAGGTTGCCCCTACCCCGATGCCGCCTTCGAGGTGTTGAGCTACATGCTGAGCGCCGAGCACGTCAATGAATTGCTGACCATCTACGGCGGCATGCCGGCCCGCCTCTCGCTGCAAGACAACTACTTCGCCCAGTATAATCAGGCCAGCTTCCCCAATAAGACTGACATTAACTGGGACGTGGTGGTGGAAGCGATGGCGTATGCCGACAACCCCAACCACGAGAGCTGGATGCCCAGCTTCCAAGAGACGACCGACCGCTACAACGAGTTCTGGAACTATCTCGCCAACACGCCGAATGCCGACTTTGAGGCTGAAGTCGCCAAGCTGAAGGCCGATCTGCAGAAGATCTTCGACGCGGCGAAGCGGTAATCGCTACGGCAAGCGGCGGTTTTGCTGCGAACGGTTCGGCTCCTCCTCCCAGCAGAGGGAGTTGGGAGGAGGGCCGGACGAACGGAAAACATTGTTTACAGATTGAACAACGCAACGACGCGATGCGCACGTGAGGCTGAAGACCGGTTTTCACTCACCTGCGCCAACCCACCGACAAGGAGGCGTGACGATGGCTCCCTTGCCAGAACTGAGTAGCGTCTTGCGCAGCCGAACCACTGCCACGCAGCGGCGGAAGCTGAGCAAGCTGGAAAAGAAGGAGATCCGCTGGGGTTTGTTCTTTATCAGCCCATGGATCATTGGCTTTCTGCTCTTTTACTTGTTGCCGATGTTGGCATCGTTCGGCTTCTCGCTCTACGACTTCAACCCGGCGGTGCCTGATCAAGCGCGCTTTGTCGGCTTCGCTAACTGGCAGCGGGCGCTGTTTCAAGATGCCGAGGTCTGGCTATCGTTGCGCCGTACCTTGCACTTTGCCGCTATCTCATTGCCGATTTCGCTGCTCTTCGCGCTCTTTTTGGCGATTTTGCTCAATTCCGAACACGTGCTGGGCAAGAGTGTCTATCGCACACTGTTCTATATGCCGACTATGATCCCGCTGGTGGCGACGGTGTTGATCTGGAACGGCGTGCTCAACGAGCAGACCGGCTGGATCAACGTGATCATCGAGCGGCTGACTGGCATTCGCGCCACCGGCACGCAGGGCTTGCGCTGGCTGGCCGACCCCAATCTGGTCTACTATGCCTATACGATGTTCGGCCTGTGGGGTGTCGGCAACGCCATGATCATCTTTCTGGCCGGCTTGCAGGGCGTGCCGACCGAGCTCTACGAAGCGGCCCAGATTGATGGCGCTAACTGGTTTCAGCGCCTGATCTTCATCACCATTCCGCTGATCACGCCGGTGATCTTCTACCAACTAGTACTGGGAGTGATCGGTTCGCTGCAATACTTCCTCGCCCCGTTCGTGCTCAATGGCGGCACCGGCTTCCCCGAAGGCATGACCCGCTTCTTCATGGTCTACTTCTACAAGCAGTCGTTCAGCTTCTTTAGCATGGGCTATGGCGCGACGCTGGCATGGCTGATGCTGATCATCGCCATGATTATCACGGTTGTCCTCTTTGGCACCTCGCGCTTTTGGGTCTTCTACGCAGGGGAGGAACGGTGATGATACTCTCACGACGCACGAGCGGCAACGTACTGACCAAATCAACCCGCGAGGCGATTGCGCGCATCGCTCTAACCAGCCTTACCCTCGCCGTGTTGGCCCTGTTCTTGATCCCGATGGTCTATGGCATGACCACCGCGGTCAAAACCGACAGCCAAATCGCCAAGACCGGCGCACCGTGGTGGCCGGCGCGGGAACGCACCTTTGAATACGAGGGGAAAGCCTATGATGTCTATCTCGTCCCCATTGATGGCGAGATCCGTGAATTGGCGCTCTATCGGCCCGGACGCCAGAGCAGCTTGTTTATCGACCCGGAAAACCCGGCGGCGGGGCCGTTTGAGTGGCAAGGCCAGTGGCGGCAGCTCGAGCGGGTCTGGCAGCTCGATATTCAGTGGGGCAACTTTACCCGCGCATGGAATACGATCAACTTCCCGAACCTGTTGCGCAACACGTTGATGTACGCTGGCATTACCACCTTCGGCGCGGTCTTGTCGGCGGCGCTGGTGGCCTACGGCTTCGCCCGCTTCCGCATTCCCGGCAAGAATATTCTCTTTATGATTATGCTCTCGACCGTGATCTTGCCCGGCGCGGTGACGCTTATTCCAACCTATTTCGTCTTCTTGCAGATCGGTTGGGTGGGCACGTGGCTGCCATTGATCGTGCCGGCCTTCTTCTCGTGGGGTACGAACGTCTTCTTGCTGCGCCAGTTCTTCCTCTCCATTCCGCGTGATCTGGAAGAGGCGGCTCAAATTGATGGCGCGAGCCCGTTGCGCATCTTCTTCTCGATCATTCTGCCCATGTCGCGCCCGGCCCTGACCGCCGTCGCTCTCTTCCACTTCTTCTGGGCATGGAACGATTTCTTCGGCCCGCTGATCTATCTCGCTGGCCATCCCGATAAGTTCCCGATTACTGTTGGTCTGACCGCGTTCAACAATCTCTATTCGCAGTCAACCAACTTGATTCAGGCGGCATCGCTGATTTCAGCGGTTATCCCGATTGTGGTCTTCTTCTTCGCCCAACGGATCTTCCTTGAGGGTGTGGTGATTACCAATATCGAGAAGTAGGTTGCGCATGCGATTGCGATCTTTCATCTTACTAACCTTGATAGCGGTGATGCTGAGCGCATGTGGCGACACAGCGACAACTACCTTGCCATCTGCAACCATCGCGCCCTATCGCGATCCGGCGGCGGCGATTGCTACGCGCGTTGATGACCTGCTGCAACGGATGACGCTGGCGGAAAAGATTGGTCAGATGACCCTGATCGAAAAGAATAGTCTCACGCCTGATCAGGTGCGAGAATTGTTCATTGGCGGCGTGCTCAGCGGCGGGGGCGGCTACCCCAGCACTGAGAATTCGCCGGCAGCGTGGGCCGAGATGGTCAATTCGTTCCAGCGCGCTGCGCTGAGCACCCGGCTTGGCATCCCGCTCATCTATGGCGCCGATGGCGTGCATGGACACAACAATCTCTACGGTGCGGTCATCTTTCCCCACAACATTGGCTTGGGCGCGGCTAACGATCCGGCGTTGGTCGAACAGATCGGGCGGGCCACCGCCATCGAGATGGCTGCCACCGGCGTCTTCTGGAACTATGCGCCGGGCGTGATGGCGCCGCAAGATGTGCGCTGGGGGCGCACGTATGAGGGGTATGCCGAACGTCCTGACCACGTGGCTACACTGGCTGCCGCTTTCTTGCGTGGGTTGCAAGCCCCTGACATCGCTGCCCCTAATCGGGTGATCGGCACTCCCAAACACTATCTCGGTGATGGCGGCACGGCGTGGGGTTCATCAACGACCGAGAACTACCAGCTTGATCAGGGTGAAACGATGGGTGACGAAGCCACTCTGCGCGCCGTGCATTTGCCGCCCTACCGCGCCGTTATTGCGGCGGGAGCGCAGGTGATCATGGCTTCGTATTCAAGCTGGAATGGGCAAAAGATGCATGCCAGTTCTTACTGGCTGACCGAGGTGCTCAAGGGCGAGCTGGGTTTTAGCGGCTTTGTCGTGTCTGATTGGGCCGCGATTGATCAGATCGATCCCGATTACGAGCGCGCAGTCATAACTGCGATCAATGCCGGGATTGATATGAACATGGTTCCTTACGATCCCCAGCGCTTTATCGCGACCCTGACGCGGGCGGTTGAGTCTGGCGCGGTGAGCGAAGAACGGATCAACGACGCCGTGCGGCGCATTTTGGCCGTCAAGTTTGCGATGGGTCTCTTCGAGCAGCCCTTTGCCCAGACCGATCTCATCGCGCAGATCGGCAGCGCCGCGCACCGCGAACTAGCTCGCGCGGCAGTGGCTGAATCGCTGGTATTGCTCAAAAATGAGCAGAATCTGCTCCCGTTGCCCAAAGACATTGGCCAGCTCTACATTGGCGGGCAAGCAGCCAATGATCTCGGCATCCAAGCCGGTGGTTGGACGATCGAATGGCAGGGACGGGTTGGTTCTAGTATTCCCGGCACCACTATTTTGGCCGGTATTCAGGCTGCGGTCTCACCGCAGACAGTCGTTGAATACAACGAACACGGTCGCTTTACGGGTGATCCGGGCGCCGCCGATGCGGTATGCATCGCCGTGGTCGGCGAGTTGCCTTACGCCGAAGGGCGCGGCGATAGCGCCAGCCTCAGCCTGCCGCCGGGAGAACAGCGCGTGCTGCGCCGCATGGAAGCGGCCTGTGCGCGGCTTGTCGTCGTGCTCATCACTGGCCGACCCTTAATCATTACCGATGATCTACCCAAGTGGGACGCTCTCGTCGCTGCATGGCTGCCGGGCAGTGAAGGCGCCGGCGTGGCCGATGTCCTCTTCGGCGACCGGCCCTTTCGCGGACGCTTGCCGGTGACTTGGCCGCGTAGTCTAGACCAATTGCCGTTGGGAAGCGGCAATGGCGATCCGCTCTTTCCGTATGGATTTGGCTTGACCCCTTAGCCGGTAACCCGTTTACACAGGAATACGACGGTGTTGTACCTACGAATGCGAATGACTCAACATCTCTGCTTGCTTTGGCTGGCGCTGCTGCTGGCGGGATGCGCGACCGCACCGGCAGCGCCGGCCCCGCCGGAACCGATGCCAACCGTCTCGCCGTGGACGCTGGTTTGGAGCGATGAGTTCGACGGCGAGGCGCTCAATCCGCGCAATTGGCTGTTTGACAAGGGCGCCGGCGGTTGGGGTAACAACGAGTGGCAATTCTATACTGACCGGCCCGAAAATGCCCGGATCGAAAACGGCGTCTTGGTGATCGAGGCCCGCAACGAAGAGTATCTGGCGTGGGAATATACTTCCGCCCGGATCAAGACCCATTACTTGCACGCATGGACGTATGGCCGGATCGAGGCGCGCATCAAGCTGCCACCCGGCGGCAAAGGCATCTGGCCCGCCTTCTGGATGCTGGGTGAGAATGTTGCTACCGCGCGCTGGCCCAATTGCGGCGAGATTGACATTATGGAGAACATTGGCGATCCGACCACCGTGCATGGCTCGGTGCATGGCCCCGGCTATTCCGCCGGCAATGCGATCACCAAATCGTTTACCAGCCCAGTGTCGCTGGCCGATGACTTCCATCTTTATGCAGTGGAATGGGAGCCGGACGAAATCCGGTGGTACGTTGACGACCAGCTCTACCACACCCTGCGCCGCGATCAAACGCCGGGCGAGTGGGTGTTTGATCACCCGTTCTTCATCATTCTCAATCTGGCGGTAGGCGGCAACTGGCCGGGGTATCCCGATGAAACGACCGTCTTCCCGCAGCAGATGTTGGTTGATTATGTGCGGGTGTATCAGAAGAACGGGTGAACGGCGCGCATTGTTGCCTTAGCTGGCAGGCGGCTACTGGGGTCATATCGTTCGCCCTGATGCGGGAGCTTGCGGACGTTCCGCACGCTTGCAATGACAAGCGATGTGCATTAGCGGATAGGTGCGCATCGACATAACGAACTTTTTGCGTCTCTTTGCGGCTATTTCAACACACACTTAGAGGAACATCATGACCAATCAGATCGAAACTCTGCTTGCGCAACTCACGCTCGACGAGAAGATTGCGCTCGTGGCCGGGGCCGATGCATGGCATACCGTTGCCATTCCGCGCCTCGGCATTCCGGCGATTAAAGTTACTGACGGCCCTAACGGCGCGCGCGGCGTGAGCCGGAATGGCGCCCACACTTCAGCCTGTTTCCCAATTGGCGTCGCGATGGGGGCGACGTGGAACCCGGAACTGGTGCGCCAGATCGGCGAGGCGCTGGCCGAAGAGACGAAGGATAAAGGCGCGCATATTTTGCTCGCGCCGACGGTCAATATCCATCGCTCACCGCTGGCTGGGCGCAACTTCGAGTGCTTTTCCGAAGATCCGTATCTCACCGGCGTGATGGCTTCGGCCTACATCACCGGCTTGCAGAGCCGCGGCGTGGGGGCGTGCATCAAGCACTTCGTCTGCAACGATTCGGAATTTGAACGCTTTAGCATCAGTTCTGACGTGGGTGAGCGCCCCTTGCGCGAGATCTACCTGCGCCCGTTTGAGATGGCGATCAAGCAGGCCAAGCCGTGGACAATCATGTCGGCCTATAACCGGATCAACGGTGTCTGGGCCAGCGAAAACCGCCGGTTGCTGGTGGAGATTCTCAAGGGCGAATGGCAGTTCGATGGGTTGGTGATGTCAGACTGGTACGGCACCTACAGCGAACGCGCCACCAGCAACGGTCTTGATCTAGAGATGCCGGGGCCGGCGCGCTGGCTAAGCCGTGAGCATGTGCTGACGGCGATCGAGCGGGGAGAGCTGAGCGAGGCTGACCTCGATGATAAGGTGCGCCGGTTGTTGCGTACCATCGAGCGGGCCGGCGGCTTTGCCAATCCTACGCCGGCGGCGGAACAGGCTAACGACCGCCCCGAACACCGCGCGCTCATCCGGCGGGCTGGCGTCGAGTCGATCGTGTTGCTCAAGAATGACGGGCAGGTATTGCCGCTCAATCCCGAACTCCCGCAGACGATTGCCGTGATCGGGGCCAATGCGCATTGGGCTGCGATTATGGGCGGCGGCAGCTCGGAAGTGGCGCCGCACTATGTGGTCACGCCGTTGCAGGGCATCCGCGCGCGCGCTGGCGCGCAGTGCGTCATTGATTATGCCATCGGTACGCCGATCTTCCGCCGCTTGCCCAATCTCGATCCGGAGTGGATTAGGCTGCCCGGCAGCAACCAGTCGGGGGTACGGATCGACTACTTCACCGATCTCGACCTCAGCGGCGCGCCGGTGCGTACCGATCGCCTGACGACCCTCGAAGCGAGCTGGTTTGGCGACCAGATCGAATATCTGAACCTTGCCACCTTCGCGGCCCGGCTCAGTTGCGATCTGCTGCCGCCGCAGAGCGGACGCTACCAACTGGGGCTATCGTGCGCCGGCCAAGCGCGCATTTGGCTCGATGACGAATTGGTGCTCGACCAGTGGGACAAAGAGCTGATGGATAGCAGCGAGCAACGCCAGACCATCACCCTCGTAGCCGGGAAGCGTTATCGCGTGGCGGTCGATTTTCGCTGGCCAACACCCGGCAATTGGCGGGCAGTGCAGGTTGGCCTCTGGCCGGAACGGGAGGATGATCCGATTGAGGAAGCGGTGGCGCTGGCCGCCCGCTCGCAGGTGGCAATCGTCTTTGCCGGCTTGACCAAAGAGTGGGAGAGCGAAGGCTTTGATCGGATCGATATGGATCTGCCGGGCCGCCAGAATGAGCTGATCCGGCGAGTGGCGGCGGTGAATCCGCGCACGATTGTGGTGTTGAATGCCGGCTCGCCGTTGCAGATGCCGTGGCTTGATGAGGTGGCGGCGGTGGCGCTGGCGTGGTACGGCGGCCAAGAGGCGGGCAATGCGATTGCCGATGTGCTGTTTGGCGTGGCCGATCCGGGTGGTCGCCTGCCCACCACCTTCCCCAAGCGGCTGGCTGACAATCCGGCCTACATCAATTACCCCGGCGAAAACGGCCACGTGCTGTACGGTGAGGGTTTATTCGTCGGCTACCGCTACTACGACCGCAAAGGCGTTGAACCGCTCTTCCCGTTTGGGTTTGGGTTGAGCTATACCACCTTTGCGTACCGCAATCTGCGCCTTTCAGCGAACACGATGCGACCCGACGAGACCATCACCGTGAGCGTTGATGTCACCAACACCGGCTCACGTCCCGGTACTGAGGTAGTGCAGCTCTATGTGCGCGATAGCGCGGCCCGGCTTAGCCGGCCCGACAAAGAGCTGAAAGGCTTTGCCAAGATCGCGCTGCAACCCGGCGAAACAACCACAGTCACGTTCACCATCGATCGCGAGGCGCTGAGCTACTACGATCCGGCGGTGCCGGGGTGGGTAGCCGAACCGGGTGAATTCGTGGCGTTGGTGGGCCGTTCGGCGGCAGACATCCGGCTGAGCGCACCATTCGAGCTGGTGTAGCGCCGGACGGCTGTCCGGCGCCGCAAACGGGGGCAAAGGACGCAGCGATTCGTAACGCAAAGGCGCAGAGAACGCAGAGAGCGCAGAGAGGGTTGGGATAGAGCATCCTCCGCGCCCTCCGCGTTCTCTGCGGTACACTCCCCTCCCCCAGCGGGGGAGGGGTTGGGGGTGGGGGCACATCCAAACCGCAAAGGGGACAGATCATTGGGAT
>JAUQOZ010000204.1 GCA_030550625.1 Chloroflexota bacterium | reverse complement strand
GGCCACCACCCTCTCCAACTTAGCCACCGCCTACACCGACCGCATCCGGGGCGACCGCGCCGACAACCTCGAACAGGCCATTGCCGCCTATCAGCAGGCCCTCACCGTCTTCACCCGCGACGCCTTGCCCCGCGACTGGGCCACCACCCTCTCCAACTTAGCCACCGCCTACCAAGCCCGCATCCGGGGCGACCGCGCCGACAACCTCGAACAGGCCATTGCCGCCTATCAGCAGGCCCTCTCCGTCTTTCGCCCTGAAGCGCTGCCAGATGATTGCCGGCGCACTGCGCGGGCATTGGGTAATGTGCATACCCAGATCGGAAACTGGGCAGCCGCCGTTGGCGCGTATGATCTAGCTTTGCAGGCGGCGGAGGCGCTGTACCGCGAGGCAGCGTCGCAGTCGGGCAAGGAGGCTGCCCTGAGCGCCAATGACGATCTCTTTCGCCGCGCCGCCTACGCTGTGGTGCGCGCGGCAACCCCCGGCGCGGTGCGGCGGGCGGTTGAGATTGCCGAACTCGGTCGCGCCCGCGGCCTCGGCGAAACGCTGGCCCGTGATCGCGCCGATCTAGCCCTGATCGAGCGCGATCATCCAGATCTCTTCGCTCGCTACCGCGCCGCCGCTGAGGCGGTGCGCGCCCTCGAACGCACCGACCGGGCCAATGATCCATCAGATCAACCTGAAACGGCGCGATTCACCGATCTGATGGCGCGCATCCGCGCCGCCCGCGCCGAACTCGACGAGGCTATCGCCGCGATCCGCGCCGTGCCCGGTTATGAAGGCTTTCTCCAACCGCCTGCCTACACTGACATCGCCGCGACGGCCCGGCCCGGCGTGCCATTGGTCTACTTGATCACCACGCCCCACGGCAGTCTGGCCCTGATCGTCCCTCACGCCGCCGAGCCAGAGGCGCTACTGCTCGATGGATTTAACGAGGCTGATCTCAATACACTGCTGATCGAGCGCTCCGGTGATGAGATGGTTAGCGGCTATCTGACCGGCCAGCTCCTTGGCGGCGCTGCCCTGACTGCGGCGCTCGCGCGCGGCTTGCCGCAGCTCGGCGCAGCGCTGATCGCGCCGCTGGCCGCCCGCCTGCGGGCTTTGTCCGTCACCGGCGTGACCCTGATTCCCGCCGGCTTGCTGAGTCTGCTGCCGCTGCACGCGGCGACGTATCCGGTTGACGGCCAGCCGCGCTGCCTGCTCGATGAGTTTGATGTCGCTTATGCGCCCTCGGCGCGGGTGCTGGCGACGGCGCAGCGCGAGCTGCAACGGCGAACACCCCAAACGTTGCGGCTGGCGGGGGTGGGCAATCCAACCGGTAACCTGCGTTACGCTGGCGCTGAGCTGGCCAGCATCTGCGATCTCCTGCCACTCGGCGCAAGCACGCCGCTCTACGCGCAGGCCGCCACCCGTGACGCGCTCTGGGCCAATCTACACGGCGCAACTATGGCTCACTTCGCCTGCCACGGCCAATTCGACCCGGCAGATCCCCTCGACAGCGCCCTGCTGCTAGCCGGCAACAGCCGCCTCACCCTACGCGAGCTGGTGACGGGTGATACCACCGCGCTGGCTCACATCAGGCTGGCCGTTCTTTCCGCCTGCCAGACCGCCATCACCGACTTCCGGCGCCTGCCCGATGAGAGCATCGGTCTGCCCGGCGGCTTCCTGCAAGCCGGCGTGCCTGCCGTGGCCGGCTCACTCTGGAGCGTCAACGACCTGAGCACGGCGCTGCTCATGCACCGGTTCTACGAACTGCACCTGCACGGCGACCCTGATACCGGGCTAGAACCGCAACCCCCGGCGCGGGCGCTGCGGCTGGCCCAGTTGTGGCTGCGGGATTTGAATTATGGCGCGATGCTTGCCTACTTCGAGCGGCATCGCCAATTGCGGGCAGCGCGGCAATTGCAGCCTGAATCGGCGGCAAATTTCGCGATGCGGATGCCGCTCGATTTCATCGCTACCGGGCGCGCGTTGGCCGAAGAGGGCGCCCTCGATGATCCGTCACATCGTCCCTATGCCGATCCGGTCTATTGGGCGGCATTTACCTTCAATGGCGCGTTGGAAGGAGTTTGATGATGGCTGTTGAAACGACCATTGCCGCGTTAATGGCGATCTGGGAAGAGGCGTTAGCCGGCAAGCAGTGGGCGCAGTTGCGCCGCCGGCTGCGCCTATTGCTCGAGCAGGCGCAGCAGAGCGCCGATAGCGAACTGCGGGCCGAGATTGCGATGCGCATCACCGATCTGCTCCATGAGGCCGATCCCAAACTGTACCGGCAACTGATTACGATGCGCAAGGCGATCCGTGCAGGCGCCGCCCGGAACCGGTTCAGCACCCGCGGGATGCCCTCTGATGCCGAACTCGATGCCGTGTGGCAGGAGATTCGCGCGAGCGAAGACGATCCGCTCGGCGGCATCCACATGTCCATCAGCGACAACATTGATGGCAGCCAGATTTCCATTGGCGACATCAGCGGTACAGGCATTGCTGTTGGGCCGAGAGCGAACGCCACCATCGAATACCACGAACCTCGCTACACCCGGTATACCGACATCAGTTGCCCGCGCAGCGCCACGCTCGCCGAGCGCATCACCCTGACCGTAGCGCTGACAATGCAGCAGCGCGCGGAAAGCGTAGCGAAACAAGCTGTGACGGTGGTTGCAGGAAAGGTCGAAGTGCGGCTGTCAGCCCCCGACTTCGAGCTACTCAGTCCAGCCGAACAGACTATCATGATCGAGCCGGACGAAGACAGCCAGCCGGTCGTCTTTCACCTCAAAGCGCGCGCGTTGGGCCGGCACGAGATAACTGTCCAGTTCTGGCAGCGCGGCAATCTGATAGCAACCGTCGCCGTCCCCATCGAAATCGTCGAACAACCACTGGCCTTCGCGCCGGCCATCGTCCCCTCGCTGCCAGTCAATGTATCGCTGGGCCACGTGCCTGCACCCGATCTGACCCTCGTCGTCAACCGCACCCCTAGCGGCCACACCGAGTTCACTGTGGTCGAGGGCGGCGTTGTCATCTTCTCGACCGAAACGAAGTTGGAACTTGAACCGCGCGCCTTCGTCGATCAGGTCTACAACGAAATTGGCCTGCTCCAGCGCGGCCAAGATAGCGCCAACGAACGGCGCGCGCTCAATACTGAACAGATCGAACGCCGTATCCGCAACCTCGGCTATCGGCTGTGGGATCGCCTGATTCCAGCCGACCTCAAGGCGTTCTATAGCCACAAACGGGCGAGCTGGGCCGGGCAGGATCAGCGGCGGAGCTTGCTCGTCCAATCGAACGAGGCCGATATTCCGTGGGAACTGATCCGTCCGTATGGCGAGGGCAACGACACGTGGGAAGAGGGGTTCTGGTGCGAGACCTTCTCCTTCGCCCGCTGGCTGCTCAAGCGGCCTGACACCCTTGCCGGCTATGCGCCGCCGCCGCGCCTGTATCTCAGCGCGCTGGCTGCGATTGTGCCGGTGTGCTACCCCGAACTCAAGGCGGCCCCTGACGAGCATGTGCTGCTGTACAAGCTGATCCAACAACACCGGCTCACCGATCGCAGCCCCTCCCGCGCCACTGAAGCGGCGGTCATCGCCTTGCTGGAAGAGGGCGGCTTCGACTGGATGCATGTCGTGACCCATGGCGCATTCTTCGCCGGATCAGCGCTGCACAGCAGCGCACTGGCGCTCGAAGACAAGCAATGGCTGCCGAGCAGCGCCATCACCGGCCCGCGCATTCGCGGCACATTACACAACCAACGACCCGCCTTCATCCTCAACGCTTGCCATGTTGGCCGCTCTGCGCCATTACTCAGCGGCGCGGCTGACTGGGCCACCCAACTCATCGGCTCCGGCGCCGGCATGCTGATCGCGCCGCTCTGGTCGGTCAACGACGCCCTCGCCACCGCGTTCAGCAAAGCCTTCTACGCCGCCCTGCTCAACCCGGAACGTCCGGCGACGCTCGCCGAAGCCGTCTGGCATGCCCGCACCGCCATCCGCCAACCCGACGACCCAACATGGCTGGCGTACAGCCTATTCGCGCACCCCAACGCAACCGTCGTATTACCGCAACAGTGAGGGTCATATTACCAAGTCACAGGAGAGCCGGACGGCTGTCCAGCTCCGCAAAGGGCGCAAAGGATGAAAACGCAAAGGCGCCGTAGAGCCGGACGGCTGGCCGGCTCCGCAAAGGGCGCAGAGGGTTGGGAATGGGGAGCAGGGAGATAGGGAGTATCGGTCTGCCTATGCCCCCCTCCCTAGCTCCCTCCCCTCTCCCGCTGGCGCGGGCGAGGGGCGCGACGGCGTTCCGCTAGATCGCAGCCTCCCCTTCACCCGCCAGATGTGCCCCCACCCCGTACCCCTCCCCCGCTGGGGGAGG
>JAUQOZ010000226.1 GCA_030550625.1 Chloroflexota bacterium | reverse complement strand
CACATCGGTGTAATGGTCATTTTCTGGCTGGAGTGTAGCCAAGATGATATAGTTGTTCCAACTGCCGTTATTAAGGTTGCTATCCATCTTTGCGCAGCCATTTGCCAAGCAGCGATTGAAGCTGTAGGCAAACCCGCCGGCTCAGCATACAACCTGCTTGTCCGGAGCAGGGTGTTGCGCTCGCACGGTTGGGTGGCACAGGCGGCGATGATTGATGCCGCTATTCCATACTGGAAGGAACAGCCCATGCCAAACCGCGAAGGAGTGATGACATTGCTGCGGCAACATTATCCTTAATCTAGCTGCTCAGTATGGAGTTAAAAAGATAGGCTGTTCGGCTCTTATGCTCGTGATCAGTCAGATGAAACGAGCGATGTTGACATCATTGTGGAGTTTGAATGTCCGCTAGGATTTCGATTTGTGGAATTAGCTGAATACCTCGAGCACCTCTTAGGCCGGTGGGTCGATGTGCTGACGCCGACCGGCGTCGCGGTACCCGGTTGCTATGGGTGGCGGAAGAAATTGAGCGGCGCGTTATTGATTGCTAGTGGATCACTTTGACAAAGAGCTAAGCGCCTCTATCAGATTATGCTATCTCTATAAAAACCACATGGCGAGACGCACGCATGGGCATCTCGCCATGTCGTTATTCCTGCCGCAAACTAATCCACGTTATCAATTTGCGCCCGCTGCAACGCGCCGCTGTAATCGATATACACGCTCTTCCACTCCGAGAAGACGTCGAGCATAGTCGGGCCAGCTTCGCGGTGGCCGTTGCCGGTGGCTTTGACACCACCGAAGGGCAGGTGAATCTCGGCGCCGATGGTGGGTGCGTTGATATAGACAATGCCGGCCTGCAGCGCCTGCATGGCACGGAAGGCGGCGTTGATGTCGCGGGTGTAGATCGCCGAGCTGAGACCGTAGGCCACATCGTTCGCCACTGCCACCGCTTCATCGAGACTATCCACCTCGATCACGCTTAGCACTGGCCCGAAGATCTCTTCGCGAGCGATGCGCATCTGCGGCGTGACGTTGGTGAAGACAGTGGGGGCGATGAAGTGACCGTAGTCGTAGTCGCCGCCGGTGAGGCGGTAGCCGCCGCACAGCAGCGTTGCCCCCTCTTGCTTGCCGATTTCGATGTAGTTGAGCACACGCTGCATCTGCTTCTCATTCACCAGCGGCCCCATCTCGGTCGCCGGGTCGAGGCCGTTGCCGATCCGCAACGATTGGGCACGAGCGACGATCCTTTCCACCAGCTCTTTGGCCACAGCCCGGTGGACGATCAGGCGGCTAGTGGCGGTGCAACGCTGGCCGGTGGTGCCAAAGGCTGCCCACAACACCCCATCGAGCGCCAGATCGAGATCGGCGTCGGGCATGACGATCAGCGGATTCTTGCCGCCCATCTCAAGGCTGACTCGCTTGATCCGGCGCGCGCCAAGCTCATACACGAGCCGGCCCGTCTCGGTGCTGCCGGTAAACGAAATCACCGGCACGTCGGGATGTTCAACCAGCGGTTGGCCAGCTTTGGGGCCATAGCCGGTAACGATGTTGACCACACCGGGCGGCAGGCCGGCCTCCATCAGGCACTGCACTAAATTGTAGGTACTGACCGAAGCGTCTTCCCCCGGTTTGATCACGACGGTGTTGCCGCAGACGATGGCAGGTAGCATCTTCCACGACGCGATTGCCATGGGGAAGTTCCACGGCGTGATCAGGCCGACCACGCCAATCGGCTGGCGAATGCTCATCTGAAACTTGTTGGGCAGTTCGGATGGGGTGGTGACGCCGTGCATGCGACGGCCCTCGCTGCCGGCGTACTGGGCCATACCGATCGCTTCAACAATATCGCCGCCGGCCTCGAATAGCGGCTTGCCCATTTCGCGGGTCAGGTCGCGGCTGTACTGCTCTTTGCGCGCTTGCAGCAGCTCGGCGGCGCGAAGCAGAATCTCGCCCCGCTTAGGCGCCGGCACTTTGCTCCACGTGGCAAATGCCGCCTTAGCGGCTTCAACCGCTGCGTGAACATCGCGCTCATCGCTGTCGGCAAACACCCCCACCACATCACGGGTATCGGCAGGGTTACGGCGCTCGAAGGTCTTGCCGCTCTGGGCAGGCACAAACTCGCCGCCGATGAGATTGTGAAAGATCCGCGGTGCGGACATCTTCGTCCTCCTTGTCTCAAGAACTGGTAACGCTCTGATTATAGCACGGGGCAACTTGTGGTATGCTGTAACGGATATTGGGCGATCAAGAGGGGAAGCGGGCAATGGCAGAGTTAGAGATGCGGGTCGCAATTGCGAAAGTGCCCCGCGCCGGCGAAATCGAGAGCGGTGATACCCTAGAAATGATCGAGCGTCCGGGAGGCGGGTTTTCGTTTGTGCTCGCCGATGGGCAAGGCAGCGGACGCAGCGCCAAAACGCTGTCGCATCTGGTGGCTACGCGGGCAATTGCGCTGCTCAAAGATGGCGCCCGGGATGGAGCCGTTGCGCGCGCTGTCCACGATTACCTGTATACCTATCGGATGGGGCAGGCCGCAGCGACGCTCAATATCCTCTCGGTCGATTTTGCCGCGCACAAAATCTTGGTGACGCGCAATAATCCAGCGCCGTTTTTCGCTGTTACGCCGCAGGGCTTGCGTAGCTTTAACGCGCCCTCGGCGCCGATCGGCTTACAGCCGCTGATCCGGCCCCAGATCAGCGAATTGCCGGTGGCGGCCTACACGTATGTCGTCGTGTTTACCGATGGCCTGCTACGGGCGGGTGAACGATCCGGCGAGGATTTGGGGCTGCCGAATTACCTTGCCGCGTGGCCGGCACGTGAGGGGCGTGATCCGCAAACGCTGGTGGATAGCGTGATGGAGCGGGCGCTTGAGCTTGATGATGGCCAACCCAGCGATGATATGAGTATCGTGGTGCTGGCAATCTTGCCGCGCAGCGATGCGCCGGGTTTACGGCGTCTGATGGTGAGCGCGCCGATCATCGCGACCGGCCATTACGAACCGCCTGATGAGCCGGAGATTGAAGAATAACAGGGTGCGGCGGCGATGGATTGGCAGGATGATGAGCGACGACAGCCACGGGTGAGCGCGCGCGAACGGGTGGCCGCTCTGCGCGCGCAACGACGACAGCGCTGGCGGCGCTTCTTGACGTTTGGCGGCTTGGCGCTGGCAGTACTGGTGACAGTGTGGGGCGTGGGGTGGATGTGGAACACCTTCGCCGCCAGTATGCGCCTGAGCGATCCGCGTCCGGCGAGCGGCGGGGCAGCGCCGGCGAATACCGTCTTTCGCCAGCCATTTACCGTCTTGCTGCTTGGCGTTGACCAGCGCGACGATGGCGCTGAAGGGGTGCGCAGCGACACCCTGATCTTGGCCTATGTCAATCCGACTGAACGCTGGGTCAGCCTGCTCTCAATCCCGCGTGATACGGTGGCTGTGATCCGCGGGCTCGGCGAGCAGAAGATCAATGCGGCGTATAGTTATGGCTATCGCCATGCCGCCGACCTGTACGGGCGCGGAGTTGACCCGGCGGCGGCTGGGGCGGCGCTTGCTGCCGAGACGGTGGCCACCCTGCTCAATCTACCGGTTGATTATGTCGCCCAGATTGATTTTGCCGGCTTCGAGCGGCTGATTGATGCGATCGGCGGCGTGGTTATCGATGTGCCTTATCCCTTGCTCGATAGCAGTTTCCCGACCGCTGATTACGGGTACGAGCGCATCTTCATTCCTGCCGGTTTGCAAGTGCTCGACGGCGCGACAGCGTTGCACTACGCCCGCTCGCGCCATGGATCGAGCGATTTTGACCGCGCCCGCCGCCAGCAGGCAATTGTGCGCGCAGCGCTGGCGACGGTACGCTCGCGCGGGATGCTCGATCAGGCCAGCGCTCTGTCAGCCTTGCTGGCCGAAGCCCGGCGCAGCATCAAGACGACGTTGCCGATTGATGATCCAGCGGCATTGCGCGAGTTGATAGCGCTGGCCCAGTCGCTTGACGCCGATCGGATTGCGACCTTCAGCATTAACCCGCGTGAGGTGGCAGTGGTAGCTGAAATTGGCTCAGACATCTACTGGAACCGGCGCGATGTGGCGGCGCTGGTCGAGCGGGTGCGGGCTGGGCCGCGACTCGATCGCGAAGCCGCGACGGTGCAGGTGCTGAACGGGACGCCGGTGAACGGGTTGGCGGCGCGGGTCAGCCGGGCGCTGGATAATGCCGGCTTCCGCACCTTGCCGCCCGCCAACGCCGAGCGCCGCGAGACGACGATTATTATCGATTATGCCGGCAAACCAGCGGCGCTCGCCCGCTTGGCCGCTTATCTGGGGTTACCGGCGACTCAGGTCTTTACCACTCCGCCGGCTGATGCACCGCCCCAACCGCTAGGGGCCGATATTGTCTTGC
>JAUQOZ010000293.1 GCA_030550625.1 Chloroflexota bacterium | reverse complement strand
TCAGCTTTCCGATCAAGCCAGTCGTTGCTTCGCCACCCCTTGATCCGGCGTTAGAACAAGCGGTGAGCACGGCAATCAGGAACCAGCAGCCAAACGCGACGACAGCCCATATCATTGTTTCACCAATTTCGCGCGTCAAAGCGTGGGTCTTTGGCTCCGCCGCCGTCATTCCCCAACCCTCATCTGATGGCCCAACAGATGAAGAAACTGCGCCGCAAATCTTGCTCTTCTTTGCCGAGCAACGAGGCGGCGGATGGCAAGTTGCGCTAGAACACACCCCTGCATTTACCCAAGCGCTCACACAAATCCCCCAACATCTGTTGACGCCGGAGCAATGGTCGACTATGCCGACGACGGCGCAATTGAGCGGTGACGGTTCAATGCAACTCAATTTGCCATGGGCAGTGGGAGAGACATGGTATCTCACTGGTGGTCCACACAAAACCTTTAGCCGTGAAACCACGAGATCGGGGCTCGATTTTGCGGTCAACGGCGGTCGGGTACGAGCGGCCCAAGCAGGGGTAGCCTATACCCCGTGCGGTCAAAGTTCGGATCTGGTTCGGATCGATCACCCCGGCGGCTTTAGCACCAACTACTACCACCTCGCTGGGATTACCGTCACGAATGGGAGTTGGGTCGAACGGTACACGGATCTCGGCATGATCGGCACTGGCACCCGTTGTCTCGGTGGCTATGTGACCGGCGCGCATGTCCATTTTTGGATCTCGCGCGGCGGAACTCCAATATCAATTGACGGCATTGATATTGGCGGCTGGACAGTCAGCGCGCTGCCCAACGAATATGAAGGTTGTATGACCCGGATTCGCGATGGGTATCGCCAATGCGCTGTCGGCAGGATTACTAACGAGGGCAACTTTCCTCCCAATCCGCCATACCTGATCAGCCCCGACGACGGCGTAACCATTAAGACACCTACTGTCACCTTGCAAGTGGCTGATGCCGGCGACCCGGATAACTGGCCGCGCCCCATCCGCAACTTCTTCTTCAGGATTACGAAATCAGATAACTCGTGGAGCGTGAGTTCAGACTGGACTGACAGCACCAGTTGGACCGTGACCCTCCCCAGCGAGGGCAGTTACTCATGGATCGTGTATGCTGGGGACTGGGAGTTACCGAGTGCAGCGGCTGGCCCGCGCACGATTACCTACATCCCCAACCGGCCCCCTAATCCGCCATACCTGATCAGCCCCGACGACGGCGTAACCATTAAGACACCTACTGTCACCTTGCAAGTGGCCGATGCCGGTGACCCGGATAACTGGCCGGCCCCAATCCGCAACTTCCGCTTCACGATTACGAAATCTGACAACTCGTGGAGCGCGAGTTCGGACTGGAGCGACAACACAAGCTGGACGGTGACCCTCCCCAGTGAGGGTAGCTATTCGTGGGTCGTGTATGCCGGGGACTGGGAGTTACCGAGCGCAGCGGCTGGCCCGCGCACCCTCACCTACGTGCCTAACCGCCCCCCCAATCCGCCAAACCTTGTAAGCCCAACCAACGGCGCAACCATTAAAACGGCCAGTGTCACCTTGCAAGTGACCGATGCCGGCGACCCGGATAACTGGCCAAACCAAACCCGCACCTGCCGCTTCACAATTACGAAATCTGACAACTCGTGGAGCGCGAGTTCGGATTGGATCGCTTGCACGAGCTGGACGGTGCAACTCCCTAATGAGGGCAGTTATTCATGGGTAGTCTCTGCGAGAGATGGAGCTGCGCAGAGCGCAGCGGCTGGCCCGCGCACCCTCATTTACATCCCCCAACGCTTCACAACATTCATCCCGCTAACCACCCGCTAGGTACACACCGACGATCAGCCCTACGCCTAGAGCTGTTGTATCCCAACAGCTCTAGGCGTATGTTTGTGCTTCTATTCGCACCTTTGCCCGGCAATGGTATCATACACCAACGGCGTTCACCCGCCGCGTATCAGCGTTTGCCGGTGATACGCGGCTTGCGATGAGAGTTAGATATGCCCATCACCACCTACCAAGCGGCGCTCGATTACATCTACAGTTTTATCGACCCCACCCGGCAAGGTTCGCCTGACCCGGCGATTGCCGCGCGCGCGCTGGCCCGGATTACGGCGTTGTTGGAAGATGCGGGCAATCCGCATCATCAATTGCGCGCGGTGGTGGTGGCCGGCACCAAAGGCAAAGGCAGCACCTGCGCCATGATCGAAGCGATGGCCCGCGCTGCTGGGTTGAAGGTGGGATTGTGGACATCGCCGCACCTCAGTTCGTACCGCGAACGGATTCAGATCGACCGCGAACCGATTAGCCAGCAGACGTTAATCGAGCTGGTCAATGCAGTGCAACCGCTGGTAGAGGGGTTTGACGAAGCGACGTATGGCCGGCCTAGCACGTTCGATATTGGCTTTGTGATGGCGATGCGCCATTTTGTCGCTACGCAGGTTGATCTGGCCGTGGTGGAGGTAGGGTTGGGGGGACGCTACGATGCCGCGGCGACGATCACGCCGCTGGTCGCGGTGATTTCGTCGATCAGCTATGACCACATGGCGATACTGGGACCAACCTTGCGCGATATTGCCTACAACAAAGCTGGTATTATCCGCGCCGGCCAGCCGGCGATCACCGTACCGCAGCGCGCTGAAGCGGCAGCGGTTTTCGCCGCCGAAGCGCAGACGGTCGGCGCGCCGCTCTGGCTGGCCGCCGAAGCGGCGGTTGAGCCGTGGCTGGCAAACGGGCCGCCGTTGGCGTATCCGGCGCCGCCGCAGCCGGGCAAGTTGCACGGCGCGTTCCAACGCGAAAACGCGCGGTTGGCAATGGGAGCGGCGTTGCTGCTGCGCGGGCAGGGGATTGCGATTGGCGACGCAGCGATCCGGCGCGGGTTGGCTGAAGCGTGGTGGCCGGGCCGATTTGAGTTGATCGACGGCCCGCCGCGCATCTTGATCGACGGCGCCCACAACGGTGATTCGGC
Source organism: Chloroflexota bacterium (assembly GCA_030550625.1). Classification (GTDB taxonomy): domain Bacteria; phylum Chloroflexota; class Chloroflexia; order Chloroflexales; family Chloroflexaceae; genus Chloroflexus. The sequence continues at coordinate 1,448 of JAUQOZ010000293.1, read as the reverse complement.
GGAAAAGCTTTGGCAGGCGATTACCCAAGAGCTGCCACACCGCCGGCTGATCCTCATCCTCGGCGCCTCACGCGACAAAGACATCGCCGCAATTGCCGCTGCACTTGCACCGCATGCGGCGCAGATCATCATCACGCGCGCCAGCCACCCCAAAGCCATGGATCTTGACCGCATCGCCGCCGAGGTGGAACCGTTTACCACTGCGCCGTTGCAGATCGTGCCGGTGGTGGCCGAAGCGCTCGCCGCTGCCCGCAGCTTGGCCGCCCCTGACGACCTGATTTGTGTCACCGGTTCGTTGTTTGTCGCTGGCGCGGCGCGCGAGGCATTGGGGTTGGCGGTGGCTGATTAAATCTAGGGCCGGACAGCCGTCCGGTGATCAAGATGACGCACTGGTATACGAACGCAACCCAACCCGCCAAAACGCTCGCGCCGCCAACAGCAACACCCCGGCAATCACCGGCGCCAGCGCGAGATAGAGCGGATCGAGCAGGCCGATCAGCGCTGCCGCTGGGAAGGTGGTGAGAAAGGCGATCGGAATGATAAAGGTGAGCACCAGCCGGATAGCCGGACTATAGGCTGTGACCGGAAAACGCCCCGTCTCATAGATAGCGGTCAGCAGCTCGGTGACATTCTCGACCTGCACGAGCCAAAACGCGGTTGTCACCAGCAACATCCAAATCGCGTAAGCCATCACAATCCCGCAGGCGAGCAGGAAAGCGAAGGCGAGCAGTTGCAGCGGCGTTGGCCACATCTGCCCAATCCAGAGGCCATACCCGATCAAGCCAAATCCAACCAGCAGATCGGGCAGCACGAGCAGATTAATCTGGCGCAGCGAAGCCATAAATTGGCTATCAACCGGCTTGACCAGCACAAAATCGAGTGTCCCTTTTTGAATGTGCTCGACGATGCGGGTGATATTCGGGCGCATAATGCCATCGATCAAGCCCTCGAAGATGCGAAAGAGACCGACGACCAGCAACGCCTGCGGCAATGTCCAGCCGCCGAGGGTGCCGCTAAACTGGAAGAAGACCAGCGTACCGAGCACACCCCACAACAGCCACAGGCTGCTCTGGAACAGCGAGGTGAGGAAGTTGACGCGATACTCAAGCGCGATTTGCAGGCTATTGTGGGCAAAGAGTGCGAATAGGCGCAGATAACGAAGCATATTTTTGCTGTAAAAATATGAAGCGGCAGCCTGACCAGCGATGTCTCAACACTATACACGATCGAGAACGTGCGAACAACATCACGTGGCAGTTTGCATGCGCACACGCATTGCTGGCACTGAAACAGGAGATTGCTCCGCCGCCTCCAGCGGCGCGCAAGGACAGGCACGTATGTCATTGCGAGGGAGGAGCGGCAGCCAGCGCAGCGCACTGCCGCCCGACCGAAGCAATCCCCCGCTCTCGCGGAGACGACACCTCAACGTAAGGCTGCCTCGGAACAGC
>JAUQOZ010000246.1 GCA_030550625.1 Chloroflexota bacterium | reverse complement strand
GCAGCAGATGATTCACGCAAAGGGCGCAGAGGGGTGAAATAATGATAATCATCCTCCGCGATCTGTGCGGTAAAAGCATAACCACCCTGCTCAACCGCAACCTGCTGCCAGCCTGCGCCCAATACCCACTATAATAGAACCCAGAGGACGCATCTCTGTCAGCGTCCGGGAGGAGTTATGACAAAACCGATTGTGGCCATCGTAGGCCGCCCAAATGTTGGTAAATCAACCTTCTTCAACCGCTTGATCGGCGAGCGGCGCGCGATCATTGAAGATATTCCCGGTACGACTCGTGACCGCTTGTACGGCGATACTTTCTGGAACGGGCGGGAGTTTACGGTAGTCGATACCGCCGGCATTCTGTTTGGCGATGACGATCCAACGCTGCCGGAGGCAGAGATCAATCGCCGCACGCGCGCTCAGGCCGAACACGCGATCGCCGAGGCCGATGCTATCATTTTTATGGTTGATGGGCGCGACGGTCTGACTGCGGCTGATGCTGAGGTTGCCGATATTTTGCGCACCACCGCCAAACCGGTGGTGTTGGCTGTGAATAAGTGCGATAGCCAAGAGCGCATGCTCGATGCGGTTGAGTTTTATGCGCTCAATCTCGGCGATCCGATCCCGATGAGCGCCTTTCATGGTCTAGGCACCGGTGATGTGCTCGACCGGCTTACCGAGCATTTGCCGGCCAAGACGTTTGAGCAAGAGGAAGAGCGCCATCTGCGGGTGGCGATTGTGGGCCGGCCCAACGTCGGCAAGTCCTCGCTGCTCAACCGGTTGCTTGGCCGAGAGCGCAGCGTGGTCAGCCCCATCCCCGGCACTACCCGCGATCCGATTGATACCACGATTACGTATCACGGCGAGCCGATCACACTGATTGACACCGCCGGTATCCGCCGCGCCGGCAAGATCGAGCGCGGGATCGAGAAGTATAGTGTGTTGCGCACGCTGCGCGCGATTGAACGGTGCGACGTGGCGCTGCTGCTGATCGATGCCACCGAAGGCATTACGGCTCAAGACACCCATATCGCCGGGATGGTGGTTGAAGCCAAAAAAGGCATCATCCTTGTGGTCAACAAGTGGGATGCGGTCGTTAAAGATTCGCATACGTACTACGAATTTGAAGATCGGGTGCGCGAAGCCTTTAAGTTCGTCGATTACGCGCCAATCGTCTTCGTATCGGCGCTCACCGGCCAGCGCGTTAGCCACCTGCTCGACTATGCCCGCGAAGTGTATGCGCAACGCCAGAAGCGGGTGCCGACCAGCGAGTTGAATAACTTCTTGCGGGAAGCAGTCTTGCAACAGCCGCCGATGGCGGTCAAGAAAGGCGCGCATTTGCGTTTGTACTATGCAGTACAGCCGCAAACCGAACCGCCGGTCTTTCTCTTTTTCGCCAATGATGGTGAATTGGTGCATTGGTCGTATGCCCGTTACCTTGAAAACCGGCTGCGCGAACGTTATGGGTTTCAAGGGACGCCGATTGTCATTGTCTTTCGTTCGCGTGAACGGAAAGAGAACGACTAACCACACTCGCGGAGCTCTTTCGCAAGGCAGCGTGCAGGAGGCTGTTGGTGGCCGGCTTGCTCGCTGCCTGCCTTTGTTATGGAGGTTGTGATCATGCATATCACCGATGTCTGGCCGGGCCGTCCGTATCCACTCGGCGCGACGTGGGACGGTGAGGGGGTGAATTTCGCCCTCTTTTCGGCCCATGCCACTCGGGTTGAGTTGTGTCTCTTCGATAGTCCAACCGCGCCGCGCGAGGCGGTGCGGGTGATTCTCCCCGAACGCACCGATGATGTCTGGCATGGCTATATTCCCGGTTTGCGTCCCGGCCAGCTTTATGGCTATCGGGTCTATGGCCCGTACACACCGCAACAGGGTCATCGGTTCAATCCATATAAATTACTGATTGACCCGTATGCGCGCGCCCTATACGGCGAGTTGCGCTGGGATAAGGCCAACTACGGCTATCGCGTTGACAGTCCCTACGGTGATCTGACCATTGGCAAGCGCGATAGCGCGCCGTATGTCCCGCGCTCGGTCGTGATCGATCCGCACTTTGATTGGGGTGATGATCGGCCACCTGATATTCCGCTGGCCGATTCGGTGATCTACGAGCTGCACGTCAAAGGGTTTACCAAACTGCACCCGGAAGTGCCGGAAGCCTTGCGCGGCACCTACGCCGGCCTTGCCTCGCCTTCGATCATCGCGTATCTCAAAGCGTTAGGGGTCACCGCAGTCGAACTCTTGCCGGTGCATGCCTTCATTACCGATCAGTTTCTGGCCGATCGCGGCTTGACCAACTATTGGGGATACCAACCGATCAACTACTTTAGCCCGGAACCGCGCTATGCCAGCCAGACAGACCCACAGGCGCAAGTGAATGAGTTTAAGCACATGGTCAAAGCGCTGCACGCCGCTGGAATCGAAGTGATTATCGATGTCGTCTATAACCATACCGGCGAGGGCAACCATCTTGGCCCAACCCTCAGCTTCCGCGGGGTTGATAATGCGTCGTATTACCGGTTAGTGCCCGATCAGCCGCGTTACTACCTCGACGATACCGGTACCGGCAACAGTCTCAATATGAATAACCAGCGCGCATTGCAAATGGTGCTCGATTCGCTGCGCTACTGGGTGACCGAGATGCATGTCGATGGCTTCCGGTTTGATCTAGCGCGCACGCTGGCCCGTGGCCCCGCCGGTTCGGATCAGCCCAGCCCCTTCTTTGCCATGGTGCGGCAAGACCCGGTGCTTTCGCGGGTCAAACTGATCGCCGAGCCGTGGGATGTCGGTTTTGATGGCTATTGGGTGGGGCGCTTCCCATCGCCATGGGCCGAGTGGAACGGTCGCTACCGCGATACCGCTCGCCGCTTTTGGAAGGGCGATCCCGGTCAAGCGGCTGAATTCGCTTCGCGTTTTATGGGATCAATGGATCTCTACCAGCACAATGGCCGCCGCCCGTACCATTCCATTAACTTCGTCACTTCCCACGACGGTTTTACCCTGCGTGATCTCGTTTCCTACAACGAAAAGCACAATGAAGCCAATGGTGAAGACAATCGCGATGGCGACTCACACAACAACTCGTGGAATTGCGGTGTGGAAGGGCCAACTGATGATCCTGACATCCGCGCGTTGCGGTTGCGCCAGATGATGAATTTCATCGCGACGCTGTTTTTATCACAAGGAACGCCGATGCTGTTAGCGGGTGACGAACGCGGGCGCACGCAGCAGGGCAACAACAACGCCTACTGCCAAGACAACCCGATTTCATGGGTGGATTGGCGGGCCGATGAGGAAGCCGATCTCTTACTAGCCTTCACCCGGCGCGTGATTGCCTTCCGCCGCGCGCACCCGGTTTTGCGCCGGCGCCGTTTCTTTGCCGGCAATCTGGGTAATGCCGAGTACGATGTCGAATGGCTCAGTCCTGACGGTCAAGAGGTGAGCGCCGAAGTGTGGCAGCAACCTGACCTGCGTTGTATTGGTGTGTTGCTCAATGGGGCGGTGATTGACGATCGCACCGAACGCGGCGAACCGATGCGCGACGATGTGTTGCTAGTGCTGATTAACGCTAGTGATGATGCGGTGCCGTTCATCTTGCCCGATTGGCCTGATGATGCCGAATGGCACGTGGTGATCGACACCTCCCAACCCAACTTGCACGATCCGCTGCGGGTGACTGATCAGATGTATCACATTCAGCCGCGATCCTTGGCGGTTCTGGTCGAACGGATCGAGAACGAGCCGCCACTCCATGTTGATTTGGCTGGATTGGCCAAGTAGCGTGCCGCTAACGGCAGTGTGTCTTAACATTTTGGTAACAAATTCGTATGACCCATTAGCTATAGTACGAGAAAGCAAGTATCACAGACATCCACCGGAGCCATTCATGCGTACTCGTCTGAAGTTGAAACCCGGCCAACGCGGAACCAAGAAGTTGCAGGCACTGTACGGTGATCGCCTCGTCTGCGTGCGGTATCGCTACGATGCCGAACATGGTCGTCGCCTCAAAACGATTGAGCTGATCGTGGAAGAGAAAGAATGGTCGCCTCGTGATCGTGATGAGTCGGTAGAAGCGGGTTTCGATCAAGTGGCGGCAGATTAGCTGGTATTAGCAGTAGGCTGATAGAGGCGTCGGGTAGTCGCGTCTTTACATTGACAGGCACTGCTCTACGAGGAGCGATGATGAGGGGGGTGACACCAGCGTCACCCTCGTTGTATTTATAGCGCGAACACATTCACCCCAACCGTTCGTACTGTGGTGAGGGGATATGCCAATGTCCGCTCAAGGAAATGCAAAAACGGTGCGACCCATGCCGGCTCGGCGGCGATTGAGGCGTCTGCGACCGCTGTTATGATATTACGCCGCAGCTAAGCATCATAACCACGACGGCGCGATATAAATGGTATAA
>JAUQOZ010000140.1 GCA_030550625.1 Chloroflexota bacterium | reverse complement strand
CGTTTCATATGTTGTACAGTACAGTTGCAAGAACGATTATTCGGTGATTATAATAGACCTATCTTATTTTGACAAAGCGTGCTCCTCCATGCGTTCGCTACCCTTCAACCACATGCTCTACCGGCTGGCCGGTGCGATCGCCGCATCGAGCGGCATCGGGATGCTGCTGCGCATCCAGCGCCAGCCATTCACCACATTGCAAGGATTCATCGTGGTTGATGGCTTGAGCTGTCTTGTGCTGATCACGGCAGGTCTTCTCATGTTCACCATGCCAGCCCATTGGCGCCGCTTGGGGCAACTGGCGACGCTTGGCATAGCGATGCTCAGCGGCCATCTGGCCGGCATTGCTATGGGCTTGCTGATCACACTGCTCTTGAGCGAACGCTGGCGAGAGCGGGGGGCTGGGTTGGCGTTGGCGGCTGGGTATGGCTTGATCGGTTTTTTAGCCTCATCGTGGCGCTTAAACGCCAGCGGCGATGGCTTGAATAGCTTGAGCTTCACCTTGCTCTTGGCCGGAGCCGCAATTGCCGCCGGCCTCCTCGATCTCGCTACTTCCAAACGCGGGCCGTTTGATCCACTGGCGGCGCTGGCCGGCATGACCGCATTATTGCGGTTGTTTAGCGTGGGGCCGTGGAATCTGGGTTGGCAGTTGGCCACGCTGCTGGTCGGCGGTATGCTGGCCATCAGCGCGGCGTGGCACGCGGCTACAACGACTGAGCCGCTGGCAGCGGAGGAGTGGCTGCAACGGAGTTTGAGCGGCTTAGCCCTTACCGTGACCGGCTGCGCCTCGCCGGCTGGGGTAGCGGCGGCTGGGTTGCTGCTGCTGCATCTTACCTTGCGCCGGCTGGCGCAACCAACGGCAGGATCAGCGACGTGGGCCGGCTGGCTGCTAGCCGGCGCGGTGCCGGGCACCCTCGGCTTTGTCGCGTTCTGGTCGGCGAGCGCCGCGGCTATGGCCGCCGGTATACCGGCCTTGGCCATTGTTGTGTGGGCCGCCGCGTTGTTGTGCATGCTAGCGGCAGGCCGCCACATCCAGAGGCCGGCCCGCTGGCCAAGCACCGCCGGCGCGCTAGCTGGTCTCGCGCTCGGCCTTGCCGCGCCGGCAGTAGCGCGTTGGCTGCTCCGCCCGCTCAGCGACCATCTGCAAGGCGGGTTGACCCCGTATGGCGCGATCGAACCATGGGGATGGGCTGGGTTGCTGGCGATCGATTCCGGCGCGCGCGCAGCCGCGACCGCGCCGGGACTAGCGTTGTTCGCGTTGATGGGGCTGTTCGGCGCGCTCGTCTGGCTGATCAGTCGCTGGCGCGGGTGGGTATGAGCGATCTGCTGGGTGCGTTTGGCCAAGGGTGGCCGCGCTTGTTGATCTACCCCGGCGGGTTGAGCGCGGTGCTGGCTGCGCTGCTCTTAGCGCGGGTGCGTGGTATCCGGCAAATGGAATCGCTCACCGCGCCAAGGTTGATCGATCTGTTGCCGCCGCTCAGCGTTATTGCGCTGCTTCCGCTTGCCCCGGCGGCGGCATTCCCTTACGGTCTCGATGTACTGACCGCCGTGACGTTGTTGCTCTGGCCGGAATTGCGCCGTGCCGCCGCCGAGCGCTGCGATCCGCGCCAGCTTGCTGCGCACTACCTGCCCGCCTTCCTTGCCGTGCTCGCTCTGGCGAGCGCAACAGGCACCTTCGACCTCAGCGGCCTGTTACGTTGGCCGCCGAGCCCGATGCGGCAAGCAGCCTTCCTCATCGGCGCCGGGGCTTGGATCGTTGCCATCCCGCGCCTTGCCCCGCCCCAACCTAACCTAGCCGCCGCGTGCAGCGCATTAGGTCTCGTGCTAGTCGGAGTATTGCCGCTCAGCGCCGCCATCAACACCATCGCCGCCGCTCCAGCGTGGCTGGGTATAGCGGCAGCGATGGCGATCGCACTGGCCGGCATAGCAGCAGCGCGCCACCTACCGGTGCAATGGGGGTATGGATGGGCAATTGCGGCGTTGGTAGCGACAAGTGGCGTGCTGCTCGACAGCCGCTGAAGCAAGGGTGCGGTTTATCGCGCCCCAAGGCTAGGCCGCATCCACCGAGCGATAACCGCCATTGCCGTGCGGATGGAAGGTATCGCTCAGATTAGCGATGATCGTGCGGGCCAGACTCATCTCCGAACGCAAAAGCCGGCGTAGGCTCTGCACGTCACGGTCTTCCCACTGCTCGAACAGGTCAACCATGGTTGAGCTGACTAACTGCACCGCTTCCAATTCAACCCGTTGCCCGGCAGGTTGATACAAGCGCCGCACTTCCACCGAAACCGGCTCAACTTCGGCTATCTCAGCCGGAAAGTGGCGCTCGAAGGCAGTGTGGACAGCGCGCTGAAACATGCGCACCAGTTCAATGTCACTTCGATCACGGTGATTGGTCAGTGTCACCGTGTACGTCATGGTCAATTCAAGTGGATCAGCCGGCAAATCACGGCCTTCGCTAATCAGTTGATGCACCGGCGACCACGTAAAGTTAATCTCAAGCCACGGCGGCATTGTCGCCAACGTTAACGGCTCGGCGTGATCGGGGAAGAGTTCAATCTTGCAGGTACGATCGTGGGTGGCGGGGATGACGCTCTCTATGAGCGCATGTTCATGCAGGCCAACGCTGAGCCATGCATCTTCCAGCGCCATCACGAGATCGTCGTAGGTTACCATCAATTGCACTCCTTGCAACAGTATCATAACCTCTCGATTGTACCCGAGTCTGACGATGATGGCAACCGCCGTTAGCCGGATGTCATCTGTACTATTACTGTAACACGAGAACGTGGTTGTTGCGGTATAATTCCGTAGAGAATATTTACCCGGATGCTAAGCGACGCAATTGGGCGAGATCAACCAAGACGATTGCATCGTCAGCGATCCGGATGAGGTTCGCCTCGCGCATATCACCCAGCGCCTTCGTCACCGTCTCGCGGTACGCGCCAATCATCTCGGCCAATTGTTGGTGGGTATAACGGACGAGCGTTGCCGGCGTTGCACCATCAGCCGGATCGCCGGCCAAATCAAGCAACAGGGCCGCCAATCGCTGCGGCACGCTCTTGAACGCAATATCGGCTAGCCGCTGCTCCATCGTGCGCAAGCGCGCGCCCATCAACTCCATCAGATCAATCGCCGCTCCCGGATGGCGGCTAAGAAAAGCGCGCAACGCTTCCCGCTCGATCCGCGCCACGAGGCACTCAGTCATCGCTTCGGCGCAAGTATCGTGTATCCCCGGCCCGATCAGCGCCATTTCACCAAACAGACTCGGTGGATGGAGCACCAACAAGGTCAATGCCCGCCCTTCCGGCGAGAGTTTATAAATCCTGACCCGGCCTTGTTGCAAGAGAAAGACGTGCGTGCCGGCTTCATTCGGCGTATGGAAGATATGCCCCGCCGGATACGAACCAACCTGCAATAATGCCGCCAGATCGGCTTGGGCCGCTGGATCAAGATCAGGGAAGAGCGCCAAAAGATTCTGGCGGTTGGTCATGGCCCGGTTTCCTCGCCTACAAAGCGCGTACCGCCAGCGCTAAGACCGGCCAAATTCGTGATCCGGACGCTCGCGGCGCCACGGTTGAGAGCAGCTAAGGCTGCCCGCACCTTCGGGATCATGCCGCCGCTGATCACCCCCGCCGCGATATACGCTTCCGTTGCCGCATGGGTGAGGGTTGGCACGACCCGGCCTTCCACCAATACCCCCGGCACATTGCTGACAAACACCAATTCAGCGCCGCTGAGCGCACCGGCAACCGCTTCGGCCACCATATCGGCGTTCACGTTGTAGCTCAGGCCATCGGCGTTCCCCAACGCCACCGGCGCAATCACCGGCAACCAACCCAACGCCAGCATCTGACGCAACGCTGCGCCATCAACCGTTGTCACCACCCCCACCCGGCCCAAATCGCGCCCGTTAGGCCGGTAGGGTTCACAGCGGAGCAGACCGAGGTCAAGCCCGCTGAGACCAATCGCGCGCGCGCCGGCATTAACTAGCGCCGTAACGATCCGCTTGTTGATCGCCCCACAGACCACCATTTGCATAATCGCCATCACTTCCGGCGACGTCACCCGCAAGCCATCGACAAACTCCACTTGCAAACCGGCCTGCTCGACAGCCGCGCTGATCTCTTTCCCGCCGCCATGCACCAGCACCACTGGTTGGTGCATCGTGCGAATTGTTTCAGTCAGACCTCCCAGAAATGCCGGATCGTCGAGTTCGTGGCCGCTGACTTTGATCACACTGATGGGATTCATACAGTTATTCCGTTCATTGTGTATAGTAAACAAGATAATAGTATCACTCTATCATTATTGCCACTTTCCACCTGTTATGGCGAGCCGCCGCTTTCCACCTGTCATGGCGAGCGCAGCGCAGCAATCCCCCACGAGCACGGGATGCACCCGCTCAGGCACCCAGCCGTGTGA
>JAUQOZ010000103.1 GCA_030550625.1 Chloroflexota bacterium | reverse complement strand
GTTCGTAATAAATAACTTTCAGCACCCCTTCCAGCCGCGGCCAAATCTCGATAATCTTATCGACCTGCTCTTGGTCTTCGACCACAATCACCCGCGCTTCAGCCGCCGAGACGATGTAATACACCTCTTCGGCCACTGAATCTTGGTAGACGCCGATCGACATCGCGCCGATGGCTTGGGCGGCAAATTCAGCATAGAGCCATTCGGGCCGGTTATCGCCAATAATGGCGATCACATCGCCGCGGCGCACGCCAAGCGCATGCAGACCCATCGCAAACGCGCGCACGTGCTCGGCAAACTGCCGCCACGTCACCGTTTGCCAGATGCCAAAATCCTTCTCGCGCAGCGCCACCTTGTCGCCGAAACGTTCAGCATTCTGAAACAGCAAGCGCGGCAACGTTGTCTCTGGTATCTGTATCATTGCATCACCCGAACCGTGGGACCGGCAGACAGCGCCGGAATACTTCTACGCATGTGGTATCGCATGCTCCCGTCCGAGATAGGCGTCAATCACCTTCGGATCGCTGCGCACCTCCGCCGGAGTGCCATACGCGATCAGTTGGCCGAATTCGAGCACTGCCACCCGATCGCTAATATCCATCACTACCCCCATATCGTGCTCAATCAGCACGATCGTCGTGCCGTACTCTTCGTTAATATCGAGGATAAAGCGAGCCATATCCTCTTTTTCTTCGGTATTCATGCCCGCCATTGGCTCATCGAGCAGCAAGAGGCGTGGATTCATCGCGAGGGCGCGGCCCAACTCCACCCGCTTTTGCAGGCCATACGAGAGCGCGCCGACCATCTTCTTGCGGATCGACTGGATTTCGAGCAGATCGATCACTTGCTCGACAAACGCGCGGTGCTCGACCTCTTCACGTTGGGCGCGCCCCCAATACAACCCGCCGCTGAAGATACCGCTGCGCATGTGAATGTGGCGGCCAAGCATCAAGTTATCAACCACCGTCATGTGGCGGAAGAGCTCGATATTCTGGAACGAGCGGGCAATGCCGAGGCGCGCGATCTGATGGGGTGGCATGCCAATAATGTTGCGCCCTTCAAAGCGGATTTGGCCCTGTTGGGGGCGATAGAGACCGCTGATACAGTTGAGAAGGCTGGTCTTCCCGGCGCCGTTGGGGCCGATAATGGCCTGAATGGTGCCGGGATAGATATTGAAGGTCACGGAAAGGAGCGCGCGCACTCCGCCGAAGCTTAGACCAACATGATCGATCTCCATTTGGGGGGCGGGCAGTTTAACCGAATCACGATGCGTCATGCGATCCTCATTGATAATGCACGAAACAGGCACGCACCGCTCACGAGTCGATCATGCGCATGAAGTTAGAATGTCGCCACTTCGATCGCTGTGATCGACCGATGACGTATCTCAAACTATGGGGAATACTTAAGATTTATTATAGCGAAGGTCGCAGAATTGCGCAAATGGGGGGGTTATGGCACGTACCGCGCGCCATATAGACAGAGGCCGGCCAAGGCCAGCCAAAACCAATGCCACAACCCAAACGGTTGCAGGAAGGCGACCACGATCGAAATGACCACGAAGATCAGGCCAAGCAGGGCCAGCAGGGCGCGGCGATAGTGGGCTGGCATCACGCACCCTCACGCACCACAAAGAAGGCGAACGCCAATAGCGCCGCGGCAATGAACAGCAGCAACGAAAAGGCGAGGTTGCCGGTGGCGCTGATCAAGAAGATCGTCATCGCAATCACAATAATCGCCATCATCACACAGCCGCGGCGCACACGGCGCACACTGGCGGCGACATCAGGGTCTTCGGGAGTTTGAGCCATGATCGTTTCCGCTGCTAAACGCTTCCCGCCCTATCTTAGCACATCCGTAGCGCATGGCGTACTGTAATGGTACTGCAATCGTAGTTTAGTACTAAAGTACTGTGCAATCTATGGCCAACATGCTATACTACAGATGTAGGCGAAGCACAGGCTTGGCTGCAATGGCGCACGGGGAAAGGAGCTGCCGATGTTTGACCGCGAGACGTGGCGGCAACGGGTAGCCGAACGATTCAATAACTTTGCTCGCAACCCGCGGCAGGAGATCCAAGTAGCCGGCGTCAATACAGTGCTCGGTTTCCTCGCATTACGCGCGCTTGAACCTTTCCTCGAAGCCTTTCAAGACGAACCGGTAGCAGCGGTGCTGGCGTTGGCCGAGATTTCACGCGGCCCCGGCGCGAATCATATTGTGCGGCGGGCGAGCCATTGGCGCTACCAGTTAGCGCAACTGATCGAACGCGAACTGCGCTCGCGCCCCGAATTGCGCCTCACGATCGAAGAGATTTTAGTGGCGTTGAACGTTATTCACCTTGCTCGCCAGCGGCTGAATAGTTCGCGGGATGAATGGTTTCGCCTGACCCTGATCGCTGAAATCGAGACGTTCGAGAACGGTGATTTTGAGCAATTGCGCCGCCAGTTGCACGATCCCGGCTGGCAGAGCCGGTACGAAGCGATTCGTCGCCTGCGGGTGCGTGAAGGCCATTTTACCGCCGCCGATCTGGTGCTGCTCCACGATGGCTTGAGCGATAGCGACTCACATGTGCGAGCTGCCGCTGCTCGCACGCTAGGTTTGATCGTCGGCACGCCGCCGCAGCCTTTGGTTAAGACGTTGATCCGGCTGGCCATTCACGATTGCGATTTAGAAACCCGCTTCGCCGCTGCCCGCACGCTGGGCTTGTTGCGCGACCGGATCGCGTCGCCGCAATTGCTCGACCATCTGATTGAGTGTCTTGGTGATCCCGACAGTTTTGTTCGCTCGGCGGCGGCGCTAGTGGTCAGCCAGTTGGGTGAGTTGGCCGGTACCGGCCCGATGATCGAGCGCCTGCTAGCAATGCTGGCCGATAGTGATGCCTACGCCCGCGAAGCTGCTGCCCGAGCCTTGGGCCGCCTCGGCGTAGCCGCAGCGACATCTCAGGTGCTTAATGCCTTGGCGCAAGCAATCGATGATACCGATCCGAATGTCCACGAAGCGGCGGTGGATGCGATCACGCGCCTGCGCAAATTGCGGTCGACTCTGCCGCTTGGTCAGAGTCGCCATCCGACCGAGCCGCTGGCAGTGTAGGTGGGTGCATGCGGCGGCAGATTGCAGTTTTTGCTGATCAGCACGCTATATCTTCTCTCTTGGCCTTCAGCGATGAGCTGGAGGCCAGTTGGCATTTGCCGCCCGATTATGGGTATTTGTTGCGGCTAGTGATCGAAGAGGTGGCTACCAATATCGTCAAGTATGGCTATCACGATCACAACCGTGACCAGATCCAGCTCGCTTGCGAGTACGAGCAAGGAGTGCTCACGATTACCATTCGTGATCGCGGCCAGCCATTCGATCCGCGTGAAGCGCCGCCCCCGAACATCCATGCGGCTGCTGATCAACGATTGATTGGCGGCCTCGGTCTCTTTTTTGTCCGTGAATATGCCGATACGCTGACCTATCACCACGATCCGCACAGCGGCTGGAATGAGTTGACGGTGACGAAGGCGATGAGTATGCTCGATCGGCTGCGGGCCTTGCCGATCTTTCAGGCCGTGCCGGAAGCGGTGTTGGCCGAGCTGGCCCCGCGGCTGGCGGAATGCCGGTTGGCCGCTGGCGAAGTGTTGTTCAATCAGGGGGATGCCGGTGCTGAATGCTTTATCATTCTCGACGGCGCAGTCGAGGTGATTACGTTCGTGAACGGCGCCGAGTTGCGGCTAGAGGTCTTTCATACCGGCCAGATCATCGGTGAAATGAGCTTGATCGATCGCAGTCCCCGTTCGGCGACGGTGCGCGCAATCGAGCCAAGCCGGCTGGTGGCGTTGAATGAAGAGGTGTTTGCCACCCTCATTGGTTCTAGCCCAGAGTTGGCGATGACCATGCTGCGCAGCATCGTCAGCCGGGTACGCAACACCAACCAGCGCATGATCCACGACCTCGAACGCAAGAATGCCGAACTGCTCGCCGCCTATCAGCAACTACAAGCCGCCCAAGCCGAACTGATCCGGCTCAACCGGCTCGAAGAAGAGCTGGCGGTTGCGCGCCGCATTCAGCAATCGTTTTTGCCCCGCGTCTTGCCGCAACCACCCGGCTGGCGCATTGCGGCGTTTAGCCGGGGGGCGCAGGCAGTTGGCGGTGATTTCTTTGATACCATTACCCTCCCCAACGACCAGATCGGGCTGGTGGTCGCCGATGCATGCGGCAAAGGCGTCACTGCCGCTCTCTTTGTCGCCCTTAGCCGGTCGCTCTTACGCGCCGCTTCCCAAGCTGCCGGCAGCGCCCAAGGCAATGGTGATGCTAGCGCGGCGACTCTGCTGCACGCCGTGAGCCTGACCAATGATTATATCTGCCGTGAGCATGGTGACTCGATGATGTTTGTGACCCTCTTTTATGGCCTGCTCGACCCGGCCACCGGAGTAATGCAGTACATTAATGCCGGTCATAAT
>JAUQOZ010000187.1 GCA_030550625.1 Chloroflexota bacterium | reverse complement strand
GAGATTGCCACGCCGCCTGACGGCGGCTCGCGATGACAGGTCGGGAGCGGGGGGTATGGCCCCCACCCCAGCCCTCCCCCGCTGGGGGAGGGGGTCAGCGGGAAGGATGGCTGAGCGGGTTGCACCCGTGCTCGTGGGGGATTGCTTCGCCGCCTGACGGCGGCTCGCAATGACAGGTAGGGAGTGGCGCGTGTATTCAGGAGTGCAGATTGGACGCTATGACCACCGACATCGATCACCAACTCGCGGCGGCGATTGATCCGTGGCTGCAACATATGACGTGGCGGCGCGATTTTGCGGCGTGGCGCGAGCGCCGGTTGCGCCAAGAGCGTTATCAAGATGAGCGTTTGGCGCAGGTGCGCGCGGCGATTGGCGAGTTGCGCGGTGCGCGGGTGCTTGACCTTGGCGCGGGAATGGGCGGGTTTGCGGTGGCGGCGGCGCTAGCCGGCGCGCGAGTGACGGCGTGTGAGTACAACCCGGCCTACTGCCAGATCATTCGCTTGCGCGCCGCGCGCTACAATCTGCGTTTCCCGATTGTCAACGCTGCTGGCGAATCATTGCCGTTGCCGAGCGCTGTGTTCGATTTGGTTGTCGCATGGGATGTGCTCGAACACGTGCAAGACCCGGTGGCGGTGTTGCGCGAGATCGCGCGCGTGTTGCGGCCCGGCGGCCATGCGCTGATCACGGCGATCAACCGGCGGGCTTGGATCGATCCGCACTACCACATGCGCGGGATCAACTGGTTGCCGCGACCGGTGGCCGAGGCGCTGATCGAGCTGCGCGGGCGCACGAAGCGCGGCGCCGCCTTCCGCGATATGCAGCGGCTCAGCGAGATGCACTATTTTCACTACCGTGAACTGGTGCGGCTGTGCGAGCGGCTCGGCTTTGCTGTGACCGATCTGCGCGAGCAGGCGTTACTAGCCGGCCAACTGCCGAGCCGGCGGCCATGGCGGCGGGCGGTGCGGGCGCTGTTGCGGCGGGTCGGGTTGGAACAAGCGGCGTACCGCTGGCAACGGAGTTTTTACACCGGCATGTTTGAGCTTGACCTGCGCAAGGAGGGCGCATGACGGTGCGGCGTCCTTCGTTGGCGACGCAGGTGTCGCGAGCGGTGTGGTGGAATACGCTCTTTGCGCCGTTGCGCTTGCTGGCAGAAGTGCTGGCGACGCTGGTGAAGCTCAATCAGCTTTCGCAGGCGGCGTTCGGCTTGCTGGCGCTGGTGCGCGGGGCGAGTAATCTCTTTGGGACGGCGCTCGATCTTGGTATTGCCCGCGCCTTGCCCAAATACATCCCCGAAACCGAACGAGCAGGCGGCGCGCGAGCAGCGCGACGGCTCTTTTTGCTGGTTGCGACGTTGCAACTGGCGATCTTGCTAGTTATTGCGCTGGGTTTGGCGCTGAGCCATCGCCAGATCGAGGGCTATCTGCAAGGCTTGCTCGGTGGCGAAGTGGCGGTCGAGGCGGCGGCGCGCGCCGAACTCAGCCAATTCGTGGCCGAGTTTCACTGGCTGATCATCGCCGCGATCGTGATCTTGCTCGGCTTGGGCGCTCTCTACGATCTGCTGATGGCGGTGTTGAGCAGCTTCTTCCGCCAAAAAGCATGGAATAGCATTGCGCTGGCTGCTGGCCTGTTGCCGCAAGTGTTGGTGGTCATCGCGATTTTAGCCTTGCCCGACCGGTGGGATATTCTTGGTGTGCTGGTGGCGATGGTGCTGGCGCCGGCGATTGCGGTGGCGCTAGCCGGTTGGCAGGTGTGGCGCTTGCAAGCAGGGTTAGCAATGGAGCCGGGGCCGGGATTACTGGCCGATCTGCGCGACGGCTTACGCGATCTACGGCACGCCTTGCCGCCCGGTTTCGCGCGTTACGCCGCCGTCTCGTACCTCATGACGGCGACCGATTTTATCGCGAGCTTTGAGTTTATCAATTTCTTTAATAGTGACATTCGTGATGTGTCGTTGCTGGCTGCCGGGGCGTTGCTGGTGCGCATGGCGCTTAGCTACCTCTACACGCCGATGGTGGGCGTACAGGTGCCGTTGTTTGCGCGAGTGCGGCAGGGCGAAGGCGGCACGACCAACGGCGCTTACCAGTCGTTGGTACGTTTGCAATTGCTGTTGATGGCGCCCGGCGGGGTAGGATTGGTGTTGTTGGCTGGGCCGGGGTTGTTGGTGATTAGCCCGCAGTACCTCGACGCAGCGCCGATTGTGTGGGTGCTGACACCGTGTTTGTTTAGCGAGAGTATGCTCACCACGGCCCACAATGCGTTGATGGTTCACGAGCGGCTCGGCACGGTGATCGCGGCCCGGCTAGTGGCACTGCTCACCGTCGTGGCGCTGGCCCTCTGGTTGCCAGCCCAATTTGGCTTGATCGGCATGGCGTTGACGTTTGGTTTAGCACGGGTGGCAGCCGGCTTGTGGGCAACACTAGCCGGGATGCGGCTGCTCGGTTTGCGCTGGCCGTGGCGTTTTACCCTGCGGGTGAGCGCAGCGACAGCGGTGATGGGGTTGGCAGTGGCCGGCATGCGTGGCCTCATTGGTGTGCCTGCCGGCGAGATCGATCTGGTTGCGCGCCTTGGGCTAGCCCTGCAATTACTCGCCTTGGCTGCGGTTGGCGCGGTGATCTTCTTGCTCGCGCTGCGCTTGCTCGGCGGGCTTGACCCGGCTGACCGGGCGCAGGTGTTGAAGTTGCGGTTGCCGTTCCAACAGGTGATCCAACGGTTGATTTGAGGGTGCGGCCTACCGGTGCCGGGATGGGCTAGCGATACGAAGCCCGCTGCGCGGGCTGAAGGCCCTCACCCCCAGCCCCTCTCCCACTGGCGCGGGAGAGGGGAGCGTAAAGCTAAGTCTTGAGGCATTGCACAGCGATCAACGGTTGTATTCGACCAAATTTCTGTACACCCTTGAACTGGCGCGGGAGAGGGGAGCGCAGCACCGGGATTGTAGGTGTCGCACAGCGGTCAACGGTTACAAGCGACCACATGTTCTGTCCGCTGCTCAACTGCTGTCGGGGTGGGCTAGGGTTGCGAAGCCTGCTCTGCAGGCTGGAGTATGACGTTCCATCATAGTAGAGACGTTGCAACCCAACGTTTCTTCCAATGCGAAGATCCATGGCAAATGTCAGCCAAATATGGCATAACCTTCATGAACCACGTAAACTAGCGTTAGTGCAGGCATTGGCGGCCTATGTGACCATCACCCTGTTGGTGCTTGGTCTGAATTGGCTGGTGGCTAATGCCGGCCAGCCGTTGACGGTTGCGCCAGCCAGTGCGAGTCGCTGGTTGTTGGCTGGTCTCAATCAGGTTGAAACTGGTGAGTGGGGCGATTTTCGCTGGACTGATGGCGATAGTCAGGTGTGCGCCGAGGGGTTGGGTTATGCGCCGCGCAGTTTGGCGACGGTGTGGCTGGCAGGCGGCTATGCCCGTTCGCTCGGTACGGAGAAGGTGACACTGGTGGTCGGTCGCGCCGATCCAGTAACCGTGCCATTAGCGCCGGAATTACGTCGCTATACGATCTTGACCGGCGCTGATCAGCAGGCGGGGGCGGATGTCTGTGTCACCATTCAGAGTGCCGCTGTGCGTGATCCGAATAACCCGCGCTGGTTGGGTGTGCCATTTCACGGGTTGAGCGTCACGCCGCTTGCTGCCGCCGGCGCGGTGACGCCGGCGCTAGCCGGGTTGGCGACAGGTTTGGCGCTGGCGCTTGGTTGGCTGGCCTTGTTGCACGTGAGTGGCGTGCCATTGCTCTTGGCGACTGGGTTGGTGGCGCTGGTGAGCAGCCTGATCACGTATACCCTTGCCGGTGGCTTGGTGCCGTTTGGGGCGGGGACGTTACGGTGGGCTTTGCCGACCGTCGCCGGGGTGTGGGCCGGTGTGATTGGTTTGGCTGGCGCGCAGCGGTTTTCCTTCCGGCGACCATGGCTCAACGAATTGGCCGGTATTCTCTTCTGGACGGTGGCGCTGCTCGGTGCGTTCTGGTTGTTGCAGCGCATTAGTGGTTATGGCGGTGTGTGGCCGTTGATGATGCGAATTGATCCCGTACCAACGTGGTGGGTCATTGTGCCGATCGGTTTCGCTCTGGTCTGGTTTGCGATCGGCTGGCGGTGGCTAGTGCGGCCATTGCGGCCGGTTCCGGTTGCGGTCTATACCTTGCTTGGCGCGCTCGTGTTGCCAGTGGCGTTCGACATTGCCGTGCATGGGCTTGATGCGCCGATTGCCCTCTTTCGCGATAGCCCCTACGAATACCTGCGCGACACGCCGTATGTGGCCGGTGATCCGATCGGGTTTATGGCCAACTTCGAGACCATTGCGCCGCTGTTGTCGGTGCATGGCAGCACCCACCCGCCGGGAGCCATCCTGTTTTTGTGGCTGATCGAGCAGGTCTTCGGGCCGGGGCCGGTAGCGACTAGTTGGATCACGATTGGGTTGACGGCACTCATGCCATTGGTAGCGGTATGGCTCGGCTGGC
>JAUQOZ010000313.1 GCA_030550625.1 Chloroflexota bacterium | reverse complement strand
GGGGGGCGCGACAATTCCCCCAGCGGGGGAGGGGCCGGGGGTGGGGCCACTGCGGGGCCGGGGGTGGAGCCGCATCTTAAGCCGCAGAGCGTGCAACGGCGCACAACGCAAAGCCGCCAAGGATGCGGATGGTGCAAAGGGGGTTCGTATCACCGCTCCTCTTCCGCCTCCGCGACCTCCGCGCCCTCGGCGGTAAACTATTTGCCCTACCCCCGGCGTTGATCAATTGCAACATGGTTATTGAAGTTTCACTCTCAAATCGCGGCTTACCTCGTGCTTCCCCCTTGACAGTTTGCTTGCCTAACGCTACGATCAAGCCGTGAAAAACGGCACAAGTTTCCTCTTTTGCCGGCTGCGCCGGCAATTGCATATCCTGAAGCATTGGAGCACGCGGGTCGTGGCCATTATCGTCGTGCTCGAATTGGGTGTGCTCAGCCCGCTCAGTTGTGTGCTGCACTGCCTGATCCAGCAATGGATGTATGAGCAGGCTTCACCCAATTTCTTTTTCTGTGATCTGCGCCACGACGGAACGATCAGCGAAGATGCTGCACCCATTGCGACGGCGCATCCGCGCGCAGTCTACGAAGCGCTGCCGCCGCTATGGGTTGCGGTGCTGTTCGTTGTGCCGCTCATCCTGCTCTTAGCGTCATGTCACCCTGCTCTCCTCCGCACCAGTCCTCTCCCGCCGCCAACTCCGCCGCCGCGCGCTTTCTCCTTGGGCCAGTCGTTCGTCTCATACCGGTGAAAATCGTGAACGCTGCATCACTGATGCAGTGGTAGTGAATCTACCTTGCTCAAGGAGGACATGATGAATCGCACTATCGCGTGGATGTTCACGCTCGTGTTGATCGCACTCTTGACAGCTTGCGGCGGCAGTAACCAGAATGCGTCGAGCCAGTCGCAGTCTGCCGAACAATTGCCGGCGGCATTGTTAGACACTTCAATCTCATCAAAGGGTGATCCCAAGCGCGGCAAAGATTTGTTTGGGCCGTGTGCCGCCTGCCACACCACCTCCAAAGAAGTGCTGGTTGGTCCCGGTTTGGCCGGCCTATTTAGCGCCAAGGGGCCGGTGCTGCCAAATGGTGTTGATTACAACGGTCTGCTGCCAAACGGCAAAGAGCGCAGCGAAGCGAATATTGCTGAGTGGATTCGCACCGGCGGCACTGGTCGCATCGGCTATATGCCCACCCATAATCTGACCGATCAAGAGATGGCTGACCTGATGGCGTATCTGCGCACGCTGAAGTAATAAGGAACGAGCCGGCAGCAGAGACCACTCTGCTGCCGGTGCTATATTGCACAGGATACGCTATGCGCACCGCTTGTTTCGGTTGGGTGTGCTGCCTAGTCGTCTTGTTCAGCAGTTTTGCCATCCCACCGGTTGGCCGCTTCACGCACGATCAGCTCGCACGCAATGTCATGGCGCTAACCCAACCTTACCGCTTGCCCACCGCGATCATTCGCGATCTCATCGCTGCCGTTGAACGCGGCGATCCATCCGAGTTGGCTGCTTTCGCCGCGCAAATGGATCGTCCGGGATCACTCAACCTGCTGATCACAGCATGGCAGCATGCCCATCGTCCGGCCAGTTTTGTGCTTGGCCCGTACCGTATGCCTGATTGGCCGGCGCCCGGCGCCCAACTCGCTATTCCGCTCCGCTTCGCTTGCCCCCACGGTGAAAGCAGACTCGAGATGATCGTGACCTTGACGGTGTTGGGTTGGCGGGTCAGCGAAATTCGTCAGCCCATCTAACGCGCTCGCGCCATTGCTCTTGCTGACAGCCGCCGGTAACGGCGGCTGTTGCTCTTCGGAGTATAATACGCGCTAACAACCACGCTGTTGTCTAGTGAAAAGGAACTTCCATGACCGAGTTGCGCGACTTCCTCGAAATTCCTTATGAGCAACTGGAAGAGTTGAACCTGAGCGTGAAGCGCCAGCGTTTGGCTCGCGTCTCGCCGGATGTGATGCGCGAAGAGCGCATGCGCTACCTCACCGATGAGCGCCGGATTAAAGCGGTGACGGTCTGCTTCACCGACCTTGAAGGCCGCCTGCACATGCTCGATTACGACAAAAAGTTTCTCCTTGCTTCCGCCGATAACCTGACCTTCGACGGTTCGTCGGTGCGCGGCTTCTCGGTGCAAGCCGAGTCGGATCTGCGCCTTGCTATCGACTGGTCGGCGTTCTATTGGCTGCCGGCTGATGTCTTTGGCCCCGGCAAGGTGCTAGTTTTCGGCTATGTGCTGAACCAAGACGGCTCGCCCTACGAGGCCGATATGCGTGGCCGGCTGCACCGCTATGTGAACGAGCTCTACCAGCGTGACGGCATCACCTGCAATATCGCCACTGAGATCGAAGGCTTCCTCTTCAAAGGGCGCAATGCCGAGCAGCGCTTCCGCGAGACCGGTGAGTTTACGATGGTCAGCACCGGCGGCTACTACCACTCGCTGCCGGGTGATCCGCTCCGCCAGTTTATCGATATGGCCGCTGAAGCGCAGCGCGCTATGGGGTTTGAGAATGAGAAGGATCATCCCGAAGTCGCGCCCTCGCAGTTCGAGATGAACTATAGCTACACCGAGGCGACCATTGCTGCTGACCAGATTTTGCTCTACAAACTGATCTGCCGCCAGATTGCCAGTAAGCTCGATATGACCGCGAGCTTCCTGCCCAAACCGGTCACTGGTGTGAATGGCAATGGCATGCACACCAATATCTCGCTGGCGCGGCAAGGGGTAAATCTCTTCTACGACGCCAACGGCCCCGAACGGTTGTCAGAATTGGCATGGAGCTTTATCGACCGCATTCTCAACAGCGGGCAAGACCTCTGTCTGATTTTGAATTCGAGCGTCAACGCTTACCGCCGGCTTGACCCCCACTTCGAGGCGCCCAACCAGATCAAGGCGTCGCCGACCGACCGCGGCTCGATGATCCGCATTCCCATTGGTAATGCCCGTTCGGCCCGCATCGAGGTGCGCTCGATCGCGCCTGATGCTAACCCCTATCTGGCTATCTATGCCTTGCTGCGTACCGGTCTCGAAGGGCCGTTGCCCGCCACTGATGTGCGTAATGGCACGGCAACGCTGCCCGATAACATCTACGACGCGATTGCCAACTTCCGCCAGAGCGCCTTTATGGCCCAGATTTTGGGCGAAGATGTTCACACCCGCTTCGCCGATCTCAAGACGACGGTGGCCGATCGCTGTCCGCGCAGGCTTGGCACCCTCATCAAACGTGCTGAGGTGCAGTTCCACCACGAGGTGACCAACCAGTATCTGTGGAGCCGCTTCTAATGCCGGGCGGCGTAGGGGCGCAGCGTCGCCGTGCCCCTACGCCGCTGTGTCGCCGAACAATAACTCGGTCGGCGTTTGCCACTCAGGCAGCACCACACTAGGAATGATAGCCTTCCCGCGATAGACATGCTCAGCGCGGTAGTCGCTTCCTTCCAGCGTCAGCAGTTCTACTACCCGATGGCCGGGGTCGGCGATCCAATACTCACGCACCCCAGCAGCCGCGTAGCGATCGCGCTTCTCGCGCCGGTCATAACTGGCCGTACCCGGTGATACCACCTCCACAATCAGATCGGGCGGGCCAACGATCCGCTGAGCGGTTATCTGGGCCTTGCTGCCATGCAAAATCACGACGACATCTGGCTGTACCACCGTAGTCACGTCGAGTTCGACGTCGATCGGCGCCGTGAACACCCTCCCGCGTCCGGCAAGTTGGATATGTTGAAACAGATAGAAAAAGATTAATCCGGTAATGGTCTGATGTTGTGGGCTTGGCGCCGGCGCCATACGCAGTACTCCATTGATCAACTCAAAGCGGCCTGCATCGGATGGTAACTGCTCATAATCGGCTACCGTCCATTGGCCGCTAGGCGGGGCCGGCACGTGGGGCGCCGGAGCGGCCACCGGCAAGATATCCGTTGTCATTGCGCCTCCGTAAATGAGATCAGCCCAACAGTTGAGTGTGCTAGCAGTATAGCACGCCAGCGCCGGAGATAGTGGCATACCCTGCCCCCATCTCCGGCGCTGGCTATAGCTGATGCGGTTACAGCACGACGATCGCTGCCGCTAGCACAAAGCAGTACCAATAGGTGTAGAGCATATACGAGACGTGATCGGCGGCGGTTGTGCGCAACAATAGCACTCGTCCGGCAATCACGAAGCAAAGTCCGGCCAAGAAGAGATCGAGCAAAAGAACGCCGGCGTTCAAACCGGCGGGCAGAAACAGCGCAACATGGGAAAGGAGCGCTAACAGCACAAAGGCAACCGCCACAAACCACCGCGTAAAATGTACGCCGAAGACAATCGGCAGCGTGCGGCGCTGATTAAGCCGGTCGCCCTCAATGTCGCGCAGATCTTGCAGCGATGCGTTTGACAACAGCGTTATCGCCGGAACCAGTATCCACATCCACGCTTCCGGCGTCAATGGCCGCACCATCTGCCACGCTGCCGCTAACTGCGCGATCGCTCCAAAGGTCATCG
>JAUQOZ010000304.1 GCA_030550625.1 Chloroflexota bacterium | reverse complement strand
GCAGTGTCTACATTTTCAGCAACGATTCGTCATGCCGAGAGGTTTAACCGGAAATTGACCAGCTATCTTGGGCAATCATGGCAGCACAAACACACCTATGGCCGCTGTTTCTATGCACAATAACGAACAAAGACAGTATAAATCCGAT
Source organism: Chloroflexota bacterium (assembly GCA_030550625.1). Lineage (GTDB taxonomy): Bacteria > Chloroflexota > Chloroflexia > Chloroflexales > Chloroflexaceae > Chloroflexus. The sequence goes on along the minus strand of JAUQOZ010000304.1, from coordinate 4,326 downwards.
CTATACAGCTTGTATCCAACGTGATACAATGCAATTACACTATCACCGGCGCTAATCTAAAGGGGTGCAAACATGGCACGGTCAATTAATATCGACTTGCAGGGAGGTGTAGTACCGATCTCGCAGGCTGCGGCCAGCCTTGCGGCGCTCATTCGACGAGCCAAGGTGAGTGGGCAACCGGTGGTGATCACGCAGAAAGGGTATCCATCGGCGGTATTGCTCAATATCGAGCTGTTTGAACAACTGCGGGCGATGGCAATGCAGGCCGAACAGGCCCGCGAACAGAATGGGTGATGAATGGAAGCAATGACTCCATTCGCAACGCACACATAACGCGGGGGAGACAGATGTACAGATCACCCCCGCGTTATGTATTATAGGCAACCGGTACTCCTACCGGCGTCCGTCTTGCGCGGCCATCAACGCTGGCATGATCCGGCTATCGGTTTGTGATGGCACCAGCGTCACCCGCGCTTTGCTCTCGGTCAGATTTTGTATCTCGAGAATGGTAAACAGCGCGTCGCGTACTTCCGGATCAGCGCCGATACGCGCCAGCGCCTGACCAAGGATCTGCGGACGCACCGCTTTGGCGCGGGCAAACTCGATCGCCGCCTGCCGTTCGGCAGTGCTGGTGATGATATTCACCCGGTTGGCGCCGTCTTGCAAAATCGCCGACGTCACTTGGCGCAGCCGGTTGACCACCTTGGCCTCGATCTGCCGGATCATATTGATGTCGCGGAAGTGAACTTTGCGGATATAGACCGACCCCAACCGGTAGCCCCACTCAGCCGCTTTCGGCGACACCTCGGCCCGCACCGCTTGGCTCATGGCGTGCCGGTTTTCCAACATTTGCGCCAACGGCATATTGCTGAGCGTGCGCACCACCGCATTGCTCACATTCGCCGCCAGCGAGCCTTGCGGATCGACATTCTTGAACAAGTAGGCCACCGGATCAACCACCGCCATCTCGTACCACACACCGATCCCCATCGGCGCACCCTCTTCCGAATTGACCGGCTGGCTGCGCAGATAACGCTGATCGAGCCGCATGTCGATCACGTACCGCCGGCCAAAGAAGCCGATCAGGAAAGCGTTGATCCCCAGATGGAACGGCAAAATCACTAGCCCCGGCTCACGCAAGACGCCGACTACGCTGCCAAAGAGGGTGTAGACGTGGCAGGTGCCTTCGTGAACGATGGTGTAGAAGCCAAACAAGCGCAACAAGCCGAAGAAGGTCGGTGCGAGAATAAACGCCGCGACGAAGGTGATCGACGCGACCACAATCGTGGAGAGCAAGAAGTTCATTGTTCCACCTCCATAATCACGCGCTCGGCCTGCTGATACAGACCAAGCCGGACATTGCGCAAATAGGCCGGCAGCGCATCAGAGCCACTTGCTTTCAAGGCCCGCAACTGCTCGGCCAACGCGAGCAATGGCTCCACTTCAGCCTGCGCTTTGAGCGTCTCGATTTCGACTGCGCGCTTCGACTGGACGATCTTTTGGTCGGCAGAGGCTTGTGCAAGGCTGATGTCTGACGAGACTTGATTATGGGCGGTGTTAATCGCCGCCATCGCCGACTCGACCTCGGATGGCGCATCGATCTCGGTGATCAGCGAGGCATCGAGAATGATGCCGTACCGCGCCGCCGACGACAAGCACTCGCGATCCATCAGCTCGTTGAGATCGCGCAAATTCTTGCGCAGATCATTGATCGAGACGCCGGTCACTTCAGAGGCTTCGCTCGGCATCGTGTTCAACTGCCCAGTTTCGGTTGCCGGTGCGGCGAAGTTAGCGATCCGTTCGCGCAGGATCGAGATAAAATAACCCATCACATGCACGACCGGATTTTTTACGCCAAACAAATAGGCGTAGAGATGCCGCTCCGACACGCGATAGCGGATCTGGCCCTTCAAGCCAACGTTGAGCTGGTCTTTCGTGACCGCTTCTAACACGCGCCCACCCTGATTAGCGGTTGGATCTTCCAAATCGAGCGCCATATTGATGGTCTGGGTCGCGATCGACACCTTATAAACCCGCTCCCACGGCCACTTGAAGTACGGGCCGCCGGGAGGGATCACCCGCACTTGCGGGTAACGATAGCGCTCGCGTTCATCGGGCCGCATATACTCGAGAAACGGATCATCAACTGGCGGCCCCGGCAAGCGTTCGGCCCGGCCAAAGATGGTCTTGACGGCTCGTTCGTTCTGATCGACGGTGTAGAAACTCAACGCAATGTACCGAACGACAAACCACGCCAATAACCCCAATGCAATCCCTACTGGAATAGCCATAATCCCTCCTCACGCACCTACCCGCCATAGAAACAAAGTGAGTTCACGGCATAACGACCGTGAACTCACGACGATTCACCGCTTCCAACCGGTACTATTCTGAGGCGGCAACATGGTGACATAGCTTCTATCCTTCGTGTAGCGACTTCAGTATAACATACGGCATACCGCAGAAAAAGTTGCGCTACATGTGCTATAATCGCGCCGACTCACAGATTGCGAGGCGTACCATTTGGTGCGTCATAACAGAAGGGCCATGCTCGCCCCCATGGCGCTTCTGAACGGATCCGATCGTCGTAGATCAGGAGAAGAAGACATGCGCAAGACCCTATTGACGCTGGTAGCGCTCTTCACGCTACTCGTGCCGATGCTGGCCGCCTGTGGCCAGCCTGCGGCCCAGCCCACCGCGACGCCGGCGCCTGCAGCGCCCACTGCGGCCCCCACGACGGCTCCCACAGATTCTGGCAAGCCCCGGATCGCACTGGTAACCGATCTAGGCAAAGTAAACGACGGGACGTTTAACGAGTTTGCCCACCTCGGCGCATTGCGGGCGGCGCAAGAGTTTGGGCTTGAGTACAAGTATATTGAGACGCAGGCCCAAGCCGATTACGAGAAGAACATCCAGACCTTCGTCGATGAGGGCTTCGATGTGATCGTCACCGTCGGCTTCTTGATCGCCGATGCGACCAAGAAGTTCGCCGCCGAGCACCCTGACATCATCTTCATCGGCGTTGACCAGTTCTACGAGCCGGGCACCGTCACCGACAATCTGGTCGGCTTGCAGTTCCGCGAGGATCAGGCTGGCTTCTTGGCAGGCGCGCTGGCTGGCATGATGACCAAGACCGGCACCGTCGGCGTGGTCGCCGGCGTCGAGATTCCGCCGGTCAAGCGCTTCAAGAACGCCTTCGACAACGGCGCGCGCTTCGTCAACCCCGACATCAACCTGCTTGGCGTCTATCTGCCCACCTTCATTGACCCGGCGCTTGGCGCCAGCACGGCCCAGCAGATGATCGGCGACGGCGCGGACGTGATCTTCGGCGCGGGCGGCCCCACTGGTTCCGGCGCGATCAAAGAGGCCGCCGCTCGTGGCGTGTTCGTTATCGGCGTTGACCAAGACGAGTACGTGACCACCTTCGCCAACGGCTCGGCTCCCGGCGCCGACAAGATCCTTTCCTCGGCCATCAAGCGGGTTGATGTTGCGGTCTACGACCAGATCAAGGCGGTCGTCAACGGCACCTTCAAGGGCAACGGCATCGCCATGTACGAGGCTGCCAACGGCGGTATCGGCTACGCCGACTACCACGACACCGCCAACGTGGTGCCCGCCGAGGTCAAGGTGCGCATGGAGCAGATCCTCGCCGCACTGACGAACGGCACGCTCACCACCGGCGTCGATCCGGTCAGCGGTGATGTTGATCCGGCCACCATTCCCGCTCCGCAGCCGTTCCGCTCTTCGGATGTCAAGCTGCCCCGGATCGCACTGGTGACGGATTTGGGGAAGGTCAACGACGGCACCTTTAATGAGTCGGCTCACCTCGGCGCGTTGCGGGCGGCGCAAGAGTTTGGGCTTGAGTATAAGTATATCGAAACGCAAGCCCAAGCCGATTACGATAAGAACATTCAAACCTTCATTGATGAAGGCTTCGATGTCATCATCACCGTCGGCTTCTTGATCGCCGATGCGACCAAGAAGTTCGCCGCCGAGCACCCTGACATCATCTTCATCGGCGTTGACCAGTTCTACGAGCCGGGCACCGTTACCGACAATCTGGTCGGCTTGCAGTTCCGCGAGGATCAGGCTGGCTTCTTGGTCGGTGCGCTGGCTGGGATGATGACCAAGACCGGCACCGTCGGCGTGGTCGCCGGGCAAGAGATCCCGCCGGTCAAGCGCTTCCGCAACGCGTTCGATAATGGCGCGCGCTTCGTGAATCCCGATATCAACTTACTCGGCGTCTATTTGCCGACCTTCATTGACCCGGCGCTTGGCGCTAGCACGGCCCAGCAAATGATTGGCGAGGGTGCTGATGTGATTATG